>CAYNFB010000336.1:0-3747 GCA_964396355.1 uncultured Leptospirales bacterium | reverse complement strand
GCAGGGATCGCACCTGAAGATGACCCCTTTAACCTGGGGGCAACAGCTGATAAAATAATATCCATTGATAATGAGCGTTACAAAACAATATCAGGATTAAACCTTCAGAAAGCAGCATGCCGGGAATGTTTCGCCCTGGAACACTGCGCCGGAGAGTGCCCCTCCAAGATGACCCTCTCATCAGGGCAGGAGGAATACCGCTGCAGCATTAACAGAAAAATTCTGGAAGAACATCTTCTGCTCCATCTGGAAAGATCCGGACAGGGATGCATAAAATTTAACTGAGGCAGGACAATGGCAGAGAAAAAAGATGAAAAACCTGAAATCATAAAATTTGTAAAACCGGAGATGGATCTCTACGTCGCCGATGAAGAGGAAATGCCTGAAAAGCCGGAGTATAAAATAGCAGGGAAGAAAAGCAAGTGGAAGTCCGTCAGGGAGACTTCCGGCGGAAAAACAGTCTGCACCTGCAACCAGGTGTGCACCTGTAATCTCGTCCGTTCTCACCGGTCCCGAAGAGGCGGCGGAGGAGGATCCCGCAGGGTCTGTACATGCGTGCCGGTAGCTCACTGACCGGTGGACTGCGTAATAATAAGGCCCCCCTTCGAACACACCGGTTTCGACCAGGAGACTCAGGAATCAATGGGTGCTGCATATCTCCTTGCCGCCCTCAGAGAAAGGGGATTCTCCGCATGCCTCCTGGACGGAGAGCTCCAGAACCTCACCGCCCGGGAGATCGCGTCAGCCGTAAATGACCTGAAGCCTGCAGTTGCGGGTTTCTCCATCATGTCAGAGTACGCCCTGGATCAGGCAATGGCAATATCAGAGATGTTCACCTCAGAGTCCCTTCATGTAACAGCAGGAGGATATCTGCCCAGTTTCTTTCCGGAAAAAATATTCACTTTCCTGCCCCGCCTTGATTCTATTGTTCAGTTTGACGGGGAGAAGGTGCTTGCCGATCTGGTTGACAATGCACTGAAGAAGAAGCCCCTCATTACGCGGGGCATAACCATTCCCGGCCGGGATGGCATGATCACCCGGACAGAGCCTGAAAGAACAGAAGAAAACCTGGATAATCTTCCCATGCCCCACAGGGATGCACTCCCCTCTGCTTTGAAAAGAGGAATGCCTGCAGCCCTGTCCTCATCAAGAGGATGCAGCGGGAGGTGCACCTTCTGTTCAATAAATCAGTTCAGCATCCGGGCCTGCGGCAGCCCCCTCCGGCAGAGAAATGCAGAGAAGGTGCTGGAGGAGATGGTCTTCCTTCGAAGAGTTTACGGAGTAAATATTTTCAACTTCATTGATGATGATTTTATCGGGAACAGAGAAGAAGGCTTTGACCGGGCATTCACCCTTGGAGAGATGATAAAAAATGAATTACCCGGAGCAGTATTCCGCTTCGAATGCAGGCCTGATCTTGTAGACAGGGAGCTCTTTAAAGCTCTCAAAGAGGCGGGACTAGCCGGAGTATTTCTCGGCATCGATTCATCTGTGGAGAAAACCAGAAACCTGTATAAAAAGAACTGCTCCATGGAAACCGCTGAACAGTCTATTGAAATTATAAAATCTCTGGAGCTGGATCTTGACATCGGATTCATTCCCTTCCATCCTGAAGTGACCTTTGATGAGGTGCTTCAGGAATACAAATTCCTCTTCAGCCGCAATCTTGACAACATACACACCATGCTGAACCGGCTATACTGCACAGGAGAATCTCCTCTGTCAAAGAAGCTGATGAGCCGGGGACTGCTGAAAAGAAGCAAAGAATTTGAACTGACCTATGGATTTAAAGACAGCCGGGTATCACTGCTTCATGAAACCGCGTCAGTTGCACTGAAGCCTCTCTTCCCGGCATGGTACGATATATACAAGAAGAGACGACAGGCCTGCGACCTCTTTATCCAGGGATCAGGGAGCGCCGGTGAGCTGGCAGGAAAAAACATATTGCTGAGTTCTGTAAACTCCTCAGTGCGGAGTGCAATAGAAGAAATTATCAAATATACAGTTTCAGGCGGAAGCGGGGATCTCCTGAGGTTCACAAGGACAATACGTGAAAAACTCAAATCAGAAATCGCAGAGGCAGAAAAAATACAGTGAGCCTGCCGGAAAGATTAACAGAGAAACTTCAGAGGGGAATACTCTCAAAGAATATTGATGGAAGGATAGAACTCTACTCGCCTGTTCACGGTTTAGAAATATCTGTTTCGAAGGAGGGGAATATAACCGGCAGGGATATGACCGTGTCTGCTGATGTTTTCCTTGATCAGCAGACTCCCTGTATGGATGAGACACTGCGGATGTACAGACAGGCATTTCTTAAATCACCTCCCCTCTTCTCGAAGATGAATCTGGAGCTGACAAAATCATGCACACTACGCTGCCCCCACTGCTTCATACCCCACAGGGGTGTCCCTAAAATCAGCAATTTTAATCTCAAGCATGTGGAGCAGCTGACAGATCTCTCTCCCAGGGAAATAAGCATAACAGGAGGAGAAATATTCCTCGCAGAAAATATTGAAGAAGTCATTGAAAACATTGTCAGACTGTCAGAGGAGAGAGTCCTCATACGCATTCTGTCAAACGGCTCATGGTTCCACGACAGGAACAGAGTGAATAAATTTCTCGACTTCACAGAAAAAACAGATGCCGACTTCCAGTTCAGATTCACAGTCTATCACCGCGATACAGCAGTACACGACAGCATCTGCGGTTCAGCCGGGCACCTGGAGGCTTTGACTGATGCGGCAGGAATAATGAGAGACAGAGTCATTGCCCTGTCTGTGAACTTTCCCGTCACATCCTTCAGCTTCGAAGACAGATACGAAACTCTGGACTATCTAAATGATCTCACAGAAGGAAGATGCACAGCTTCATCGATTATCTACCCCTCCGCCCATGCGCTGAGAGCAGCTGAGAAATTCAGCCTCTCCTGTGAACAGCTTTCACTCATGCTTGATGAGCCTGCTTTCAGGCCTCTGGCATCGGCATACTGCGATCCATCAGACCAGTGCGCATATCACTGCCGCTTTCCTCTGGTCGATTCAGCAGGGAGACTCTTTGCATGCAATCTTCCGGAAAGTGAAAAGATAAATGGAAGGACTGATGCTGAACCGGGTTATCCGGCAAGGGATATGTGCGCCGCCTGCAGCGCATCATACTGGTGCAAAAAGTGCCCCTCGGCCGTCCCGGCCTTCCATAAAATATACTGTCCTCTGGCCCGTACTGCTGCTGATAAAGTTATGGAGGATTACAGCAAGGCACTTCACCGGGGATTTCTTCCGCTTTAAGACCTCTCACGAAAAGTCACGAAAAGAAGCTCGAAAAGCACGAAAGAAAAGATTAATTAATTATTCCAGAACGTAATTATGAATGTAGACTATTGATGCTGTTTTTTGTCATAACGGTTGACCGCAGGGAATACCGGTATCTCATAAAATAAACTTCAGGTAACAGTGCGATGATCTTTCGGTATCTGCAGGAGCAGAATCCAAATCCAAACAAGTCCTTCATCCCCATATCTCTTATATCTCCATATCCCCTGCGCTTCCGGAAAATCTTAATACTTTTCGTGATTTTTTCGTGTAACATCCTTTCATCAATTTTCGTGTCTTTTCGTGAGAACCTTTTATAGACTATCGGCAGGATAGGAGCCCCTCTCTGCGGACAATTCTTATGACGAAACCTCCCCGCCCAATATACTGTCCTCTGGCCCGTACTGCTGCTGATAAAGTTATGGAGGATTACAGC
>CAYNFB010000335.1:357-3836 GCA_964396355.1 uncultured Leptospirales bacterium | reverse complement strand
GTCGGGGTAGATCATTGCGGTTGGATTGCCCATTGTGTCGTATTCGAACTCCCACCCTTAAGCTTCTCCTTCAGGAGGCTCACGGCAAATTCAGCCTTTTCTTTATAATAAGGCCTGATTATATCACGGCTTGCAGAGATGATTTCCCCGGATTTGACCATTTCAGATGCAAGCACTGCACCGAAACTGCCCGGTGCAAGATTTGCAACAGCATTCATCTGAGACACCGCGTCTATCACCTCTTCCGAGGCGATGAGTATGCCCGTTCTCACACCGGGAAGCCCCAGCTTTGAAAGGCTCATGCAGGTGATTATATTTTCCTCCCAGAAGGGCTTCACATCTGTAAAGACTATATCCGGGAAGGGAGTGCCGTAGGCATTATCCACGATGAGGGGAATGCCTCTGCTTTTCGATATTTCAACAAGTCTGTCTATTTCGCAGTCTGCAAGAACATTGCCCGTGGGATTGGTGGGCCGGGACACGCAGATGGCGCCGATTGAATCATCTATGACCAGATTATCAAAGTCGATGTGATACTTGAAGATATTGTCTCCTTCAAACTTTATCTCCGGCCGTACTGATGTGAATATCTCATCACAGGTAATGCCCACATCGCAGTATCCGATATATTCAGGAGTCAGGGGAAGCATTATCTTCTTAAAGGAACCGTCGGGAAAGATCCCGGAAAACATATTGAAGAGGATGAAGAATGCCGACTGGCTGCCGTTTGTCAGGGCGATATTTTTTCCTGTAATATCCCAGCCGTACTCTCTCCTTAAGAGAGATGCAAGTTCTTCTATAAACTGATAATTTCCCTGAGGGGAATCGTAATTGCCCACACATTCCTCGAAAGTGGTCCCGTTATTGAGGACGTCATTCATTGACTGACGAAGCAGCTTCTGCATGTCAGGGATATGGGCAGGATTCCCTCCTCCCATCATAATCATATTTCGATTCACAGCCATGGCATCACCCAGATCATCCATGAGACTCTTTATGCCGGATTTCCTGATGACCTTTTCCCCGAAGGATGACACTTTCATAAAACAGACCTCTAAAATAGATTCAATACGTTAATTCTCAAAATAACTGATAGTTCTGTCAATTACTTTCAGAACCATCTATGCAGCATTGGAGAAAATAGAGCGGAATTAAGACAAAGAGTTTGACAAGTGAAAAAATTGAGATATGCTGCTGAAGTAATACCAGAAGAGGTTATGATGAAACTGAAAATTAAATCCAGATCGGGACTATCAAAGAGATTCATTTTTTCACTATCACTGGCATATGCATTCCTGATAATAACCTCGGCGCTGATTGTCAATTCAGCACTGAACATGACCCTCTCCAGCGCTGAAGATATAATCTTTAAGGATAATGCCAGGTACTACAGCAAACTCCTGGACGTCATTGCCGACAATGCAGAAGAGAGAAAAATATCCCATGTCAGCGAGCTAAAAGCATACCTGAAGAGAAAATGCGGCAATGATGAGGCATTCATGCACGTAATTCTCTATGAGCGCACGGGAGATGAAAATTTCTTCAGAGTCATTGACCACATTACCCTGGATAAATCCTTCCGGACTGAAATAAAAACGGGCCAGACAATAAGCCCCGAGAAGGGTCTTGCACAGATGAAGAAGGCTCTCACAGGAAGTGAATACGATCCGGCCTACTATAAATACGACGGAATGAAGTGGCAGAATATATACCGTTCATACAGAACAGATAAGAGGACAATACTGATACAGGCCCAGGTATCAGCATCCACTGCAGAAAGAAGTAAATCCCTCCTGCTCAGCGGAAGCAGACTTTACCGGATTATCGTCTTCATAATTTCACTGATCATCGTCGGCGGCGTCATTGCTACGACCTGGCTGTTCTACCAGAGCTACTCGGACATACTCAAGGGCCTTGCATCACATTTCGACAGGGCTGCTCAGGGAAATTTCAACGTCCACATAAAGCAGTCTGAGGACAGAGAGCTGAACCGCGTGGCCGATTCATTCAACAGTTTAATCGACTGCATAAAAGATCAGCATACCATGACAATGGAAACAGACGAATACGTGAAATATATTAACTCACAGGCAGACAGCATCTTTGCTGAAGGCGTATCACTTATGAAGGACGGGCAGACAGACGAGGCTGTAGTAAAATTCAGAACGGTTTGCACAATCAGGCCGGAAAGCCACTCCAGCTTCTTTAACCTCGGAGTGGCCTATGCCAGATCGAAAAAATACGCAGAAGCGCTTGACATCTTCGACAGGGCCATTGAAATCAACCCGGCTCATGATATGAGCAGAAAATACAGGGAAAAGGTTGCAAGACTCAGTCAGGACCATGAATGACAAGATAAAGGAGATACTAAAAAAACTTCCCCTTTCTCCGGGGGTATACCTGATGACAGACATTGAGGGGACGATAATCTACATCGGCAAGGCCGGTTCCCTGAAGAAGAGGGTCTCATCATACTTTCAGAAGAAAGACCACGACCCCAAGACCCGTGTTCTGGTCAAAAACATCGACAACATTGAGGTCATTGTAACAGATACAGAAGTAGAGGCTCTTCTGCTGGAGAGCAATCTGATAAAGAAGCACAAACCTAAATTCAATGTACGCCTTAAAGACGACAAACGCTACCCCTACATTGCTGTGACCCTCCATGAGGAATATCCCAGAGTCATATACACGCGCAGTATAAACAAATCCAGAGACAAGTACTTCGGTCCCTACACCGATGCCTCGGCCGCAAAGAACACAGTGGCCATGATAAACAACACATTCAAGCTCAAGACCTGCCGCAAAGAGCTGCCCCTGAAAAAAGGAGTGAGACCCTGTCTTAACTATCAGATAAAGAAGTGTTCGGGAGCCTGTCAGAAAAAGATAACAAAAGAGGAGTACAGGAAGCTCATTGATGATGCAATATCCTTTCTCGACGGTAATATTGAGCCTGTAATTACCAGTCTGAACTCAAGGATGAAGAAGTACTCCCGGGAGATGGAATACGAGAAGGCTCTGGAAATCAGAGACATCATATTCGACATACAGAAGATTTCACAATCCCAGAAGGTGGATGTGCACTCGGGACTCGATCAGGATTATATTGGAGTATCCATCTACGGCAGCGAGGCTATTGTTGTAATATTTGAATTCAGACACGGCGTGCTCATGGGGCGGAAGATTAATATATTCGACAATGCCGAGTACTCCACACCTGAGGAGGTTGTGAGAACATTCATCATTGAATACTATAACGACAGAGAGATTCCTGCAAGGATCGTAACACCGGTTAAACTTGCCGATGCAAAACTCATTGCATCCCACCTGAAGGAGAAAGGATCACGGCGGGTATCCATTGCTGCTGCGGTTTCTGCCGATGACAAGGGTGTGATGAATATGCTCAACCGAAACATCGATATGATAGCAGTTGAAAGAAACAAACCCGCTGAATACGGCGTCGATGCAGGGCGGACACA
>CAYNFB010000335.1:0-347 GCA_964396355.1 uncultured Leptospirales bacterium | reverse complement strand
AAACCATCGAATGCTTTGATATATCGAACTTTCACGGCACCGATTCTGTTGCATCAATGGTAATGTTTCGAAACGGCAGGCCGGAAAACAGGAGCTACAGACGCTACAGGATAAGAGGATATGACTCTGCCAATGACCCGGCAATGATTCACGAGGCTGTGTCCCGAAGAATTCAGTATCTGGTGAACGAAAATCAGAAACTTCCCGACTTAATGGTAATAGACGGAGGCCCCACTCAGCTGAGAAGAGCCATGGAGGCGGCCGCTAACTTTGATGTTAAGATTAAGATTGTTTCCCTTGCCAAGAGACTGGAGGAGATCTTCACCTCCCCCGATGATGAACCTGTT
>CAYNFB010000334.1:0-3852 GCA_964396355.1 uncultured Leptospirales bacterium | reverse complement strand
GGAGAAGAAAGACAGGAGTCCCATCATGACAAGACCGGAAAGAATGAGACCCATGAAAGTATAAATGGTGATTGTCGGCACCATTCCAATCTGCCCGGGCGGAGCTATTACAAAATTGGCTATATGAAAAAATGCGTAGCATATGGTGAGCATGAAAATGAACTGAAGAGGATGATAGCTGTTCTTCCAGTTTATTTCAGATGAATTTCTCTTTTCGATTGTCCTGATTGTAGTGTTCCCAGGGAGAATGAGATTTATCGGCACGTAGGGCTTGCTTCTGTCAATTGAGTCATAGGGAACCTCAGAGTTTTCTATGACGTTGAGGCCCATGGCCTGTTCGAGCTCTCCTGCAGTTTCCATGGCTCTCTTTTTGTCGGGATATTTAGCAAACATGTGAAGGGAACCCAGTCTGCTCTTGAGCAGCACTTCAAATTCCGATTTTCCGCCTGTGATGAGATACTGAACAACTATTTCCTTGAAGTATTTGAAGGGAATCTTCATAGGAGAAATATCCAGACTGGTTGATTCCACCAGACTCAAGTAGCCCGGTTCCTCGTTTACAAGAATCTTATAGTACTTGGAATTAAGAAGGGCTAATAATCCGCCGGACATAAAGAGTATTCCTGTGCCTATGAGCAGATGATCTATGGGGTGAATCTCTTCAAGATAATAAATTCCCGAGGCAACCATAAAGAGACCTGCCACAGCAATTATTACAAAAATTGAAATTGGCGTTTTAATATTGAGGCTGTTGTCGGATATGTGGACTCTAGATTTCATATTTATCACTGAATGTAAATTTATTTAGATAATTATAGCTATTTACCGTCAGTGTTCAAGAATTTTTTTGATTGGATTATAAATAAGTATAAATGAGCCGTTTCATGGCGAAACGGCTCATTTTTTATGCTACATGTACTTTGGTTCTTTATATGAATACATATCGTGGACGTGTCCTTCTGTTTGCGCCATGGAAGACCTTATTTCAAATCTTAAATCTCCCGATTTGAGGTTTTTATGCAGATCCTCAATGCCTCTCAATCCGATATCCTGAAATGAGTGTTTCAGGCCCTGTATCAGATATGGTATGTAGTCATTCAGTGAGCCCTTGTCCATTACAGCGCCGGATACACCCTGAGCAACTATTACCTTGGCTTCCTCAGCAAAGTATCTTTTGGAGCCTCCGGCTTCGATTGCCTCCACTGAACCCATACCTCTGTATTTTTTAAGACGCGCGCCGTTTTCATAGAAGTATTCACCGGGTGCTTCATTTGTTCCTGCAAACATTGATCCCATCATAACAGTTGATGCCCCCAGTGCCAGGGCCTTTGATATATGGCCGATGTTTGCAATCCCTCCGTCTGCCATGACCGGTACTCCGTATTTTTCAGCGGCTCTTGCAGTTTTGAAAACTGCTGTTGCCTGTGACCTTCCAACAGCCATTGTTGTCTGTGTCACGCATATTGAACCCGGGCCCATGCCTATTCGTAGTGCATCTGCACCGGCCTCTATGAGGTTGCGGCTCTGTTCCTCTGTAACTACATTTCCGCCTATGATATCCACATCGGGATATTCATTCTTTATGAATTTTATCATTTCTACCTGATACAGCGAATTTCCCTGAGCAGAGTCAATTACCAGAACATCCACGCCGGCTTTAATCAGAGAATCGGCTCTTTCTCTTGCCTCTTCCTTAGTCGAAATCGCCGCACCGACTCTGAGCTGCTTTTCTTTATCTTTAGATGCCAGAGGAAATTCTCTGTTTTTGAGAAGATCGTTTCTGCTCATCAGGGAGACGAGCTGCCCTTCGCTGTTTATGATGGGAAGCTTTCCTTTTTTTGATTCTCTGAGTATTTTATTTGCTCCTGAAAGTGTAATTCCCTGCATGGCAGTGAGCAGTTCAGTGGTCATCACCTCCGAGAGAGCTTTAGTCCGGTCTTTCTCGAAGTCGATATCCCTGTTCGTTACTATACCGACGAGTTTGGAGTTAAGTTTACCGTCTTCAGTAATCGGAATGCCGGAGAAATTGTATCTGGCCTTGATCATGTCAATGTCATTTATTTTATGGTTAGGAGAGAGTACCAGAGGATTGTTAATAAAACCGTTTTCGTATCTCTTTACCTTTCGGATTTCTTCGGTTTGTTGTTCAATCGTGTTGTTGTAGTGAATGATTCCAATCCCTCCCCACAGGGCCATTCCGATTGCCATTTCTGCTTCAGTAACCGTGTCCATGGGACTGGAAACAAGGGGACTCTTTAACCTGATATTTCTTGTCAGATTAGTTTCCAGATTAACGTCTTCGGGTGCAAAGTCAATGAATCCGGGAAGTATGATGAAATCGTTGTATGCATATCCTGTGTTTTTCTGAAAAGTTTCTTCTGCTGAAAATCCATCTTTTTCAATCATTATGAACCCCTTAATGTAAGATTAATTTATAAAATAATATAAGGATTAGTGATAATTTCAACTAATTTTGTTTTAAAGTTAGTCTTTGTCATAATTTTTATAGCTTCCCTTTGTCAAGAAATTGACCGGGAGTTATAAAAATTATTTGAATTTTGGAGCATGGTATTTTTATGTTAAAAAAAACAAATGTGCAGGGTGGTTCAGGATGGGAGAGTGTAAAAGATGCGGTAAATGCTGTCAGGATGTGAGGCTGGCAGAGGAGCCGGAACTTCTTGAAAAGGCATACGGATACTGGAAGAAATCGAAGACAATAGATCCGAATTTTTCAGAAATTTATCTGATTTATCCGATGCTGGTATTTAAGTTTGAAAACCAGGAAGAAGATCTTCCCTATCACTATTACTGCAAACATTATACTGTGGATAGCGAAGGCCTTCCTGCCTGTTCTATTCATAGTATCAGGCCGAGAATGTGCAGTGATTTCCCTTATTATGAAGATGTAAAGTATCTTGAGGAGGAGGAGAATATCAGTCCTTATGAAGGATGCGGGTATAACGACTGATATTATTCTGCAGGCGGCAGGTATTCCTGGTGTATATGAGTCATTGCACTGAAAATATTATTTCTTGCATTCTTATCCAGGCTGGTCATGGACTCTATGATTTCTTTTACGGCATTTCTTCGTGTGTCATCTCCGTAGGGGCATCTCTTTAGCTCCCCGGGGTATGCCTTCAGCCTGGCATACCTTGAAATTGATTCATCCGATAGCAGTATGAGAGGGCGGATCATCTCTAAATCACCATCAAACATTTTCAGTTTCGGCGGCATGGAGCTGATCGCGCCGTTGAATATCATATTCATGATAAGTGTCTCAACGGCATCATCCTTCTGATGTCCCATGGCAAGCTTTGTGCAGTTCATTTCGCGGCAGAACCGGAACAGCTCCTTTCTTCTCATCCATGAACAGATGAAACACTTTGATTTACCGGGATCCTTTTCCAGATCTACTTCGCTCTCTATCACGTGGAAGGGGACAGCAAATTTTTCTGAAAATTCCCTCAGCCAGACAGTGTCTGTTTTATATTCGATATTCTTTATATCTACGTGGACTGATATCAGGTTGTATCTGAAGGGTATTCTCTTCCTTCTCTCTGCAAGTGCTTCGAGCATCATCAGGGAATCCTTCCCTCCCGACAGGGCGACAGCAATGGTATCTCCTTCGCTTATCAGTGAATATTTCTTCAGAGTTCTGGCTACATCCCGCTGCATTCTCTGGAGAAATTTTTTATCATCCATTTCTTTCATTTCACACTCTATTAAAAAAGGGGATCAGGACCTGAGCCCCATCCCCCTTTTGTGATATTATTTTCTGCTATAAATTTTTAAGATTGCTTGATAAAATACTGGATTCTGCTATTCTTAATCACACTGTAGAAAGCAATATCA
>CAYNFB010000333.1:0-3856 GCA_964396355.1 uncultured Leptospirales bacterium | reverse complement strand
GTTCCGGTACTGCCGGCTGCAGCCATGTATGGTCTAAATGATTTTTCCGGTGATGGCGGAGAACAGCAGATTGTAGCTGCTGCATTAAAAAAAGATGCGGCAGTCGATGAATTTTTCAAGGATGAAGAGAACGTCGATGCTGTTGGTGATGAAAGCAATTCAATGTTTGAAGCCAGGTTCTTTATCGAATCTGAAAACTATACGGCTGCGGACAGTGATGCCGAGAAGCGGAATTTAAAAAATGAAATACGGTCGAGACTGGAGCTCCGGGCAGGAACTAACAGCTTTTTTCTCTACACATCAGCCGATGTTTACGCAATCAACCGTTTCGGCAGGGAGGGTGAAAACTACCTCTATAGTGACAGGACGAGGACCTCCCGGAATTTAACAGTTTCCGGAACGAGCGGTGAGTTGAAAATTCCCGAACTATACGTTAATCTTACAGCCGGAAATCTCAGATTCAGGGGCGGCAATCAGATATTTTCATGGGGGACGGCAGATGCCTACAATCCTACATCATATTTTAATCCATCTGATCTGAGGGAGTATTTTCTCAAATCGGATGATGAGAATAAATCAGGAGTTCCTTCTGTTTCTGCCGCCCTGTTTGCAGGCAAATTCTCAATTGAGGGAGTTATTGTTCCGGTGCACATTTCCCTGCGCCTGCCGGAAGAGGGAAATTACTGGGATCTTCAGTCTCCTGATCCTTCAGTAAATATTATACTGGAAGAAGAGGATGAAAAGGATATCCGTCTATCCAATGCTGCAGCCGGGGCAAGGGCCGCCTGCAGTGCAGGAAGGGCTGATTTTTCTCTGAGCTGCTATCATGGTCCGGATAACACTCCTCTCCTCGTGCCGCAGAGTGCAGTTATGGGCACGCCCGTGGATTTGACCATTAGGAATTGTTCATACAATGTTAATAAGATCGGAGCAGATATGTCTGGGACTCTGGGGGATTTTGTCTTTCAGTTTGAAGGTGTCTACTCTCCCGATAAGAGAGGGATAGTGAAACAGGATCTGTCAGATATTTATACTGTACAGTTTCCCTTTGAAACTGAGACATCTCATTACGTCCACTATGCCGTGGGGTTTAACTACTTCATTCCGCTGAACAGGATTTTTTCAGGTCATCAGGGAGACACTGTTCTCACAGTTGAATGGCAGCAGCCTCATTATTTTAACCGGGATATTCAGAGGCCGCTGCTTACGAAGATAGTCTCCTGCAAGCTTGTGGGCAGCTGTTTTGACAACAGGGTGAAGCTCTCTGTTAAATTTATTGCAGAGACAGAATCTCAGGCTTGCGTAACCTGGCCCAAAATTGCCTATGATTTTCAGAATGGTCTTAAAATCGAATTGTCATATATCAATTTTTCCGCACCCTCTCCCGAAGGGCTTTCCTTCGATGATAATTCTATTATATCATATATGAAGGATCGGGATCTGGTGACATGGAGTATGAGATACGAGCTGCAGTAGTGAAGTATCAGAAAGGAATGTTGACGCTAAGGCCGTACACGGGATCAGCGTTATTGTCGAAACTGAAAAACGGCGCGGCTGAAAGTTCTCTCCTCTCAGCTGTTCCGTTTGATATTTCATCATTGGATGTGACTGCATGAATTATTTCTACCGTTTTCGAAATAAAAAGGAAGGAGCCGAAGATCGCGGCATTTCTGCTGTTTCTTTTTCCCTTCCTGTAGCTGTCTGTAGAGGCGTCGTAGTATTCAGGCTTTGAGTATTCTCTCAAGGTCATGTATAACAGAGAATTATTTAGATGGAAGTAGAAGTACCCCCAGAATCTGTTTCCCCTGTAGAAATGCCCTCCGCCGTTGCTGATGAGCGACAGGTATGCCGCCGTATAGGGATTGCCCATGAGTTCCTGTTTACCCCTGAAGTATGATGCGTTCATGAGTGATTCGTGGGCAAAGGCATCGACGAAGAGAGGAGTGCCTCCTGCAAGGATCATGTACCAGCTGAAGTAGTTCATAGCCCTGTCGTCTCTGGTTATATCGCTGTGCTTATCCTTCAGTCTGGATGGTGAATTTATCTGCCCCCGGGCTTCTGCATATAGATAGGGAGATGTGTGAACTGCCCACAGTCCCAGGCCGGCCCAGTCGTCGTTCTCCATATATCCAAAGATGGGGGCTGCAATGGGCATTGTTGCACTTGCCGGTACCGTAAGAAAGAACATATAGAGAGTATCTTTGAGAGAATCTTCGGTGAATACAATTTCTCTTTTCTTTGTGTTGTAGTAGTCCCTTATTATTTGACCCTCCTCTCCGAAGGATCTTATTATGAAAGAGTTTCCGGTTAGCTGTGTATTCCCTTCTGGTTTTACATCCAGGCCAGTGATTGTAACCCGGCCGGATCTATAGTAGAAATCTTCCCTGTCCATGGTATAAAGATCATAATTCCCTTCCGGGGTATCCGGGTCGGTGATTTCTGCTTTGCCCTTGTCCCGGGTTATTCTGACAGGATATTTGAATTGTGAAACTGTTTCAGAAAGAAATTTCCACGAATGTTCTTCACTTATGAGACTGAACTCTCTTAGCGAGAGTTTTATCCTCAGTGGTATTGATACGGAATACGAATTGAGGGCCCTTCCTCTGAAGGGCAGTCCGGGCGCGTATGACGTCAGGTTAATTTTGATATATTCCCCTCTGTCCTTTATACTGCCGCTAATTATCAGGTCTATGCCGGCACTGCGTGCAAATCTGAGGATGCATTTTTCGGATTTGCAGTTGAACTTCTTCAGTTCTCTGCCTATAATATCTGTTTTGATTGTAGAAAAGGAGGAATTTCTGTTCAGTATGGTGATCAGATGCTTTTCCAGGAGGCCGGCGACAGCAGTTCCTCTGGATGAGTCGGAGCTGATAATTGAGACTCCGGCAACGGGCTTTGCCGATGCAGATAATGCTGTGAAAATAAATAGAGAGACTAAAGAGAGAAATATTTTTTTCATAAATAAGATATCATCATTCTATAGAGGGATAGTCGATGATATCTGCAGACTGCAATTATTGTCAAATGAAAAAAAGCTGTCAGTACTGCCTGAAAATTCCGGCCAGTTTCCCAAGTATAGTCACCTCTCTTGTTTCTATCGGTTTATACGCCGGATTCTGTGCAATGAGCTGTACAGATTTGGCTGTTTTATTAAATACTTTCAGTGTAGCCTCATCGTCTATCAGCGCGGCTACAACATCACCATTGACTGCCGTGCTCTGCTGTTTGATTATAGCAATATCATTGTCGAATATTCCGCCGTCGATCATGGAGTCTCCCGATACTGACAGAGCAAAGAAATCTCCGTTTCCAAGCATGGCAGCAGGGAATGACAGATATTCCTCAATGTTTTCCTGAGCGAGAACAGGCGAGCCCGCGGCGATTCTTCCCACCAGGGGAATCTTTATACTTTTTGAGTCTATTACGTCATCGGTAGTTTCTTCTGTTATTACAATGGCTCTTGATTTATTCTGCTGAGTTTTAAGGAATCCTTTCTTCTCAATAGCCTTGAGATGGTCGTAGGCTCCCTTGACTGTTATTTTGAACTGATCTCCGATTTCTCTAACTGTGGGAGGATAGCCTGATTCGTTGATACTTTGCTTTATAAAGTTGAATATAAGCTGCTGTTTGTCTGTCAGTTCTTTTGCCATATCTGGTCCCCGTGTTTAAACTAAACATAAAAATAGTATACATTTGTTAAAAGTCAAGTCAAAAGAGTTTAAATTATTAAAAAATATTTATTTGTTTTTGCGGTTTTAAATTCTGCAAATTTATTGACAGATGTATATAGGAATAATTGATACTGTATATTAATAAATATAATGAGAGGTTGTTATGTCTGTCGGAAAGAAAATAA
>CAYNFB010000332.1:0-3857 GCA_964396355.1 uncultured Leptospirales bacterium | reverse complement strand
ATTGGTAATTCTTTTAAAATTCAATTAGCTCGGTCGTGGCAGTTAACTATATAAATATAAATAGTGTTTTCTGCCTTGATTTATATAAAAAAAGAAGAGCCCGGTTTTTCATTTAATTCAGCATGCAACTAAAATAAAAATAAATACAATTTAATCCAGGAGGATATTTATGCCTGTTACCAGAAGGAATTTCCTCAAGCTGTCAGGTGCGACGGCTGCCGGGGCATTTTTAGGAGGGGCCTCCTTTCTAACCGGCTGTAAACAAGTGCCGGATAAGCTTCGTGGGGCCACGGAAAGTACTACCATCTGTCCATATTGTGGTGTGGGTTGTGGACTCATTGTTTCAGCAAGAGACGGAAAGGTTATTAACATCGAGGGTGATCCGGATCATCCAATAAACAGAGGATCTCTTTGTTCAAAAGGTAGTGCTCTTTATCAGATTGCCGTAAACCCTATAAAAAAGAGACTCGATAAGGTGCAGTATAGAAAACCGGGAGGAACCAAGTGGGAGGAACTTTCCTGGGATAAAGCGATGAAAATGATCTCTGAGCGGGTAAAAGACGTCAGAGATGAGACATTTATTGAAAAAGAAGGTAAATTTACAGTAAACAGAGCCCAGGGACTCGTCGGTCTCGGCGGTGCAGCTCTTGATAATGAAGAGTGCTATGCCTGGTCAAAATTCGCCCGTATAATGGGGATTTCCTATCTTGAACACCAGGCCCGTATTTGACACAGCGCAACAGTCGCCAGTTTGGCGGGTACATTTGGCCGCGGTGCCATGACGAATCACTGGATTGATATTAAACACGCAGATGTAATAATGATTATAGGCAGTAATGCCGCCGAGAATCACCCTATCTCCTTTAAATATGTGCAGATGGCACGGGAGAATGGCGGTAAGATGATAAATGTGGATCCGAGATTTACAAGAACTTCATCTCTGGCTGATGTTTATGCTCCTCTAAGACCGGGAACTGATATAGCCTTTGTAGGCGGTATTATCAATTACGCTCTTCAGAATGATATTATACAGAAGGAATATGTAGTAGAATATACTAATGCATCATTTCTTATCAATACTGAATTCGATTTTGATGACGGCCTCTTTACAGGTTACAGCAAAGGCAAAAGAAGCTATAACAAGGATTCCTGGAAGTATCAGGTTGACGCTAAGGGAATTCCAAAGAGAGATAAATCTCTGAAGCATCCTAATTGGGTATAGCAGCTCATGAAAAAACACTTTGAAAGATATACTCCTGAAAAGGTTTCTAATATAACCGGATGTTCTGTAGAAAAATTTCAGGAAGTAGCAAAACTCTACGTTTCTACTCACAAGCCGGACAAGGTTGCAACTATTATGTATGCAATGGGTGCTACTCAGCATACTATTGGTGTTCAGAATATCAGAACATATGCAATACTTCAGCTGCTCCTTGGAAATATAGGTATGGCAGGAGGGGGAATCAACGCCCTCAGAGGAGAATCAAATGTACAGGGTTCAACCGACCACTGTATTCTCTGGCACATCCTTCCCGGATATCTCGGTATTCCCAAGACTCAGAAAGATGTTAATCTTGAGGCTTATATAAAGAATAACACTCCAACTACTAATGATCCTATGAGTGCGAACTGGTGGCAGCATAAGCCCAAGTATCTGGTAAGCATGCTCAAGGCCTGGTATGGAGATAATGCAACTAAAGAAAATGATTACTGCTACGATTATATACCCAAGGCAAGTAAGCCCTATCCTCATATTGTCCTCTTCGAGGATATGTATAAGGGAATGCATAAGGGGGCGCTTCTGATTGGAACAAATCCGGTTGTAGGCGGTCCCAATGCGAAGAAGGAGGCCAAGGCTCTCGAAAAACTCGACTGGCTTGTATGCTCCGACCTGTGGGAAACTGATACCTCTATTTTCTGGAAAAGACCGGGTGTCAACCCCAAAGATATTAAAACTGAGGTTTTTCTACTCCCCATGGCTTCTTCTGTTGAGAAGGAGGGATCTGTTTCCAATTCAGGAAGATGGGCACAGTGGAGATACAAGGCACAGAATCCTCCGGGAAATGCAAAGACAGACCTCGACTTTATTGACGGGCTCTTCCATGCAGTGAGAGATCTCTATGAGGCCGATGTAAAGGCAGGGAAGAAAGTAGCATTCCCCGATCCTATTCTGAAGGCAAACTGGAACTACAAGCACAGCGCCGGTGACCACGAGTGTGATCCTCATCTGGTAGCAAAGGAGATTAACGGATATACCTGGGAGAAGCAGGGTAAGACCGGCAAACTTCTGAAGAATTTTACAAAACTGAAAAATGATGGAACAACAGCATGCGGTAACTGGCTTTACAGCGGAAGTTACAATGAAGAAGGAAACATGATGGCAAGAAGGGGCCAGAAAGATGCCTCCAATAAGCTGGGAATGTATCCTGAATGGGCATGGTGCTGGCCTGTTAACAGAAGAATTATATACAACAGGGCAAGCGTTAACCTCAAGGGAGAACCATGGAATCCTGCAAAGGCTGTAATCAAGTGGAACGGCAGCAAGTGGGTAGGTGATGTTCCTGATGGAGGATGGGCTCCCGGAACCAAGCATCCGTTTATCATGAATTCAGAGGGTGTTGGTAAACTCTTCTCTGCAGGTCTTGCCGATGGTCCTATGCCTGAGCACTATGAGCCAATGGAAAGTCCTACGAAGAATGCAATGAACAGACAGCCTCTGAATCCTGCGGTTAAAATTCTTGCCTCTACAAAGGGAGAATTCGGCACAAGCAGCAAGTTCCCCTATGTCGGTACAACCTACAGGGTTTCAGAACACTGGCAGGCCGGTGCAATGACAAGGAACCTGCCGTGGCTGACAGAGCTTGTTCCTGATATGTTCTGCGAGATAAGCCCCACTCTTGCAAAGAAGAAGGGAATTAAAAATGGCGACAAGGTTGCTATCTCCTCGCAAAGGGGAGAGATAAAGGCCTACGCCCTTGTCACTGACAGAATCCAGGCTCTTAAAGTTAATGGTAAGATGGTAGAAATGGTAGGTATGATATGGCATTTCGGTCACGGATCTGCTGCACCGGGTGATTCAGGAAATACACTGACTCCACACATTGGTGATGCAAATACCATGATTCCGGAATTCAAGGCATTCCTTGTAGATATTAAGAAGGCGTAAGGAGGTAGAATATGTCAGATAAAGCATTTTTAGTCGATACGTCGAAATGTATAGGATGCCGGGCTTGCCAGGTAGCATGTAAGCAGTGGAACGGACTTCCTGCAGAGGATACAACATTTTTTGAAGGATCTGAATATACTAATCCTGCAAATCTGTCAGCTATTACGTGGAATCACGTGATATTTCATCCAGTTGACAGATCAAACCAGGAAAAACCAATATGGACAATTGAGCACAGGAAGTGTTTTCACTGTAAGGATGCAAACTGTATAAATGTTTGTCCTGAAAAGGCAATCTCAAAGGTTAACGGATGGACAATAATTGATCAGAATAAGTGCATCGGCTGCGGAGCCTGTGTAAATGCCTGTGTATATAATGTTCCTGAAATCAGTTCAAAGACCTATATGAACGATGTGGGTCAGAAGGCTGTTACAAAGGACAAATCTCACAAATGCAACGCATGTACTGTGAATGAAAGGGATATCCCTGCCTGTGTTACAACCTGTCCCACAGGGGCTCTTCAGTACGGTGAGAGACCGGTTCTTATTCAGAAGGCAAAGGAAAGAGTTGCTCAGCTTAAGAAGGAAGGATTTACAAATGCCTCCGTATATGGTCTTGATCAGTTCGGCGGCCTTAGAGTTCTCACTGTTTTCAGAGATAGTTATGAGAAATACGGTCTTCCCGCAAAACC
>CAYNFB010000331.1:865-3866 GCA_964396355.1 uncultured Leptospirales bacterium | reverse complement strand
CTTGCAGACTACAGGAAAGCTTTTGGAGAGGACCCGCCCCGGGATGCCGGTCTTGCGGTAATGTCCGACTCAGACAATACAGGTGAAAGCGCAACGGCATACATTGACTTCATTGAGGCGGGTAATTAAAAATGGATACCGCCGTGATAATTTTCATGAAGAGTCCCGTAAAAGGGTCAGTGAAGACCAGAATAGGACGCGTCACCGGACATGACTTTTCCTACAACCTCTATAATATACTGGTAAAAAAACTTACATGCGAGGTGGCGGATTTAAATGCAGACGTTATATTTTCAATTGCCGGTCACGAATTCAGCGACAATGAACTGTTCATTGCAGACAACGGAAGTTCCAGGGTAATACGTCAAACAGGCAGGGACATTGGAGAGAGGATGTACAATTCATTGAAAGATGTTTTTTCAAATAAATACAGGGCGGCTACACTTGTGGGAAGCGATGTTCCCGGACTAACAGGATCGCTGATTGAGGATTCTATTACATCGCTTGATGATCATGATCTCTGTCTGGGCCCTTCCTGTGACGGAGGATATTATCTGATCGGAATGAAAAAAGAAAAGTTAAACAGAAATCTCTTTTCCGGAATAAGCTGGAGTACTCCCAATGTGCTTCAAAAAACTATTGAGAAAGTCAGGGAGGCAGGCCTTGATTACTACCTGTTGAAAGAGCTTCAGGATATAGACACAATAGACGATATCAGAGATTACTATCACAAACACAGAGCAGAAAGAAACAACAGGTTTATTGATTTTTTAGAAAGCAGCGAAGGAGACTTTAATGAAATCCTATGATTTTGACATTCTGATAATAGGAGAGGGTTCTGCAGGTCTTACAGCTGCAGCAGTAGCATCGGGTCTGGGTAAAAAGACCGCAATGGCAGATAGAGAAAAGCTCGGCGGTGAGTGCACCTGGTCGGGATGCATACCGAGCAAGGCTCTTCTCAAAGGGGCATCTGTTTTCAAAGCTAACTTATCTCCGGGAAAATCAGCATCAAAGAAGAGCCCGGCAACTGCAGATACTGCTCCGGTGTTTGCAGATATATCACAAATAATAGACGGTGTATATAACGGCCACCCTCCTTCAGAATATGAGAAGGCAGGTATTACAGTCTTTGAAAACAGAGAGGTGCGTTTTCTTGACAATGAGACTGTTCTGATTGGAGAGGAACAGTTCAAAACACGCAAAGTAGTAATAGCAACAGGATCAGGACCTGCAATTCCGCCTATTCCCGGGCTTGACAAAGTAAAATACCACACGAACCAGACGATTTTCTCTATTAAGAAGGCTCCCCGGTCTATGATTATAATCGGCGCCGGTGCAATAGGTGTTGAGATGGCCACAGCCTTTGCTAATCTGGGGACGGAGATCACCCTGATTGACGGGGCAGAACAGATCCTCCCTTTGGAGGATGAAGAAATTTCACTTTTTATCCGCAGAGAACTGGAAAAGCTTGGCGTTAAAATATGCACCGGATTAAGGATTGAAACAATTGATGGAATAAAGAAGAAAAAAGTATCCTGCATTTTAAACGATGAACAAAAGATTTTTTCTGCAGATGAAATACTCATCGCGGCAGGAAGAAAACCC
Source organism: uncultured Leptospirales bacterium (assembly GCA_964396355.1). Taxonomy (GTDB): domain Bacteria; phylum Spirochaetota; class UBA4802; order UBA4802; family UBA5550; genus CAYNFB01. Next base: position 2,261 of record CAYNFB010000331.1, on the reverse strand, counting down.
AATATTGAAAATCTCAATCTTGACAAGGCCGGTGTAAAGTATTCGAAGAAAGGGATTGAAACTGACAGGACGATGAGAACCTCTGCTAAAAACATCTATGCCTGCGGAGATGTTGCAGGTCCCTATCAGTTCAGCCATATGGCAGGATACCAGGCATCAATTGCCGCATCCAATGCCCTGCTTCCGGTTAAGAGGAAGGCCGACTACAGTCACGTCCCCTGGGTAATATTTTCATCTCCCGAGATGGCAAGAAGCGGATTGACAGAGGAGGAGGCCGTAAGAAAATACGGCAGGAAGATCAGAATTTTCAGAAAAGACTATGCCTCGCTTGACAGAGCGATTACAGATCGGGTAAGCACAGGATTTGCCAAGGTTATCACAGATAAAAGATACAGAATTCTCGGCATTCACATTGCCGGAGAAAGAGCCGGCGAGGTAATGCACGAACTCCATCTTGCAAAGACAATGGGGATAAAACTCTACAGTCTCCAGAATGTAATTCACGCCTACCCCACATACTCAGACATTGTAAGATATCTTGCAAAAGATTCATACATCGACAGAATCCGGAGCAATATTATAATCCGAATAATTTCAAAGATAAGGGAAACTATAAATGCAGCGAAATAAAATAATACTAATTGCAGTCATAGCAGGTCTCTTCGCCCTGTCATACTTTGCAGGGCTCTGGGACTTTCTCACGTTTGAGTACTACAGGGCAAACAGAGACAGCCTCCTTGAGGCTGTACATGCAAATTACTTTATCAGTTCAATAATATTCATTGCTGTATACATCGCAGTTACCGCTCTTTCTATTCCCGGAGCGGTGATACTCACATTAACCGGAGGCTATCTGTTCGGATACGCCGGTATTATTCACGTAAACATAGGGGCAACAACAGGAGCCACGGCTGCATTTCTTGCAGCCAGATATATCGCAGGCGGAAGCCTTCAGCAGAAATATTCAGATAAACTTATAAAGCTCAACCGGGAGATAGAGACAAACGGAAAGAACTACATGCTTATGTTGAGATTTATATTTCTTTTTCCATTTTTTCTGCTCAACCTTCTGGCGGGCCTGACCAAAATCCCACTCACCACATTCATCTGGACAACTTCACTCGGTATACTGCCGGGCTCGCTTGCATATATTTATGCAGGCACACAGGCAACGGATATAAACAGCCCCGGCGACATACTCAGCATCAAAGTGATGATGGCCTTCGTGTTTCTCACAGTAATTGCAGTGATTCCTGTAGTTGTGGAAAAATTTTTAAAAAGGAAAGTAAATGAAAATTAAAGAAATACTATGTCTTCTTCTCATATCCATCTCTCTTCCGGGCTGTACATCGGGTGAAAAGAGCACATCAGGCTCTTCTGACGGAGAGCTCAAACC
>CAYNFB010000331.1:0-855 GCA_964396355.1 uncultured Leptospirales bacterium | reverse complement strand
TGCGTATCTACATTTTCCGGGGATAAAGAACACTCCATCGAACCGCTGAAATACAGCACATCACGCGATGCGGCACGGAAAAAAATTATTGATATAATCAGTCAAATGGACAGAACTCAATTACTGACTGATGATGAGAACTACCTGCATTTCACCTTTAAATCACGGATATTCAGATTCACTGATGATGTGGAATTTCTATTTTCCGGCAAGGACAAAATAATTCATATGAGATCGGCTTCACGTACGGGCTATTCTGATATGGGCGTTAACCGAAAAAGGATTGCATTAATACGGTCGCTGTTCAATGATACAGACAGGAAAGAAAAGCCTGGAATGAATGAATGATCAGCAGTAAAATTAAAAAATTTCTTACAGAAAACAGCTGGCTGAGCCGGGTCGACAGGATATCACATCTTGCATCAGGTGAATATAATGATAATTACAGAGTCGAATCTGATGGTAAAGAATACGTATTCAGAATAAATCACGGAAGTCAGCTCTTTATCGAAGATCAGATTGAGTATGAATACAATGTGCTGAAAAGTCTTGAGAACACAGGCGTAACACCGGGAGTACTTTTTTTTGACAATCACCCTTCTTCATTTGCAGGAGGGGTACTGCTGATGAACTTCATACCCGGCAGGCCCCTCGACTACAGAACAGATATGGAGAAAGCCGCATATATTTTCTCACGCATTCACGGAGCACCTGTGAAGGGGCCGCTCATCAGTCAGCTCAGTCCCGTTGATGATATCTGCAGTGAGTGCATCATACTGATCAATCAGAGCAGCACCGATTCATACTCAGAAGTCAAAACTCTGCTTCTGAATTACCATGAAAAAATGCAGAGGC
>CAYNFB010000330.1:0-3872 GCA_964396355.1 uncultured Leptospirales bacterium | reverse complement strand
GGGATTTTTAAAGTTTTAAAATTTGACGCGGATAATTCTTTAAATGTACCGCCTGTTGCCATTCTTTTCATTGTATCAACAAGCTTTGTCATCATCAAGGCAATAAATGATGTATTGGCCTGACTATAATCCTTAATAATAATGTTTTTAAATCCCTGATTAGTAGAACATTCTATTGTATTGACAGCTATGCGGCCAATTGTTGCTCTAGTTGATACTATAATCGAATTAGCTGGTAACATTTTTGCAGAAGAGTTTGTAAGACCTTCTTTTGTAATCTTCCTACTTGTTGAAGATATCTTTGAAATCATTTCTGTAGCAGGTAAATCTGCTAATGTAGCCCAATTAATATCACCACCCCAATATTTTTCATTTTTTGAATCAGGAGTACCACCAGAAACTATTTTAAAAATATTTTCATCTGAAAATGAAGTCAGTTCATAATTTGATTCTGATACAATATTAGCCTTATACCTCTCCCCGCTCAGATTATAATCACCATTCTCTGCAATCTCTGATTTATTTACTGCATGGGCTATTTCGTTTTCTGTAAACTTCCCTTCTTTAAATTCCCTGATTATATCAACTGCTTCTGTTAGCTGACCGCCCTTTACCGGTGAACGCTGTGCACCCAGGCCGTATCCGTCATTATCAATTTTCACAAAAAGAACTTCATTCAATGTCTTTGCCAGTTCCCTGTCCATGAGCAGAATGGATGTCTTCACACCGCTGTAGGGATTAAAAACTCCGGCCGGCAGACTCACCACTCCGTAGAGATGGTTCTCCACAAGCATTTTCCGCAGGGCCTTGTATGCTGTGCCGCTCTGAAAGATTACACCTTCAGGCACAATGATGCCCGCCCGTCCTCCGGGGTTAAGGTGTTCTGCTATGTAATCAACAAAGAGAACTTCAGAACGATTTGATTTTATGGTAAACTTCTTATGGGGCCGTATGCCGCCCTTCGGACTCATAAAGGGAGGGTTTGCCAGTATTACGTCATAGTTGTCATTCCATCGATCTTCACTGCTCAGGGTATCGTATTCTGAAATATGGGGATCTGAAAATCCGTGAAGATAAAGGTTTACAAGACTCAGGCGAACCATGTCGGGAGAAATATCATAGCCGGTAAAATTCTCAATAAGCCTTTTCTGGTCATCAGGTGTGAATTTATTATGATTCTTCTTTTTTATATGCTTGAATGCAGATATAAGAAAACCCGCAGTACCGCAGGCAGGGTCAAGAACTGTATCCTTCTTGCCGGGATTAACAACCTCTACAAGAAAGTCGATGATATGTCTGGGAGTCCTGAACTGCCCGGCATCCCCCTGGGAACCCATTACTGAAAGCAGATATTCAAAGGCATCTCCCAGTTTTTCACTATGGGTATATTCAAACTCCCCGATTGTTTTAAGAAACATTCTCAGGGTTTCCGGGTCGCGGTAGGGCAGATAGGCATTGTTGAAAATATCACGAAAGAGCTGGGGAATATGCGGGTTCTTCTCCATACTCTCAATAGCACCGGAATATAGTTTAAGCATATCAGCCGCTGTAACTCTGGTATCGAAAAGGGCATCCCAGCTGTATTTCTTATAGTCTCCAGAAAAAAACTTGGCCTTCCCGCCAAGTTCAACTGCTTCCTTGTCCATGTCATCCATGAACTTGTAAATAAGGCCAATAGTAATCTGTTCTATCTGAGCTTTCGGGTCAGGCAGTTTACCTACCAGTATATCCCGGCAATCGTCGATTCTCTTCTTCGTTGATGTATCTAACATGAATTCCTCTTTTAAGCTGCAAAACTATCCAGGTTAACATAGTCTCTTATATAACCCGGAATCATCTCTCTGTATTTTGGTGCGACCTCTTTAAACTGCGAAATCGTGAGGGTCGGATTTGTCTGTAATGCCTGGAAGTTTTTCTCTTCAATTATTTTACGGATTTCATTATCCACAATCTATGACTTGAAGAAGTATTTTAAGGCGCGGATATTGAAATCCTCTTCAGGCGGATAAATAGAAACAAACTTATCGAATTATTGTTCCAGCATCTCATCCTTTGATTTGAATTTAGGGATGATACCGAAAATCTTTTCCACTACCTCACGTATGGATAATTTCCTGTCAATTAATGCAGCCTTGCGGAGCTTATCCAGATTGAAATATTCATCAGGTTTGTCAAATATTTCATTCTGAATATAGGATATTACCTCTTCCCAGTTACCCAGTTCAACATTTCTTTTGATGATATCATCCATTACAATTCTGTCTTCAAACTTCTTAAAGAGCATGCGGTCAATCTTCATCCCGTCAGAACCTATTTCTGTTTCTTCAAGGACTGATAAGGGATCAATGCTGTAGTTCGAATAAATACCGCCGGGCGGCAGCGGGTCTGAGCCCTCCCCTTTTTTTGAAACCGGTTTAGGAAGGTTTATCTTCTCATCATAATCAAACTTTTCCTCGAAATATTCGTAGTTGCCGAAGAAATCGAACAGTTTAAAATTCTGCTTATCATAACTGACTGTTTCTTCATCACCCATTTCATTTTTATACTTATATTCAAATATGTGTTTCCGTGTTCCCCGGCCCTTTATCTGAACAAAATCTGCGGGGCTGAAAATCGGCCGCATCATACAGAGGTTCAGTAAATCAGTACAGTCATAACCGGTTGTCATCATACCGACTGTAACGCAGACTCTTGTTTTGCTGCTTTTATATCCTTCAAGCCACCCTGTTTTACCATTCAGATTATTATGACTGAAGTTGATAGTCATCTGCTGTGCATCCTTGACCTGAGAAGTAACCTGTACTGCAAAATCTGAATTATACCTGCCCGGATACATCTTTTCTGCAAAGTCATTGAGGCACTCGGCGAGTCTTCGTGCATGGTTCTGGCTCACGGCAAAAACTATTGTCTTCCCTATCTCCTTTGTAACCGGATCATGAAGAGCATTAACCATGAAGGTCTGACAGAAAACCCGGTTGGTTTCATCTGAGAAAAACTTCTTCTCAAAATCCCGGGAAATAAAAGTTTCAGTCTCCTCACCTTCATCAGTATCTATCAGCACGGCATATCCTTCATCTGAAAGCAGCTGCGTGGTAATTTCAGTGCGGGCATCAACTACCACGGGGTTGACAAGGAAACCATCCTTCACTCCGTCAATAAGAGAATAACGAAATGTCGGGTCACCACCTTCACAGCCGAAGGTATTATAGGTATCACGGAGCATCCTGCGCTCAATTTCTCTGGGGTCACTTTCTTTTACCTTTTTAAGATCTACGCCCTTGAGGTAATCCTTTGGTGTTGCGGTGAGTCCAAGTTTATATCCGTGAAAATACTCAAATACTGCTCTGGCATTACCCGAAATTGATCTGTGAGCCTCATCTGAAATAAGCAGATCAAAATCTGTAGGAGTAAACTCATATCGGTATTTATTGTCTGACATGAGAGACTGAATTGTGGTGACGATAATATCCGCCTTATGCCAGTCCCTTCTGTGTTCTTTATAGATATAGGTTGTATAATCCGGTTTCAGATATTTTGTAAAGGCGTTATTACATGCCTGATCTTCCAGTTCCAGCCTGTCCACGAGAAACAGTACACGTCTTGCGTTTACAGTTCTCATAAAAAGCCTTATAACGGCAGCGGCGGTCAGAGTCTTACCTGTACCTGTTGCCATCTCAAAGAGAAAACGGTCTTTCCCTTTACCTGCCGCTTTCTGAAGATGTCTGATTGCATCTAATTGATATTTACGGAGAAAACGAAGCCCGTTCTTCCGGATAAAATCTTTGCTGTCTTCAACGTTTCCGTACCAGCCCGGCCTTTCTGCATAATCAGGCATTTGAATGACCGCAATGTAGTCATCACCGGCAGATTCA
>CAYNFB010000329.1:0-3887 GCA_964396355.1 uncultured Leptospirales bacterium | reverse complement strand
TGTTCCACCGCGAATCGAAGAGATAAGAGTGAGAATGATTAAGAACTACATGGCTACACTTTTCCTCTCTCTGGGCATACCAATGATGCTTGGCGGTGATGAATTCAGAAGGTCTCAGAATGGAAACAATAACTCATACTGTCAGGATAACGAGATATCGTGGATTAACTGGGATCTCATGGAAAATAACAGCGAAATAATGAATTTCACCAGATCAATAATAAGTTTCAGAAAAGCTCATCCATTGTTAAGATCTCTGAGTTTCTTCACAGGTAAAAAGAGGGAAGGATTCAGCAGTGAGGATGCAATATGGTTAGACCCTTCGGGGGAGGTACCGGACTGGGATGAAGAAAGAAACAGTATAGCAGTACTCATGTCGGGTGAATACTCCCTCCCGGTAAATGGACAACCCGACTGCGATATTTTTATGATGTTCAATGCCACAGACAAAAATATCGACTTTACAATACCGCCCTCCCCTTCAGGTAAAACATGGAAGCTTTCGATAAAGACAGATTCTCCGGAAGGAAGCGACTTATACCCTGCAGGGACAGAACCGGATATTAAGTCTGAAATAATAAATATTACTGCACATTCTTTAACTGTTCTCACGGCTTAAACCTTTAAAATTTTACATATATATAACATTTAACTTCGAAGCCGGCTTTTTTATATTGACCTTCAAAAAATTAAATGATCATTCTAATAAAATTTCAAATTCCAATTGAGGTATTTCATGCTTTCAATAATACTCTTAGCAATTTTCTTTACAGTTATGATAGGCATAGGCCTGTGGGGAATGAAGAAAACCACTTCCCTGGGAGATTTCTTCCTGGGAGGACGGACAATCGGTCCATGGGTTTCTGCCATTGCCTACGGAACATCCTATTTCTCAGCCGTTATATTCATCGGTTTTGCAGGCAAGCTCGGATGGGGATTCGGTCTGAACACACTCTGGATTGTAGCAGGAAACGCGTTATTCGGCTCTCTTCTTGCATGGTTTGTACTGGGCAGAAGAACCAGAAGAATGACCCAGAATCTTGATGTAATGACCATGCCGGAATTTCTCCAGGAGCGCTACCAGGGAAAGTATACAAAACTCTTCTCTGCCACGGTGATATTCATATTTCTGCTTCCCTACTCAGCCTCTGTATTTAAAGGCCTGGGACATCTGTTTGAAGTGAACTTCAGCATATCATATGATGTGGCTCTTCTCATAATGATAGGCATAACCGGAATTTATCTCGTCCTGGGCGGATACTTTGCAATTACTCTTACTGACTTCATTCAGGGGATTATAATGATCATCGGATCTGCTGCGATGATTTCAATACTTGTAGATGCAGGCGGCGGCTTAAGTGAAGTATTCAGTAAAATTTCAGCAAACTATGATGTGCACGTTCCTGTCGGAAAAAGACCGGGCATGCTGCTCCTTGGGAGTCTGGTTTTCATGACATCCTTTGGAACATGGGGACTCCCTCAGATGGTGCAGAAATTCTATGCAATTAAGGATGAGAAACTCATACCAAAGGCCGCTTTTGCCACATTCTTCTTTGCACTCATAATAGGATTTGCTGCATACTTCACAGGCGCAATGTCCCATATTTTCTATGACAAACTTCCCCTGGTAAACGGGAAACCCGCTTTTGACAGACTGGTTCCGGATTTACTTATAAATCATCTGCCTGAAACACTGATGGCGGTAATTCTTCTGCTTATATTATCGGCTTCCATGTCGACTCTGTCATCACTGGTGCTGGTATCATCATCATCAATCGCAATTGACATGTACAAAGGCCATGTTAATCCGGAAATTTCCACAAAGAACTCACTCGCAATGATGAGATTCCTCAGTGCGCTGTTTATAATAATCTCATATTTTATCGCAAGATATGAACTGGCGGTCATCGTTACACTGATGTCTCTTTCATGGGGAGCCGTGGCAGGAACATTTATGGCAGCCTATCTCTACGGGCTTTACTGGAAGAAGGCCACTCTTGCAGGAGCCGCAGCCGGAATGGTATCAGGCCTCACTCTGGCAATAGTGCTTTTCTTTGTGCTGGGACCGTCAAACTCTCCCATTGCATCATCGATTGCAATGATTGTACCCTTTCTGGTAATTCCTGTTGTCAGCTTCTTCACCAAAGCTCCTGAAGATGAACTGATAGCAAAGGCCTTTGACGGAATATAGATATTGATATAGATGAGACGGAATTTACCAGCCACGGGCTTCAGTAAATTCCGTCTCATAAGACCAGAGTCTTTAACTGCATTTTTCGTTGAGCTCTTTCATCAGCTTTTCAAGAGCAGCATTATCCATCCCGTGGGCACTCATTCCCTGTGCCACAGTTTCGGAAACACTGAGGCGGCACCCGATACAGTGCAGTCCGTAGCTTCCCAGAATAGGTGCTGCATCAGGATGAGCCTGAAGAAGCTCTCCAAAGGTCATGTCCTTGTGTATTTTTTCACTCATATTATTTCTCCCTTTCGACTCCGGTTATCTCAAAACGGCAATAAAGATAACCAGAAATTTTCTTTTCAAAAAACTATCCATACAGTAAAGTTGTCTATTATTTTTTAAAAATATTGAAATTAATTAACCTGAACTTTACTATACAAATAATACGTTTTTTAAGATAAATTACCGATCATTATATAAGAAGGACTTTACTGAATAGAATATACTATGAATATAATACTGATACTTGTACTAATAACAATCCTCCTCATTATCGCCTGGGCACTCTTCGGTGTCAGCCGCGTCCCTTTGGCGGAGGATAAAGAAAAAAACGCCGGGAAAGACCTGGAAGAGGAAATAGCGCTCAGGCGAAGAGCCTCCGACAAGGCAATTGAGAAAGAATTTCCCCAGTCTACAGAAGAACATCCTGTATCAGAACAGCAGTTCTCAGGATCTGATTCAGGTGTCTTTGAACTGCCCTACCCTGCCCATGATATAATACCCGAAAAATCGAGATTTCAGTTATATAAAAGAACTCTTATAAACTCGGAGGTCTATGCGAAACGCGGAGATTATGAAACGGCAATATCTCTTTTCAAGGGAGTCAGAGACCGCATTTCAGATCACAGTGTAAGAGGAAAAATTGACAGCAACATCGAATACCTCAATCACTTCAGAAAGAGAAGAGAGGAAGATGTCCGAAAGAGAGTGGACTCCCTCTATTCTGAAGCCGGACAGGGAGAACTGAGACTCAAAATTGACGGTCCGGTACCCCAGACTATAAACATAGGAGTTCAGGACAGAGGCCTCGATACAGGCGAAATTGTACAGAAGATATCAGAACAGCTGGCCGGTGAATTAAATGAGGTAAAATCAGAACTCGACCGGCTTAAGTCAATCCCCGAGGAAAAACTTGATCTTGACGATATCGCAGAATTTGCCGGCCTTCAGTCTGAATTAAAAAGCCTGAAGGACAAATTCTCCGAACTCAGCCAGGACAGAGAAAAAACAATAGAAGAACTTAACAGGCAGAGAGAAGCCGGCAGGGAAGAGCTTCAGAAACTCAAAGACAAAATAGAAGATGATCGTCAAAATGAACTGATGAACAGGGTAAACAAAGAACTCGACAAGTTCTCAGAACTCAACGACACCATCGAAAATCTCAATAAAAAAATTGAAGATCTGTCAAACCTGAAAATACCTGAAACCCTCAATGAACCAGCAGTAATAGAAGCCAGATATGAATCTTCAATTCCGGTGCACTTTGATCCGGAGCCTGTGATGCAGATCCTGGACAAGCTGGCAGAAATGCCCAGAGCAACACCTGAACCGGAGCCTGAACCGGAGCCTGAACCGGAGCCTGAACCGGAGCCCGAACCGGAGCCTGAACCGGAGCCTGAACCGGAGCCTGAACCGGAGCCTGAACCGG
>CAYNFB010000328.1:0-3925 GCA_964396355.1 uncultured Leptospirales bacterium | reverse complement strand
ATAACAAAAGCAAAAATCAATAAAATTGAAAAAGAGATACTTGCTCCTCTGAAGAGAGAGTCAGGATACAGCCCCTCGTGGGTGACTCAGACCCTCCAGGGGATTATGATACCAAACTTTATTATATATATAAAGAAGGAGAATCTGCTGAATGCCGCACTGGCCTATGTAGAGGAACTGAGAGATCATCATCTGCCCATGCTCAGGGCCTCAGACATGCATGAACTCCGGCTTGCCCATGAAACTGTGAACATGGTAATAAGTGCTGAAATGAAACTCAGGGCATCGATCATGCGGACCGAGAGCCGGTGCAGTCACTATCGTCTTGATTATCCGGAAGTAGATGATAAGAACTGGCGGGTGTGGATTAACCTCTATAAGGGGGCAGACGGGAAGATGCAGCTTGAGAAGCAGCCTTTCGGCACCTGGCCGTCAAAACAGACCTGATTAAAGTAAAAGAGAAGGGGGATGATAATACATCCCTCTCCTCTGCAGCATATTTTATTTATAGAGGCCTGATCCGAGACATGCGGGGCAGGTGTCTGTCTGCTTATCTGACTTGAATCACGCTTCCATTTCCGTCTTCTAACTAGTCTCTATTCTGCACGGCACGTAGCGGTGCAACGGTGTGGCGGCAAGAAAGTCTCTGTTGGTGTTCTTCGTCAGCCGGTTTACGTTTACTCCGTAGGTTTCCCCTTCATGTACGAGGCCGAAGCCGTGGGGAATAACTACCTGTTTTGTCCGTGCCGACTCGCTGATTTCTGCCTCAATTTCTTCAGACGCCGCCTCTGTAACTATCTTCACTTTCTGTCCGTCTGATATTCCGAGCTTTTCTGCATCATCAGGGTTGATGAGCATTGTGCATGCCCGCCTGCCTTTCATCCATTCCGGGTCGCGCATCAGGGTGTTGGCGTTGAATTTCATATGCCGTCCTGCATGTAAAACAAACGGGTAATCAGGAGAATCTTCAAGTTCCTTTTTTTCTGATTCAGCAGTGATTTCGCGTGCTGGTTTGTCCATCTCCGGTATATAGATGTTGAACTTCCCGTCGGCCGTTTTCAGCTCATCCATGTTCTTCTCAGCCTCGACTTTACCCAGCCATATTCCTTCGGGATGTTCCAGAATAGAATTGAATATTCTCAGACTCTGATCAATCTGCGGACTCAGGGCCATGAGCGGAGCAATGCTTCGGTATCTTGCTGCCGAGAGAACAGCTCTGGAAGCTTTTACAGGATTAAGGAAAGTCTTCCATGCCGGCTTCATCTTAAAACCGGCACGCGCACAGTTCTTCCTGGATTTTGGAGGCATCGCAAGCATTATCCCAAAAAGTGCTCCAAAGTGAGCCGAGTTATGCGCAGCCCCCAGTGTCTTTGCAAGTATGAAGGGAACTGCCTTACCGGATTTCGGATTTTTCTGCATATAGGTAAAGAAGGCCATGGTGTATTGAAAAAGATCTTTCTTCGCCGCCTGGATGAGATAATCCGGTAGGTCAGGTATCTGGCCCAGACCTTCGCCGATACGTGTGAAAATTTCTCCGCATTCCAGCTGTTCGCCTTTAGGCTTTACTACAGGGGTTCTCATCTGAAAGTATATTTCAGGATAGGTCCACGGGAAAAAAGTAGTGTCGATGGATTCAAATCCGGTTTGTGCAGGAAGCACGTAGTCTGCAAGAGCCGCCGTTTCGGTCATGGCAAGCTCAATTGTCACCAGCAGTTCCAGCTTGCTGAAAGCTTCCTCATAGGCCGTTGTGTCTGCGTATGAACGCAGGGGGTTGCTGGCGCATGCGATTACCGCCCTCAGCCTGTCAGGTTTGTCACTGAGGATTTCCTCGGGCATGACATTGGGAGGGAAGGCTCCGAGAATTGCCGGAAAATCCGTCTCCACCGTGCGCCAGCTATTGGGATCACGCTCGTCGCTGTGTGAACCAAGAGGCACGACAGATCCGGGAATTACATTTCCTCCCTCAACTCCCGCACGGCCGCAGATTACCGTGAGAACCAGCACGAGCCACGTGGTGATGGTGCTGTGACGGTTCATGAGGACTCCAAGATCTGTGTGAAAGCACCACTTCCTGGTGGTAAGCTGAACGCAGAAATCGTGTATTGAATCGTAGTCGACCTGACAAATCTTCAGAGCTTCTTCAACGTCAAAGTCTTTAAATATTGAGGCCACTTCGTCAAATCCGGTTACGTACTTTTCTATGTATGACCTGTCTTCAAGTCCTTCCTTGAGGATGATGGCTATCATTGCCTTGAACAGCAGTGCGTCCGCTCCCGGTCTTACTGGTATGTGTATATCTGCAATTTCTGCAGTCTCGGATTTTCGCGGGTCAATGACAGCGAGTATCTTGTCGGGGTTCTTTGAAAATTCTTTGAGCACCAGCGGAGCCCTGGGCATCTGATGGCTGAGCATGCCGTTCCATCCGATGGCAATGATCATCTCCGCCCCTTCCTCATGGGGAATGAGGAAACGGTTCTGACGGCCCGCAACCCGTCCGCAGCCCCAGAAGTAGCCGGTCAGCTCCTGCGCCAGGGCGTTGTAGTTGTATCGGGATCCGAGATTGCGCATCAGTGTGAGTCCGAAGGCTGCCTCGCAGTGACATCCCTGGCCTCCGCCGCCCATATAGGCGTATGAACGCGGGCCGTGTTCATCTACAATTCCTTTTAGCTTTTCGGATATTTCACTGACCGCCTGTTCCCATGAGATTTTTTCAAATCCCTGGGGAGTTTTCTTTAGCGGGTGAGTGAGGCGGCCAGCGTGGTGCTGATGCCATGCAACATTCATTCCCTTGTTGCAGAAATATCCCCTGCTTCGGGGGTTTTTCTTGTCCCCTCTGACTTTAACAATGCGGTTGTTCTCGACAAGAACTTCGAGTCCGCAGTTCTGGGCGCATAAAACACAGCTGGTTTTCTTCCATTGTTCCATGACCGTTCTCCTATCCTCTAGCGTCTTTCAGCGCCTGCAGGTAAGGCAGGTCGTCTTTTTCAATGATATCTGCAAGAGGCTTTCTGATTCTGAATTTTATTTCAGCAAAAGCCTCCGCATTTACCTTCGAGTATTCATCAGCCTTTTCAAGAGCCCTGTTCATTATCTCATCAAGGGGACAGATCTGGTCAATATAGCCGAGTTCTTCTGCCTCGGGCGGCGTATATTTTTTTCCGAGAAAAGTCATGTCTCTCACTGATGAGGGCGGTAGTATCTCCCTGAGAATTCCGATCTGGCTTGGCACAAAGGGGATGTTTATGTGAACTTCAGGCAGGTTTACCCAGCCTCTGTCCTCTCTCATTATTCTGTAGTCCATGCAGCCTGCGAAGAATATTCCCTGTCCGAAAATGTGGCCGTTGATTCCTGCAATAACCGGTTTTGGGAAGAGGCATAGTTCTCTCAGCATATAGTTCATTTTTTTGAAAAAATTTTCAAGCACGCCTTCTTCATTTGCATTGCCCATCCACCAGCCAAGATCATAGCCGGTACAGAAAGATTTCTCGAGTGAGCTTGTTATAATCAGTGTACGGTATGAATCATTATTCTTAACTTCTTCGAGATTTTCTATTATCTCGTCAAGGAAAGGGGCGTTGAAGGCATTGTCAATACCATGGTGCATTGTGATAATTCCTGTCGTTCCATCACTGGAAAGTGTGATTTTTTCTGACATTCTACTCCTCCATCTGTTCGCTGATTGTATTATAAAATTCATTGAGCCACTGGAGTCTTGCTTCCTGATTCCTGAGGGCATACTCTGCAATTTTTACCTTTGCAGGACTTACCCCCCTTTCTTCCATGCTGCTCACTGCAGTTTTAAAATCAGAGATCTGCTTCTCCGTAATTCCAATCTGGGTGTTTACTTTTTCAATGGCCTCCTCCCGGGGCAGAAAATGTATGTACATGCATTTATTCAGGAAGACGTCTTTTCGCAGGATCTCAT
>CAYNFB010000327.1:292-3933 GCA_964396355.1 uncultured Leptospirales bacterium | reverse complement strand
TGATCTCATATGACTAAATTGTAAAGTTTTCCGTATAATGGATAAGGAGTAAAAATGCATTATCTATAATGAGCCCAAAAATCAAGACACAAATTTTGACTTGATAAGGTGGTTATCTCCTTTATATAAAGGATAAGGAGAATGAATTATGAGAAAAACACACAGTAAAGAATTTAAGGCAAAAGTAGCCATTGAAGCCCTGAAGGGGGAAAAAACAGTTCAAGAGCTTGCCCTTATGTATGAGATTCATCCAAATCAGGTAACTCTTTGGAAAAAGCAATTGATAGGAAATGCGACCTCCGCCTTTGAAAAAGGTGGCAAAGATAAAGAGCTTTTAGAAACAGAAAAAAAGCAAGATCAACTTTTTAGCCAGATAGGTCAGCTCAAAGTAGAAAATGATTTTCTAAAAAAAAAGTACAAACAACTGTTCGGAACCGATCCGAAGCTGTAGAGGTTAATCACATGCAACTAACTATTAAAAGGCAATGTGAACTTCTTGGTATCAGTAGAGCCTCATATTATTATAAGGCTGACCCCGTTAAGAATAATGGCGAACTTAAGATTTTGCAAGCTATTAGAGAAGAATTAAATCGTCATCCATTTTACGGATACAGAAAGATAGCTAAAGCACTCAAAGACATGGATGTAACCAGGAAGCAAATTCGTCGGATAATGAAAAAAGCAGGTCTCCGGGCTATTTATCCAGGGAAGAGATTGTCAATACCTTCTAAGATGCATAAGAAGTATCCATATCTTCTTAGAGGCAAAAGGATATTGTTTCCCAATCAGGTATGGGCGACAGACATTACCTATATTAAGCTTTCAGGATGTCATGTCTATCTTGTTGCAATTATTGATTTGTTCAGTCGTAAAGTTTTAAGCTGGAGATTGTCAAATACACTGGATACAGAATTTTGTATATCGGCACTTGGAGAAGCGATAGAGCAATATGGTGTCCCGGCAATATTCAATACAGATCAAGGGAGCCAGTTTACATCAGATGCATTTACAGCTAAACTTAAAGCTCACGGAATAAGGATTAGTATGGATAGCAAGGGACGGGCTCTGGATAATATATATGTAGAAAGACTGTGGCGTTCTCTCAAGTATGAGGAGATATATTTAAATGAATATCGAACCATGGAAGAGCTGAAGTCTGCGATAAAAAAATATTTTAATTTTTACAACACGGCAAGATTTCATCAGTCTCTTGAATACTTAACGCCTGATGAAATGTACTATTCTGTTTTCAATAAACAATGTCAGAGCAAAGCAGCATAAAAAAAAGTGAGAATCCACCATGTTTTTTTAAAATCGTGTATTGACAAAAGGGCTCACTATAATCCACTTCACTCCACCGCAACCCCGTTATCCTCCAGAAACCGCTTAGTCTTGCTGCACACCGGCGCGCTTGTCCTGAATCTTATTTTTTTACCTGGATGGTCTTTTCGCAGTTCTTGGACGAGGGACAGTATCTTCTCTCCGTCCTTCATTATAATGCGGCTCTTTCTGTTTTTCACTATGGTGAGTATTCCCGGGGCCGAGTCTTCTAACTCTGTGCCCCGGGGAAGTGTTGTGGTTCTGGTATCTGTCATCTACTCAACTGTAACAGATGCCTTATACGTTTTTATAAATTTAGGCTTCTTCTTCCAGTGCTCTCCGTATTTGAAAACCAGATTAGCCTTTCCTTTCTTTATTCCTCTGAAGATAAATTGCTGAAGGTCTGTGCCGCCTGTCTTGTTCTGCTCTTCGGTTATAATATTTTCCTTTGTCAGAACAAGTATCTCAGGTGACTCCATGAGCTTCCAGCTGTATCCTGTGCCCAGCTGTGCTTCAAGCTGCAGGGCAATGGTCTTCTTCAGGGGCACTTTGAAATTCTCGCCGCCTTTCCGGCCCTGAACTGTTACGTCAGGGCCCGTGGCGCACGATATCACTGTCAGTATTGTGACAGATGCTAATGCTGTTGATATTTTCTTAAACATATGCTGTCTCTACTTTTCTGAGTTGTAGCTTACAACAACCCATGCTGCGCCGTATCCGATGTTGTTGCTTCCGTATTCAACCCAGATATAGCCGTCGTCTCCCCATTGGGATCCCCATGAATTCTTCACGAGATATGCTTTCTTGTTGTCGTCCCATCCTACAATAGTAATAGCGTGGTTAACATCTCTGGGGCCTGATACTCTTGCATGTTCATTAAAAACTCCGGACTTATATGCCTGAAAAGCAGGAGTAACTTTTACCGATGCTGCAACAGCACCGTATTTTGCAATGGCTGTCTTCATCTCTCTTACTGAAGGTATGCCTGCGTCTCTGCTGATGTAGCCCCATGTGATAACCTTGTAGTCGGTCTTTTGGGCAGATGAGCAGAAGCCCTCTTTCGCTTTGTATGGTTTGCTTTTTTCTGTCACAGCACCGTACTTCATCAGATAGTCGAAGACTCCGCCGTACCAGCCGCCGTTGCAGCTTCCCGCATCGTTGCCTCTCTTATCCTTTGCACAGTCCAGAATGAACTGTTCTGAAATATCGAGCTTGGTGTCATTTTTTATACTGTAGTTTGCTTCGTATACGGCGGCAGAGGTGAATGACCAGCAGCTTCCGCAGATGACCTGATACTTTCCAGTTGTATCCTTGTCGTTATCTCTCCAGTTGAAAGCTGCAGCCGACAGAGATGGAGCAATCGCTGCAGGCACGTTTCGATTCTTCATCTCCGCAGTATCCATCTTCTTCCTGTTGTTGAACTCCTCCTGCTTCTTCCTTGCTTCTTCCTGCCTGCGCATCTCTTCCTGCTTCTTGCGGTCTTTTTCACGCTTTATGGCGTCCTCGCGCTGCTTTCTCTCTCTCTCCTGGCGTCTGAGCTCATTCTGTCTCTTGCGTTCTTCCTGCTTTTTCCGCAGTTCTTCCTGTCTTCTTCTTTCAGCTTCTTTCTTTTTTATTTCTCTTTCTGAGGGAGGTTTATTACCTGTAATTTCGGTGATTTTATACTTCATCATCTCATTTAATTCAACTCTGAATTTCAGGTTGCGCTTTTTTATATCAGCTATGATGCCGTCCATCATCTGTGTAACTTCTTCGTGACTTCTTTTTATGCTGCTCTTGTCTTTTCTGAATTTTTTAAGAATATCATCTTTTGTCGTATATCCTGCATAAGCCTTTGTATATTCACTTTGTACCTGGATCAGTAATAAAGATGACAAAAGAGAAGCTGCCAGAAAAACCGGAAGCAGTATGCTCTTTTTACTTTTTTTCATAAAAAAACTCCTCTTGACTCTAAATATTTAATGTTTTAACTTTATTATATATAATGTTTTTTTTTGCAATAAACTATTTTTTTATTTGCTTAAAGAAAGCCTGTGATCAAAGTTAATCCAATGTTCGATTTTACTAATCGACTCTTTATTATGTAAAAAAAATACCACGGAGATAGTAATGTCAGTAAAGAAAATAGCAGTTCTTCCCGGTGACGGAATAGGTCCCGAAGTAATTGATGAATCGATCAAAGTTCTTAATAAAATTTCTGAGTCTTACGATGTGGAGTTTTCTTTCACCTTCGCAGACATAGGCGGAGCAGGAATTGATAACCAGGGAGTTGCTCTTCCCGAGTCTACTGTAAAAATATGCGAAGAATCAGATGACGTACT
>CAYNFB010000327.1:0-235 GCA_964396355.1 uncultured Leptospirales bacterium | reverse complement strand
AGAGCGGCGCTCCTTCCGCTGAGAAAGAAATTCAATCTCTACGCAAATCTAAGACCAGCAATAATTTTTAAGGAACTCAAAGAGTCATCTCCTCTGAAATCTGAGATTATCGGTGATGGTTTCGACATTCTTATAATGAGAGAACTCACCGGCGGAATTTATTTCGGTGAGCCCAAGGGTAAGGATGACAATAAGGGCTTCGACACTCTCGTGTACACAAAGCCTGAAATCATCC
>CAYNFB010000326.1:852-3971 GCA_964396355.1 uncultured Leptospirales bacterium | reverse complement strand
TCAGCATTATGAGAAGACTGTTGAATTTTTTTTCAAGAATGCGGCTGCTTTCTTTCCTGAATTTTTTCCCCCAGAAAGGCTCCTGCCAGGGCAATTACATATGCAGCGGCCATGCCTGCCAGTCCGGAGAGACTGAAATTTCCCGTTATGATTATATCCGAAATTTTCGAGATCAGTATTATTATTGCGGCTCCAATGGCGGGTTCTTTAATTGTTCTCCCGGGAGATTTATACGCTGCCAGGATGCTTCCTGAGAATATTCCTGCAATTGAACCGATTGAAGCGACAATAACCAGTGTCTCAGCAGTCATATTGCCCGATGAGATAAATGCCGTATATATGATGCCGGCGATGAAGGCGAATAAAAATTCAGAAATTACTATTATGAGGGCCGAGATGAATATCCACTTCCTGTTGAGAGGAGGCCTGGTGCTGTCTGCTTTCCCCCCTTCCGGTGAAGATGAACCATCTATCTTCCTGCCGCAGAAGCTGCAGTATATACTGTCGTAATCTATTTCTTTCCCGCAGTCAGGGCATAATATCGTCTTCATGTATCAGCTCTCTATTGTAATTTCCTGTTTTATTATCATGGGGCTGTGCTCCTCATCGGGACTCACCCTGTAAGTGACCTTTTCCCTGTCGGCAATAAGGCTTCTTGCCTGGAGAAAGGTTTTATACTCCGATCTCACTCCGCAGACTTTAACTATTGCGGAATTTGACAGTTCTGCACCGCGAACGTATATATCTCTGTCTCTCTTATGTTTTACTTCAACGGTTTCTTCCTTTATTAAAGAGAATGTTGGTGAAAAGATCACACTGGCTCCCTGTTCTTTCATAAAGAGAAAACTTTCATCGTGGAATACATCGGCGCAGATGAGAACTCCAAAGGTGATGCCCTGGGCCTTGAAGGTCTTAAGTCTGTCTCCGGGCGTTATTATGCCCTCTTCGGCGAAGAAGAGGTTTTTCTTTCTGTAGCTTCCTATTTCCTCTCCCATGCCGTAGATGAATGATGTGTTGTACATTACTCCATCTGCAAGCTCAGGCATGGTTCCGCCTATTATTACGCTGTCCAATTCTCCGGACAGCAGCTTTATTCTTTTTATTTGAAGATTCTGGTTGTGCATAGTCTGACCGTGGTTGCCCAGCCGCTGATTAACAAAGAAATATTCGGGAAAACAGACGAAGTGAGGTTTGAATTCCTTCATCTCGTTTACGTCTTTTTTGCTTATTGGTATACCAAGGGGTTTCTGGTATAGTATTACTCTTAATTTTTTCATTAAATTCACCGGATTTAGTATTACCTGTATACTTAATTCAGTACTTCATACAGTCAAGAATATATTCAATTACCACTATGTGTTAATTATTATAATGAAAAGTGTATTTTTTTTAATAATTTAAAAAAAAGTTTTCAATAATTCATTCCACTGTACGTTATATAAAAAAGAGTTATTAGTAAAAAAATATTCGCATAAGGGAGGTATATAAGTGATGGATATGCCTATGGGCTGTGAAAAGGATTTTGCTGAATTTTACGAAAAATACAATAGAAGAATAATTTTTTATCTCATGGGTTACGTCTGTGATTTTTCTACTGCCGAAGACCTGGCACACGACACATTCCTCAAGTTATATGATAAGAGGGATAGTATTAAATATGGTACTGCCGGCACAAGGAGCTATCTTTACAAATCTGCTAAAAATATTGCAATTGATTACCAGAGAAAGCAGGAGGGAGAGAACCGGAAGCACGACAGGTGCATCGAGGTAATCAGGGATGTGGATGATTCCTTTTACTCAGAGGTAGAGGATTTTATTATTGAAGGCGAGGTCGTTTCTACTGTGGGAGACGTACTTGAACAATTCCCCGAGAAGAGCAGAAGAATTTTTGTAGACAGATTTTTGAAGCATAAACAGATGCAGAAAATATCGATGGATGAAAAACTTTCATTTTATAAAATAAAAAAAATTCAAAAAGAAATAATTGCTAAAATGAAGGATGAACTCAGAGTATTTCTTGATTATAACGCCTGAATCTTATTTGAACTTAATGCCTGTTACCAGCAGATCATCATCAATAGTGGTTCTTCCTCTGATTTTCTTAATATTCTCCATCAGATTTTCAATTGTCGATGATATTGATCCGGCTTTTGATTCCCTGAAAAGATTTTTCATGTCATCGCCGAATCCGATCTCTTTCCCTGTCTCGCTGTTAACGGTTTCGGGAAGTCCGTCAGTATACATATACAGCTCATCGTCCTTGTAGAGTACAGCTTTATGATCTCTGTATATTCCATCCTCAATTAGTCCTATTAGAGAACCTTGAGAGTTAAGTATTTCAATATCTCCGTTTTTTCTCAGTATTACAGGAGAAGGGTGACCTCCGCTTGAGTAATTCATTCTGTAGAGGTCATTTTCTCTGTCATATCTTATGTATGCATATATACCTGTGATGAAGTAGGAGGACATGTAACCCAGAAGTCTTTTGTTTAGCTCCACAATATAGTCGACGGGAAGGCGTGAATACTTCGTGTATATATCGTCAGTAATGAATTTCATGAGAGATATAAATAATGCAGATGCAACTCCGTGACCTGAAATATCGCCTATAAAGATGCCGAGTTCATCATTTCCGGGAGAATTTATGGCAAGGAAATCTCCTCCTATTTTCTCAACGGATATCTGTTTGAAATCTGCTTCGTAGAGGCTGGGATTATTTACGTCTATGCACAGCAGAGTGCTTTGAACCATTTCTGCAATGGATATTTCCTTTTCTATGATTTCATTCCGTTCTTTGAGCTGCTCTTCAATTTTTTTGCGCAGAGTGATGTCCTCTTCCACCGCCATGTAGTGGGTTATCTCTCCGTTTTCATTTCTTATAGATGTTATCGATGCCAGCTCCCAGTACTGTTCTCCGTTTTTCTTCCGGTTGTTCAGCTCTCCTGACCAGGTCCCGCCGGATTTAACAATTGTCGTTATTTCTTTCATTTCATCGTCGGATAAGTTCATGTTAAGCAGGGCGCCGGGTCTGACCCCCTTTATCTCATCAATGCTGTATCCGGTCATAGTGCTGAATTTCGGATTCACATATTCTATATGTATTTCTGTGTCTGTTATGC
>CAYNFB010000326.1:0-842 GCA_964396355.1 uncultured Leptospirales bacterium | reverse complement strand
ATATACTCGCCGGACTGTGTTCAACAGCAGCTGACAGGATTCTCAGTGATTCCTCTGCAGCCTTCCTCTCCCTCAGCTCGTTGTGGAGTTTTCTCGTCCTTTCCTCTACCTTCTTCGTGAGAAAATCATTGTATTCGCTTATTATTTTCTGCTGCTGTACTGTTTTTTCCTCATAGGCTTCAAATATTGGTATATTCAAATATGAAACAACTGATGTGAATATCATTAATATGATGACGAATACCTCACGCAGAATGTTGAAGCCTGTGCTTCCGCCATTCTCATCTATTACTCTTATCTGAATATCCGCACCTGAGTATGAGGCGATGAGGAGAAAAATAACCCAGTTTATAAGAATGAAGAAAAAAATCGTTTTGTAGATTTTTTTGTTAAAGAGGAACTGATTTACAATGGCAGAAATTATGTACATTGCTGCAAAATTATATGAGACAAGGGCAATTTCCCAGCTCAGCTGCCAGGCATAGATGTATCTTGATATGATAATGCTTGATGCAAAGGTTAGAGCCGAGGCCCAGGGGAGAATTCCGGGGGCTTCCATGTTCTTCTTCTTCTTGTATACAAAAAATGCAATGATCGATGCAGATGCATTGAAAACAAGGGGAATCGATATTGCAGTTGCATCCACCTTCGCTGCAAACTGGAAACATGCTGCAACAATAGACATAACGGTTATATAGAAGAAATAGATGAAACTTCCTCTTATCTCCAGTATCTGCCAGGGTGTATATCCCGGCCTGTCGTTAAGGGCCAGTAATTCTTCTGTTATGAAGTCCTGCGAGAACTGCTGGCCGGCATCGTGCATGGCACCGGTGATGCTGCCA
>CAYNFB010000325.1:0-3978 GCA_964396355.1 uncultured Leptospirales bacterium | reverse complement strand
CTGGGGAAGTCGCTGTATACAAATATTTTTTTAAAAAAATGAAAAAATTGATATTGTATAATATAAGAACGATTATTGATCTTAATATCTAATAAATATGTTTAAATGAGTCTAATTGCTTCTAATCGTAATATCGTAATTCTTTCTCAATGACGAATCATAGAATGAAACAGAAATTTATTATGCAGTCAAGGATGACGGCAGTAATTTCAAGGAGGAAAGTATGATAATAAATCACAACATTGCAGCGATTTTCTCCCATAGAACATTAAAGTTCCATGATTGGAGTATGACCAAGGATATCGAGAAATTATCTTCAGGTATGAGGATCAACAAGGCAGGAGACGATGCCTCGGGACTCGCAGTGTCTGAAAAAATGAGATCTCAAATTCAGGGTCTGAGACAAGCCGAAAGAAATACAGAAGACGGCATGTCGCTGATTCAAACCGCAGAAGGCTATCTTAACGAAACACATGAAATTCTTCAGAGGATCAGAGTTCTTGCAGTTCAGTCTGCTAACGGAACCTATACTGATGAGGACAGACAGCTGATTCAGATTGAAGTATCTGAACTGGTTGATGAGATCGACAGAATTGCATCTCAGGCTGAATTCAACAAGATGAAGCTTCTTACAGGATCTTTTGCAAGACTTCATCCTACTGCATCTATGTGGTTTCATATGGGCCCGAATATGCACCAGAGAGAAAGAGTTTTCATTGAAACAATGACTACTGCGGCTCTTGGGCTGAGGAATCCTACAGTTCTTACATTCGTTTCCCTTTCAACTCCCGGTAAGGCAAACGCAGTTATAGGACTCGCAGATGAAGCCCTGAGAATTATCTCCAAGCAGAGAGCTGATTTAGGCGCCTATTACAACAGACTTGAGCATTCAGCAAAAGGTCTGATGAACGCATACGAAAATGTTCAGGCTTCTGAAAGCCGTATCAGAGATACAGACATGGCTGAGCAGATGTCATCATTTACAAGATATCAAATACTGACACAGGCAGCGACGTCTATGCTTGCCCAGGCAAACTCAAAGTCACAGTCTGTGCTTTCACTATTAAAATAAAACTTGAGCCAACATCGTAGTACCATTCGAAACGCCGGACTCTCCCATCCGGCGTTAAGTTTATTAATGGGGGTGTATTTTTTTGTGAAAAAATGTAACTTCCGTAAACTGATTGACACTTCATTAATAAATGCGTAATTTTTTTATAAAAAAATAAATATACTTACCCTTTATCCCCTTATATTAAAATAGCCCCGTAATATTTTTAAACAGGAGATTGCCCATATGAGAATGGACCGTTTAACACTGAGGGCGCAGGATGTAATAAACAGTGCCCAGAATATAGCCACCGAGAAGAATAGTTCGGAGATACAGCCTGAGCATATGCTGAAGGCTCTTATAGAACAGGACGGAAGTATTTTCGAGAGCGTTGCAAGCAAACTCGGCGCACCTGTCCGTCAGATAATTACAGAACTGGATAATTTTATAGACTCAATGCCCCGCCAGATCGGAGGGGGCCCCGGAGGAGCGGCACTCTCTCAGAAAGGGAGGAATGTCCTTAATGAAGCATGGAATAATTCTGTCCAGCTTGGTGATCAGTATCTGAGTACAGAACATCTTATTCTTGCTCTGGCTGAAAGCAGCAGCGACAGGGCGAAGCATATACTTAATTCATACGGATTTAATAAAGAATCCATTCTGCGTGTGCTCATGGATATCAGAGGAGGCAAGAAGGCCGATGATGAAAATGCCGAGGAGAAGTACGATGCTCTGAACAGGTACAGCAGAGATCTTACCGACTATGCCAGGCTTAATAAACTTGATCCTGTCATAGGCCGGGATGAGGAGATAAGGCGTGTCATGCAGGTTCTGTCAAGGCGGACCAAGAATAATCCAGTGCTGATTGGTGAGCCAGGAGTAGGTAAGACTGCAATTGTCGAGGGGCTGGCCCAGAGAATGGTTTCCGGTGACGTCCCCGAGAGTCTTAAAAATAAGAGGCTCGTGGCTCTTGATATGGGAGCACTCATTGCCGGGGCCAAGTACAGAGGAGAATTCGAGGAGAGGCTTAAGTCGGTTGTAGAGGAGGTCGAGGAGTCTGCAGGCGATATAATACTCTTCGTAGACGAGCTCCATACACTGGTGGGTGCAGGAGCTGCTGAGGGATCAATGGATGCCTCCAACATGCTAAAGCCCGCACTTGCCCGTGGTGAGATGCGTACAATCGGTGCAACTACGCTTTCGGAATATCAGAAATATATAGAAAAAGACAAGGCTCTTGAAAGACGCTTTCAGCCGGTATATACAGATGAACCGTCCGTTGAGGATACAATAGCAATACTCAGAGGACTGAAGGAAAAGTATGAGGTGCATCACGGTGTGCGCATTTCGGATTCTGCATGCGTATCTGCGGCTGTTTTATCGGACAGGTATATTACAAACAGATTTCTGCCCGACAAGGCGGTTGACCTGATTGATGAGGCTGGCTCTCTGATAAAGATGGAGATTGATTCAATGCCCACGGAGATTGATGAAATCGAAAGGCGTATAAGGCAGCTGATGATAGAGAGTGAGGCTCTGAAGAAGGAGAAGGATAAAGCTTCAATGGAGAGGCTCGATAAGATTGTAGCAGAACTTGCCGATCTTAACGAGAAGAAGAATATACTGGTAGGGCAGTGGCAGAGCGAGAAGGACATTATAAAGTCCATCAGCAATATCAAAGAGGCTATCGAACAGTACAGGGCCGAAGAACAGAGTGCCGAGCGGCAGGGCGATTTAAACCGGGTTGCTGAAATAAGATACGGAAAGATTGTTGAGCTTGAGAAGGAACTTGAAGTCCTCAATGAGAAGGTTAGTAAAATATCAGATTCCCCTCTTTTAAAGGAGGAGGTAACAGATCAGGAAATAGCAGCAGTAGTGTCCAGATGGACGGGAATACCTGTTTCCAGAATGCTTGAGGGAGAGAAAGAGAAGCTCATACAGATGGAGAGAATTCTTGAGAAGAGAGTCGTGGGGCAGTCAAGGGCAATAGAGGCAATCTCTGACGCGGTTCGGCGGTCAAGGTCGGGTATACAGGATCCTCACAGGCCCATGGGAAGTTTTATTTTTCTCGGACCAACCGGTGTGGGAAAGACCGAGACGGCCAAGGCTGTTGCCGAGTTCCTCTTCAATGACGAGAAGGCAATCATAAGAATAGATATGTCTGAGTACATGGAGAAGCATGCAGTGGCAAGACTAATTGGCGCTCCTCCCGGTTATGTCGGGTACGAGGAGGGCGGACAGCTCACTGAGGCTGTGAGAAGAAGGCCCTATTCGGTTGTACTCTTCGATGAAATAGAGAAGGCTCATCATGATATATTTAATATTTTTCTGCAGATTCTCGATGAGGGGCGGCTTACCGACTCAAAGGGCAGAGTGGTGGATTTCAGGAATACTCTGATAATTATGACTTCAAACATCGGAACTTCATATATAAGCGATCAGTCAATACCCGAGGAGGACAGATTCCGCGGCATTGATCAGGAGCTCAAGATGAATTTCAAGCCTGAGTTTTTAAACAGGATTGATGAGACAATTATTTTTAATCCGTTGTCCAGGGAGAATATTGGAGAGATTGTTCAGAATCAGCTGAGCGATGTTGCTCTGAGGCTGAGGGAGAGGGGAGTAGTTCTTGAAATTACCAAGAAGGCTCTGAGCTTTCTTGCTGAAGAGGGCTATGATCCGCAGTTTGGAGCAAGGCCGCTTAAGAGAGCTATACAAAAATATATATTGAATCCTCTGTCAGTGAAGATTCTTTCCGGTGAATACGAGGAAGGGGCAAAGCTTAAACTGGATGTAAAGGAAGGGGACGTAATATTTAAGTGAATTAAACGCCCCGGGCTCTGAGCCCGGGGAAATTTTTTTAATTTTTTCACCTTCCATCCGTATTAATTCAAACTGGAATTAATGGAGAGTGAAAAAATGACCTA
>CAYNFB010000324.1:0-4013 GCA_964396355.1 uncultured Leptospirales bacterium | reverse complement strand
GTACGGCAAAAGTAGCAGCAAAAACTACAACAGCAAAAACCGGAACTGTAAGAACCAGAGCCCCAAAAAATGGAGCAAGCGGAGATTCCGGCAATAAACTTGATCTTGGTGAACTGAAATCCAGAACTATAAATGAATTATATACTCTTGCCAAGGATATGGGACTTGAAAGAGTTTCAGGACTCAAGAAACAGGATCTTATTTTTGAAATACTGAAAGGCCAGACCGAACAGAATGGTCTGATTTTTGCAAGCGGAGTACTTGAAATATTAAGCGACGGGTACGGATTTCTCCGATCTCAAAATTATAATTACCTGCCCGGACCTGATGATATATATGTTTCACCATCACAGATAAGGCTTTTCGGACTTCAGACAGGAGATACTGTGGCAGGGCAGATTCGTCCTCCCAAGGATAATGAAAGATTCTTTGCTCTTCTTAGAATCGAGGCTATCAACTTCGAAAATCCTGAGCATCTCAACAGAAGAGTAAATTTTGATGATCTGACTCCTCTCTATCCAAACGAAAGACTTGTTCTTGAGACAACCGGTGAAGGCATCGATATGAGAATCATGAACCTTATGACTCCCATCGGAAAGGGGCAGAGAGCTCTGATTGTTGCTCCGCCGAGAACAGGAAAGACTGTTCTTCTCCAGAAAATTGCGAATTCAATTGCCGTAAATCACCCTGAAGTATATCTCATGGTTCTGCTCATAGATGAGAGACCTGAAGAGGTTACCGATATGGAAAGGTCGGTCAAGGGAGAGGTTGTTTCATCAACCTTCGACGAACAGGCTACGAGGCACGTTCAGGTTGCCGACATGGTAATTCAGAAGGCAAGACGTCTCGTCGAGAGGGGAATGGACGTTGTTATACTCCTCGACTCAATAACCAGACTTGCACGTGCGTTCAACCAGGTCGTTCCAACAAGTGGAAAGATTCTTTCCGGTGGTGTTGATTCCAATGCTCTTCATAAGCCCAAGAGATTCTTCGGAGCTGCCAGAAATATTGAGGAGGGCGGGAGTCTTACAATTCTTGCTACTGCTCTTGTTGACACAGGAAGCAGGATGGATGAGGTAATCTTTGAAGAATTTAAGGGAACCGGTAACAGTGAACTTCATCTTGACAGAAAGCTTTCAGACAGGAGAATCTATCCAGCCATAGATATAAATAAATCGGGAACAAGAAAAGAAGAATTACTTCTTGACGAAGATGAGTTAAATAAATTATGGGTATTAAGGAAGGCTCTTTCTTCAATGAGTTCCACAGAAGCTATGGAACTTCTTGTTGACAAGATGAAGGCCACAAAGAATAATAAGGCCTTCTTTAAGGCAATGAATACGGCTTAGAGTAAGAAGCCGGTAAGAAATAATTCAATATACAGGAGATTTTGAGATGAAACCAGGTATCCATCCGGAATATTTAGAAACTACAATCAAGTGTAACTGCGGCAATGAGATACATACCCGATCAACCGTAAAGGATTTGAGAGTAGAGGTTTGTTCAAACTGCCATCCCTTCTATACCAAGAAGCAGAAACTCAATGATACAGCGGGAAGGGTAGAGAAGTTCAAGAAGAAGTACAATATCACAGACTAGATATACTACTCAGGCAGTGGAGTCAATCCACTGCCTTGATACTTCTCCCCGCCTGTCTTATCCTTAATGCATTTTAATAAATATTATTTTCTCTTTTTTTTAACGGAGAGTTGCTTTGTTGCGGATTTCTATGACTGTTCTATGAAGGCTTTATGTTTTTAATGTCGTCCAGGCTATAGGAGGAAGTCAGGCAGAATACAGTAAGTTCTGCCTGATGTATGTGAAAATTCCGCTTACTCCTGCCAGGGATATGAAAATTAGAACTGATCCCCATACCATTCTTCCTGTAATAGAATCAGAAAATATGATTACACCCAGAATTATAGCAAAGATTATTCTTGAGGCTGACACAATAGCCCCCGGCGCCGCGTCGATGTGTTTGAAACCCGCAGTAATGAAAATCTGTCCCAGAAATGAGAATAGTGCCATGAGCAGAGTATATATAATGTAGATGCCCCGGGGCATGACGAATAGAGGAATAGCCGCCGTTGCGCTGAGACAGGTTCCAAAACCCATCAGGTAGAGCAGTATGATGTAAGTGGGATTATCCTTTCTCGCCTCGCGCAGAGTTGTTATGGCGAATCCTGCTGTAATTCCCGAGGCCAGTGCTGCAATATCTCCTCCGTTTACAGATGTAATATCCGTCGATGAGCCAGAGGGGATTATTACAAAGTATATGCCGGCAAGAGTCATCAGGAGGTAGAGAATGTATTCCGGAGTCGATTTTTCTCCGTTGATGAAAGGTGCAATGAGAAAGACAAATACCGGGTAGGTCATGTTAAGCAGATTGGCTTTACTCACGTTGGAGTATTCAATGCCGTAAAAGAATAGTATGACTGCCACTGTATTGAAGAATGCTCTGAGGTAGACGTACTTGCCCTTATTCGGTTTCATACTCATTCCGCTGTATAGAACCGGTATCAGTACGGCGAGGAAACCGAAGAGAAATCTGAAGAAAGATAATTCTATTGCCGGGATGTCGGTCCCGGCAGTAATCAGCTTAACAAATACTGTTGCAAGTGAAAAGATGAATGCCGACAGGGTGAGATAGATAACCCCTCTGTACATGGGTTATCAGCTGTCCTGAAGGCTGTTGTCTTTTTTCTTTATGATGAACAGCCCGGCAGCTCCTGTGGCGATGAAAAACAGTGCTACAACCTGCGCCTGAGTAAGTCCCAGTGCAGCTTCAGGGTTGAGTCTGATAAATTCAACGGAAAATCTTGCCAGTCCGTTCATGATGAGGTATGTGAAAAAGATAAATCCTCTGGATAATTCCTTTTTTCTAAGTCTCATTAAAATGAAGAAAAACATAAAAGAGACAAATGATTCAAAGAGTGGTGTGGGAAAAACCGGAATAGATACAGGGACTATGCCGTTGGGGTATGCCATCCCGAAAATTGAATCGGTTGCGAGTCCGTAGCAGCCGTCTCCGGATGCGTGACATCCCAGTCTTCCTATTCCATATCCCAGAGCCATGGCCGGTGCGGTTGTATCAAATATTTTAAGAACACTTTCTTCATTCTTCCTGATAAGTATTATTGCAACAAAAAAGGAAAGAACAAATCCTCCGTAAACAGAGAGACCTGCACCGGAAAATATCATTCCCATGGGATCTCTTAAAAAAGAGCTGAGATTTTCAAGAATATGAAATATTTTTGCTCCGATTATAGCACTGGGAATAATCGCAATAAGCAGTTTGTATGCCAGATCGGGATCAATTCCTTTTGTCTTAAATTCTCTTTCTGTAAGAAGAAAAGACAGATAGAAGGCAAGTCCAAGCATAAGGCCGTATGAACCGATGGTGATGAATTTATAGTGAAAAAGAATTGGATACATATTTTATTCCCCTGTATAAACAGCATTGACAAAATTTCTAATAGAATTAAATATTATCTGACTGTAAAGTAATGTTTAATTATAATTTTTCTTATTATTTTATGATGATGAAATTAAGCGGTTGTGAATTAGGTTTGTCAAGATTTTATTTTTTTTAACAAAAGCTGTCTGAAATTTACTCAATTATGATAATTAAAATAAGGTTTATATGAAAGACGAAGAAAGAGTCCGGCTGATTAGAAAGGGAAATGAACTATTTAATTCGGGAAATATGAATGAAGCTGTTAAAATTTTTGTTCAGACCGGCTACAGAGATGGAATTACAAGAGTAGCCGATCACTATTATTTTGAATTGAAGCAGCCTCTCATCGCTCTCAAATTTTATAGAATGGTGAAGAGGCAGGATCGGGTAGATGAAATATTTGAGCGAATGAAGTTTGCATTAAACAAGATGCTCAGAGGCAGTGATGAACCTGAAACGGCTCCCGATGAAGAGATTGATGTGAAAATTCACCCTAAACTGAAAATACTTGCAGAGGAGATATTAAGAGATAATAATGAAGAAAGTTAATGGGATT
>CAYNFB010000323.1:2796-4025 GCA_964396355.1 uncultured Leptospirales bacterium | reverse complement strand
CATTGTAAGCATCATCCCGATCGTGGGAATTGTAATGGGCTGTGTGGTTATATTCTTTTATTTAATGTGGGATTTCCGGATAAAGATTTATATGATTGAGAAGGGTATTTTTTCGAAGAAACCTGTTGATATGAACGCCTTCTGTCTTCTGGGCGGGCTGATTCTTTTTATTCTCGGACTCTGTCTGGTTATTTTCTTTCTTGTGAAGGAGGGGTTCAGCTATGGTGTTCTCAGCGGACTCATACCCGCTTCAATAGGTTTAAGTCTGCTTCTTTTTGTGTGGATAAGATATAAGATTAATCCGTCTGATGAAGTGTGATCATTTTTCTGATGAAGAGCTGATAAGAGAAGTCCAGAGAGGATATGCCGAGTATTTTCGTATGATTGTGGATAGATATCAGGACAGGATTTTCAGTATGGGTATGAGATTTTTTCACAACAGAGATGATTCTTCAGATTTTGCTCAGGAGGTATTTCTCCGGGCCTATGACAAAATCGGTTCCTACAGGGCGATTGCCCCTTTTAAATTCTGGCTTTCCAGACTTGCCTATAATCACGGGTTAAATCTGATTAAGGCAAGGAAGGAGGAGAACATCGAGTTTAATGAGGCCTACAGCGCCAGGGAGAACATTTCTCCCGAAAGTCTTTACGTGGATGATGAGATTAAGAAATCTCTTCTTGATAATATAAATTCTCTGCCCGAAAGATACAGAATCTGTCTTGATCTTTATTTTTTCATGGGGCTTAAATATTCCCAGATCGGCGAGATCACAGGTTATCCTGTTAATACTATAAAGTCCGATGTTTTCAGGGCAAAAAAAATCCTCAGGCAGAAACTCAGGGGAACAATTGTGGAGGAATATGATGAAGTGCAGTAAATTTACAGACCGTTTCATGGAGCTTGATGACTATTCCGCCATACCTCTTGTTTTAAAAATTCACATGTGCTTCTGTCACAGATGTTCCATGGAGGCAAGGCTGATTATGGAGGAGATGTATAGACTGGGGCAGATGTCCCCATATGAATCTCCGGGAGACATCACTCAGGATGTGATGATGAATATTGAGGGAAGAACCCGTCATTTTTCCAGAAGAGTTTCTAATTCCGGATGGTTAATGGGCGGAGCGCTGATATTTTTCAGTATTGTACTTGTTACCTTCAGCAATTCATTTTCCTGGGCAAAGGACAGCTTCGGAGCAGAATATACTGTTCCCATGAATATAGTCAT
>CAYNFB010000323.1:0-2726 GCA_964396355.1 uncultured Leptospirales bacterium | reverse complement strand
GATAGGGTTTTCTTCTCAGTATTTGTATGACACTATCAGTACAACCGGTGTCATCTCGACTCCTCTTGAGGCTGTGCTGCTTCCCTTTCCTGTTAAGGTGGTGATCAGCCCTCCCAGTGCAAGGGATACTGAAAATCCCGATTTACTCTCCAGCCCGATGTCAAGCCCCGTTGTAACCTCGAATATCGGATCGACATCGAAATCCGCACTCTGATTATATTTAGTATGAGATATTTGCTCTTCAAAAGTAAAATTTGCATCAAGAGATGTGCTGTTTAAATTATAGAGAAACATCAGATAGGGTGTAATCTTCAGTCTGCCGAAGAGTTTAATCGACGGGGCAATACCGCCTGAAATACCGTAGAGCAGGCCGCTGCCGTCAATGTTAAGGGTAGTGTCGTAGATAAACCCATCATCAACGGGAACTGATTCTGTTGTGAGCTCGGCAGAGTAGTACTGAATGTGAACTCCTGCGAAAACCGGCATGGAAAAAACCGTGCTGTCGATGAGATCGTATCCCCCTCCTCCATGAAGAGAAAAGAGAGAGAAGTCTGTTTCGGCTGTAAGATTCCCTGAACTGTAATCATTGTATGCTATGTCGCCGCTGATATTCAGGGCTGCGGCGATTCCATATACCATGAATCTGCCTGAAAGGGCCTTTCCTGTGCCGATTCCTGCTGATTTTCCCGTAAGGCCGTCGCCTTTAATTTCAGGTGAATCATATACCTTGTCTATTGTCACATACGAGGGAGATAGTGTAATTACTCCGTCTCCTTCATTGTAATGGGTCATGGGTGAAAATGAGTCTGCAATTATTGCTTCCGTGACTCCGCATATGGCCTCAACTCCTTTTTCTGTTGCGGCAGTAGAATAGGGGACTGTCAGTGCGCTTAGAGCGGCAGGCAGAAAAATAAACAATGCCATAAGTATTTTTTTCATAATTTTCTCCCGATAAAGATTTCAAAATACTCTGAAGCTAAAAAATGAAATGTCAAATCATAATTCAATATTTATATTCATTTACGTGCTCAATGGCCGGTCATGAAGAAATAAAATATAAAATTGAAATTAATAGGGTAAAAATACTAAAAATTTTCTAAAAAACTTGACAGAGCAGGGGTAAATTCCTTAGTCTTATTAGACGAGGCTAACTTTTTTGTGACCCTCGATTGAGAAGGAAAGAGATGAATCATTTGAATATGGTAAGTGATAAGAAATTAACTCAGACTGCGGCCGGAGACAGAGTTGTGGTTCTCAAACTCTTCGGAGGGGAACGATTCAAGGAAAGACTTCTAAGTATGGGAATTCTTCCTGGCAAAGATATAGAAGTTATGTCCATTCTCCGTCACGGGCCTGTTATAGTAAGAGTAAATGATACAAGAGTAGTTATCGGCCACAATATGGCTGAGAAAATATTTGTTAAATGACTTTATGCAGTCTTACTGCTTCTGTCAAACTTGAGGTTGTGGTGACTGATTATGAATAGTAAGACTATCGTTCTTGTTGGAAACCCCAACAGCGGCAAGAGTACTCTGTTTAACGGTTTCACCGGCGGTAATCAGCGCATAGGAAACTGGCCCGGTGTTACTGTAGAAAAAATAGAAGGCTGCATGAAGGGCTGCGAAACTACTCTTGGAGTGGTGGATCTTCCCGGAATATATTCACTGTCTGCTTTTTCTGAAGATGAAATGGTCTCGCGTAATTATCTTCTCAAGGGAGAAGCCGATCTGGTCGTCAACATCGTTGATGCCTCTAATCTTGACAGAAACCTTTACCTCACAACACAGCTTCTTGAAATGAAAATCCCCATGATTGTCGTCCTGAACAGGATCGATATTGCTGAAAAACAGAATAAAACTATTGATGCCGACGCCCTTGCCGTTCAGCTTGGCTGCCCTGTTATTGTTTCATCTGCATTTGAAAAGGGCAATATCGAAAAAATCAGAGAAAGCATAATCTATTATCTTGATCAGGATATCTCTATTACGAGAAAAATTGAATATCCCAATGAAATTGAAGATCTTCTTTCTCTTCTTAAATCCCGTCTTACAGAATATTCATGTGAAAAAAATATCGACACGAGATGGCTTTCTCTGAAATTTCTTGAGAACGACATGGTAGTAAAGAAGTCCTGTCTGAATTACGGCGTAGAGAATAAAGAAGAGCTGGAAAAGGATATCTCCAGGGTAGAATCTATTCTGGGTGAATCCATGGATATAATGATCGCTGATTATAAGTACGCCTTTATTCAGGGTGTTGTAAGAAAGACTGTATCAAAAAGGACAGATAAAAAAGAAGTAACCGACATCATCGACAGGGTTGTCCTGAATCGTTTTCTCGGCATCCCTTTCTTTCTCTTCGTCATGTACCTGGTGTTCTGGGTTACTCTTTCAATCGGCGGTGCGATGATTGATTTTTTTGATATTCTTTCCGGCGCGATGTTCGTCGATGGAACTGCATCAATTCTCAACAGCCTGGGATCCCCTCTCTGGCTTATTACACTTATATCAAAGGGTGTGGGAGCCGGAATTCAGGCTGTAGCCACATTTATTCCTATTATATTTGCACTGTTCTTCATGCTTTCACTTCTCGAAGATTCAGGATATATGGCAAGGGCTGCATTTGTAATGGACCGGTTCATGAGACTCATCGGCCTTCCGGGCAAATCCTTCGTCCCTATGGTTATCGGTTTCTGCCCAAGTGAGCCTGACGGCCGCTCCTAACCC
>CAYNFB010000322.1:0-4032 GCA_964396355.1 uncultured Leptospirales bacterium | reverse complement strand
GGATTGTGCAACGGCGTGAGGATGTAGAGGATATCAGTCAGGAAGTTTTCATAAGGTTCCATGATAAGATCGGGGAAATTGAAAATCCGCGCAAATGGCTCTTCGGATGTCTGCGCAATGCAGTGTTTGACCACTATAAACAGAAGCACCACAGAGATGAGGATATAGATACCATCTTTGACGATATTGCTCTGGGCTACGTTAACGGATTCAGAGACACCAGAATGATTCTGAAAAATACAATGGATGAATTATTCGAAGAAACAGGAAACAGGGATGCACCGCTCTTTGAACTTATTGCAGTATACAACTACTCATTTGCAGAGGCAGCAAGACATATGAATCTGAATTACAAACAGGCAAGGTACAGATATAAGGCCGTTGCCCTGAAACTTTCAGAAAAACTCAGAGAGAAGGGAATTGAGAGAGTAGAGGATCTGCTGTGAAAGAAAAAGCAATTATATCCAATGTACTGAAAAAGTATGACCTCACTCTCCCCCTTACATGGAGAGAAAAGAGGAGAATTAAGAGGGCGAAAAAACGAACCCTTGTCAACATCCTTGCCGGTTCAGAAGGGGGCGCAATGAAGTTAAACTGGTCTCTTGCCTTCTACAACTTAATGCAGGGACTGGGATTAAATCCATCACCCGCGTCAGGAGCAAGAATGGCATTTGCAGCATCGGCCTTTTGTTTAATGATCGCTGGCGGAGGGGTTCTGCTCATGGTCCAGAATTACGGGTTCATCACCCTCCCCTCTCAAATTGCGGAATCGGAGAAAAGCATGGGAGGGACTGTTTCAATCCTGTCGGGAACTGCGGATTACGAAAGGCAGAACATTGTAAAAAACATACGGACGGGAAACAAAATATCAGCCGGAGACAGGATTACAGCATCGAAAGACTCGTCGCTGTTTTTAAATCTTGATGGAGGAGCAGTCATCTCAATAATGAACAACACCCAATTCACTCTCCTGCAGAATGATAAAGACATGGTGCGGATTGAACTGAAGAAAGGATACCTGATGTCAAAGGTGCCTTCGCCATTTAACGGTGTATATGAAATAATAACACCTGATGCATCCGTAAAGGTAACAGGAACCGTATTCTCTGTTGTCTATGCAGATAATAAAACATCGGACTCTGTTTTACAGGGAACTGTTTCTGCAGTCCATACTACATCAGGAGCTGAAGGCACGCTAAAGGCCGGAGATAGAGTTGAAGCAGATAAAAAGATGACCGCAGAAAAAATAAGAGAAAAAGAGAAATCTCTCTTAAACAGATTCTCAGATATTTCTCTGACAAAAATTACCCCGGAGAATTCCGGAGAAAAAAAACTCAGTGAACTCAATACAATTTACAAAGAAATGAATCACGCACAGAGCTCTCTGACCCTTGAGGGCATAAGAAAAAAATACGGGAAGATTGACCAGGTGATTCTTTACAGCGGCAGAAAATATACCGGAGCCATACTGTCGAGGGGAGCATCATTCAGGATTATTACAGTCCGGGGCGTAGTTAAAGTACCGGCTAAAAATATTAAGACCACAAATATACTTAAGTAGAAAAAGAGGAAAATTTAAATGAAAAAATTATTAAGCATCATATTTATATCAGCAGTATTTTCATCAGCGCTGCTTCTTTCATGCGGTAAAGAAAAAAAGATAAAAGCCTATGTTTCATTTTATACCGGCAAGGTGACAGTCCAGAACGGCAAAGAGAGCCCGGTAAATGTTAATTTAAAAGATGAAGTACAGGACGGGGACCTGTTTAATGTGGGTAAAAAATCCTGCCTCATACTGCAGGGACAGGACGGACTGGTAGTGCGCTTTGAGGCCAATACAGAAGCCCTTATCTCTGCAATGAATAATGTCACCAGCAGAGAAATTACTCTTAACAGAGGACGCATACTCTCAAGTGTAGAGAAGCTGAAGAAGGGAGGAGCCTATTCCGTCAAGACTCCCACTGCTGTTGCATCTGTCAGAGGAACTCAGTTTCTTACATCATACAATGGTAAAAAATCTACGGTTGCAGTAGGGCGTGGTCTGGTAAGTGTAAAAAACACTGCACAGGGCGGCATGGAAAAACTAGCACCAGAGGGCCGGACGGCAACAGCAGAAACCGGAGCGAAGGGGGTAGAGATCCGGGATATAGATAAAAGTGAAACGCTGGAACTGACAAAGGTCGTAAACACTCCCGTTGTCTCCGGTATAGAGAAAAAGACCCCGGAAGAACTTGAAGAAATTTTCAAAGAAAGTTCAGAGCAGAATAAAAAGACAGAAGAGCAGATAGATGAACTAAGGGGAATGACGCAAAGTGAGATGAAGGCAAAATACGGAAGAATCGACATTATTACTCTCTACAACGGCAGAAAAATTGAAGGAGTCATTCTTTCGAGGGGTAAGTATTACAGAATATTAACCCGCGGTGGAACCATTACCGTAGAAGGAAAAAATGTACGACGAACAGGTGTAAAATAAAAAATATTTCAATCTGAAATAATAGATCAGGCAATAATTACTAAACAGGTATTTCAATGAATTTTAAAGAAATTTTAATCTTAGTTTTAATATGGGCTGCATTTACAACTCCCGCCTTTTCTGAGTACGTCTTTCTGAAAGACGGTGGAATCCTCGAGGGGAGAATTATATCCGACTCGGCCTCATCAGTCCGCATAAGACTTAAAAACAGGAGAACAAAACTGGTCTCACGGAGTTCAGTCATGAGAATCCTCTACACCGACCTTTACATGGGAAAGGTCTTCGTCCAGAAGATAGACGGCAAGGGAGTTACCTGCTACATGGTTGATGAGGATCGCGACAGCTACACCTTCAGGTTTAAACTCTTTGAACCTGCAGAGTTTAAACTCAGACGCGACCAGGTGCTGTTTATGGCAAGGGGAAACCCTGCAGGTCTCCAGGGAAAGGTCAAAACAGACAGAGTCGAGCTGAAGTGGTTCCCTCCCTACGGTGAGGTGGATGAATACCGCATATACATCAAAGGGCCCGGCGATAAGAAATACCGCGCTGAAGATGAAAAAGACGACAAGGATATTACGATAAAAAAACTGAAGAGCAATTCCAGGTACTCTTTCTACGTGGTTGCACTTGACAACCAGGGCGAGGAGTCAATGCCCAGTAATATATTAAAGATCAAAACTAAAAACATTGCACCGGAGAGTCCCGAGATAAATCCTGTCACAGAACTGGAATCCGGTGATCTGATTATATCATGGAAACCTGCATCTGACCCTGACGGCAGTATTACTGAGTACAGAATATACAGGCAGTATGATGGAAAAGAATACAAACTTCAGAGCACGAAATCTCTAAAATACAGGGTTTCCTCTAAATTAAAATTCGACTCAATATACGTCTCCGCTGTAGACAATATGAAGACCGAATCTGAAAAATCGAGGGTATCCTTCGGTCATGCACCTTCGCTGACCCTGAGTGCAGCAGGTTCATTCATCTATCCCATGGGCAGCCTGGGCGATATAGCAAAGTACGGCTGCGGAGTAACAGTCAAGGCTGGTACATCAAACTACATACTCCCGCAGCTTGAACTGGATGCGGAAATGTCATTCTATTATCTTGCCGGACAGGAAGACTTCACTGAATCAGAAAGCAGTGTAGACAGATTCATAATGGCCCCCCTTATGATCAACATAGGATATGCCTTCTACCCCGTTGACGCACTCGCCGTAATTCCCCGTTTATCAGCAGGAACGGTGTACATGAATCTGGAATATGAATACTTCGACATAGCAACATCAGAGACAAAAATGGTCAGTAAAAACTGCTTCGACCCGGCAGCAGGTGCCGGTTTAACCGTGAGATACAGCCTGACTGAAAGCATCTTCATCACACTCGATGCGGACTACCGGATCATATTTGAAGAATCAGAATACTACAGCTGCGCATCGGCATCACTGGGAGCAGGAATGCTCTTCTTGTAGAGGATGGATAGATTGAGGAGAAAAACTATGAAGAAATATACTTTATTTTAGCACTACTGCTTTTCACTGCATCATGCC
>CAYNFB010000321.1:0-4086 GCA_964396355.1 uncultured Leptospirales bacterium | reverse complement strand
TTATACCAGATTACAGCACAATCTGCTGACAGGATAACAACCCCCTCCATCCATGACTCTGATACAACGGACTTCATGATTCTGCTCATATGGTTAACTTACACATTCTCCCGGATATTTCAAATCAAGAATATCTGCCAAGAATACCTGCTATGATAAAAATTTAAAGTTTAGTTCATTTATCCTCTGCAAAATTTATTGAAAATAAAACAGCCCTGATAAAACCTGACAATTAGAATAAAAGGAGCCGTGAATAAAAATGTTTCAAAGTAAAAATAAAAAAGTAAAAATAAATTATAGCATTCATGATAGGACTTCAGGCTCTGAAAACCTGATTCTCATACACGATAACGGCCAGTCTTCAAAACTCTTCGACAGTGAACTGCGGTTTTACTCCAGCTACTTCAGAACAGTAGCAGTAGATCTGACAGGTCATGGGAAATCCGGAGAAGTAGAAGATTACGAAAGCAATTTCTGGGCAGATAATGCAGAAAAAATAATTGAGCTATGCGGCAAACTAAAAATAACAAGAACAGTGATTATAGGTACAGGCGGAGGGGCAATAGTTGCCCTGAACATAGCACTCATAAAAAATCAGATGATAAAGAAAGTAATAGCAGACAGCTTCACAGGCCTTCAGGCCGGTGAGGATTACATGAACAGCCTTATAAACTACAGAGAGATGATCAAAAACTCAGACGAAAAGAAGAGATACCAGATAATGAATGGAGCCAAATGGGAAAAGATTCTGGATAGTGATACTGCTATGCAGAAAGACTTCACTGAAAAAGGCGGAAATTATTTTATCAGAGATCTTTCTGAGATCTCCACACCTGTACTCTTTACCGGAAGCAGCACCAATGAACTGATCCCGTGTATTGAGACAAGACTCAAAGAAACTGCATCAGGAATGAAGAAGGCACATCTGCATATTTTTGGAAATGGAAACCATCCGGCAGTACTGAACAAGAACGATGAGTTCAGAAGTCTGTCTCTGAATTTCCTCATGGACTGAGGTTTCCGGAAAAGGAGAAAATTATGGCTAAGAGCTACAATCCGGAAATGCACAGCGCAGAACATATTTTAAATAGTATAATGAAAGAAAAATTTTCCGTCCGTTCCTTCTCTTCTCACATTGAGAAGAAGAAGTCTAAATGCGACTACAGACTCAGCCATCCATTGTCAGAAGAGGATATCCACGATATAGAGGAAAAAGTAAACCAGATAATTGAATCGAATACGGAGATTACCGAATCTGTAATAACACGGGAAGAGGCCTCACAATTATTTGATCAGGACAGATTGCCTGATGATGAGATCATCAGGATCATTAAAATCGGCTCCTATGACCAGTGCCCCTGCATCGGCGAACACGTAAAAAGCACAGCTTCCATAGGAAGATTTACAATATTATCATCTGACTTCAATGAAGATCGGGGAAGAATACGCTTCAGGACGATCCGTTAGATAAATAAATTGATATTCTCAATAAATTCACTCATCCAGTACATGGACGACAACACTGAAAAAATCATCGAATGAATAAGGCTTGGTAACTACACCGGCAAAGCCGTAATCACTGTAATTCGACATGACTGGATCACTTGAATAACCGCTTGAAACAATGGCCTTAACTGCAGGATCATTTTTTTTCAGAATAGAAATAACCTCTCTCCCGCCTATGCCTCCCGGAATAGTAAGATCAAGAATAACAAGATCAAAGGACTTCCCCGCAGTCTGTGCATCATTAAATTTTGCAACAGCCTCCTCGCCTGTCAGCGCAGTATCAACAATGAACTTCTTCATCTCCAGCATGCGTCTGCTTGTTTTAAGGATAAGCTCCTCATCATCCATTACCAGCACCCTGCGCCCCTCGAAAACGTACCCGTTAACTGATACTGAAGAAAATTTTTCACTACTGCCCGAGGCAGGCAGAAATAATTCGAAAACAGTTCCCTCCTCACAATTAGACCTAACCCGAATATAACCTCTGTGCTTTTTGATGATTGAATAGGTTACAGAGAGACCAAGTCCGCTGCCCGACTTTTTTGTAGTAAAAAAAGGATCAAATACTGAAGTAATTATATCTCCGGGTATTCCTTTCCCCTTGTCGGAGAAGACAATCCTCACATAATTTCCCGGAGAAAGATTCGGATCATTTTCCGCAGCACT
The DNA here is from genome assembly GCA_964396355.1 of uncultured Leptospirales bacterium. Classification (GTDB taxonomy): domain Bacteria; phylum Spirochaetota; class UBA4802; order UBA4802; family UBA5550; genus CAYNFB01. Next base: position 1,914 of record CAYNFB010000321.1, on the reverse strand, counting down.
GTAATTTTCAGCGGTCACATTTATTACTCCCCCCGCGGGCATTGCCTCCACTGCATTGATAATCAGATTTTGAAAGACCTGACTGATCTGTCCGCTGTCTATATCTGCAGCTCTGAGGTCAGATTCTATATTAAAATCACACATGACATCCGATCCGGAAAGAACAAAATCGGCAGTTTCTTTCAGCAACCTGATGATTGAAGTGCTTTTACAAACCGGAGTCCCTCCTCTTGAAAATGTCAGCAGCTGCCGGGTAAGCTCTTTGCCCCGAATAGATGCATTTTCTGCAATAGATAAAATTTCAAGCAGCTGATCCCGGTCATCAAGAACTTCTTTTGCAAAAGACAAATTTCCCACCACTGAGGTGAGAATATTATTAAAGTCATGTGCTATTCCTCCGGCCAGAATTCCCAGAGACTCTATTTTTCTGGCCTTTACCAGTTCCTCTTCTGCTATTCTGTATTCAGTAAGATCATTCATGAGGATAACAATCTGTTCTCCCACAGGCATAAGATGAAATTCGATATTACGCACTGTGTTATCCCTGCAGGAAACCCTGAACTCGCCGGGGCCCCGGATTTCTCCGGTTTTTTTAACTCTGCTGTATTCTCTTTCCCAATGACGGAGAACATTTTTTCTATAGCTCTCATCAGGATATGCAATGGTCCACCATGATGACAGATTGCCTATCTCATCCTTGTCGTAGCCGAATAGATGAACGAAACTGCTGTTTACGTAAACCAGGTTGTCAAAACAGTCGACAACAGCAAGAGGAGAAGGAGAGTTATCAACCATCTCCTTAAAGCGCCTCTCGCTCTGTTCAAGAGCCTCCTCTACCTTGAAACGCCGGGTAATATCCTCGACAATCCCGCCGCCCCCTCTGACTTCTCCGGTTTCACTCACCAGAGGCTCTGTCCGCATCGAAATAACAATATCAGCATCACCAGTTGTTGCACTATAGGGGCCCTCGTAAATCCCCTCCACCCCGTTTAAGGCTGTCTTTATACAGGGAAGCACTCTCCCGTCCTGAAGTACATTCATATCAAGACCGATGAGTTTCTCTCTCGTTGATTTAAGCAGATCAATAAATCTGTCATTGCATTCTGTTATTATCAGATCAGAATCATAATAAAAAATTCCTGCAGGAGAACGGTTAAAAAGGAGGCGATAGTATTCTTCGCTTTCACGAAGAGCATTCTCCGCAGCTGCCTTCCCGGTCTCATCGACAAGCAGAATAAGCACCGAACTCTCGCCGCTGAAATCTATAGGATATACAAAAAAACGGATAATTTTAAAACCATTGCGTGTCTCAGCCATGATTTGATATTCATCCTCAACCGCTTCGCCCCGGGAGCGCCGATAATATCTTCTAAAAAATTCATCCCTGTACTCCGGCAGGATAAGGCTGCGGATTTCTGATTCCTCCATGGAAAGAATCTCATCTGCAGAATATCCGGTAAGAATAGCACACCCCCTGTTTACAAAAACTACTCGCGGCGGAATACCCTGAACGATGACAAAGCTTATTTTATCATTATTCATCATGCTTTCAAAAAATTTCCGGGATTCATAAAGCTGCTGATTTTCTGATTCGAGCTGAGCAATGCGCGAATTTAGTTCTTCAATTTCTCTTTTGTTTTCATCTATTCTGTTATTCATTATAATATTATCTCTTGCACAAGGATCAGCAATATAGCAACGTAAGCTGATCGGTTTATACAAGATAAGGAATCAGGAATAGAAAATCAACCTCTGCTGCGCATTAACTGCAGAATAATATAGTTGACCATAGACTATAATACCGAATATTATACTTATAAGCAAGAACAGTATGTACTGTAAAAAATAATAAAAGAGTGTGGCTCTTCAGGAAATGTGGTGGAAAAATAAGAGGGGAAATGTATCAATAACTTC
>CAYNFB010000320.1:0-4087 GCA_964396355.1 uncultured Leptospirales bacterium | reverse complement strand
AATATGATATATGGTTAAAATGTCAATTAATCTTAGGTGTTTTTAGAAGCCCCCTAAAAATGATGTAGATGAAGGAAATACAAATATAATCGAAATTATTGACTTTATAAATTTTCTGCTGCAGGACGTGGTCCAACTCCAGGTGAAATCAGTTCAGGCTCTTAATCAGATGAAGAAACAGAAGAGTATTAAAGAGGATATGAATTTTAAAACAGAATCAGTAAGAAATAAATCCGATGTGATTGAACGGTCGATGAATGAGCAGGAGTCTGCCATTGCTGATGTAGTTATCTCAATTGAAAATTTTAATAATGTTCTGCAGAACAATACAGAGACAACAAATAGTCTAAGGGAAAATACCGGTGATTTGAAAAATCTTGCAAAACAGTTAAACGACGTAAAAGATATTAAAGAATAATATTATTTTGTACATTCGGGGTCTTTTCTCTTATTCAAAAAAACTTGTATTGAGAATTGGTATTTAATATAATAAAAGAGTATTAATTTTCAGGAGGATTTTTATGAAAAAGCTTCTCGTTTCAACAGGTGCTCTTATTTTCTGTCTCTTCATGATAGTTGAATACAGCACTGCAAAGGATTATACCGGCTGTTATATTTGTAAGGGGAAATCAGGAACATATGTTAAATACAGAGGTTCTGATGATTTTTCAAAGCGTAAAAAAGCCAGGAACCTCGGCTGTGAAGTCGGCGGCACAAGCGGTTCATGTGATGCCGCAAATTACAAAATCCTGGGCACAGTTGACTAGTATTTTGTTCAGGCATACCGGGCTGATTTATCCCGGTATGCCTCTCTTCTCTTCGGTTTTCATCTCCCTGATATCAATGTTCAAAGATAAATCTGGTTTATATATGCCTTAACGGGTATAGACCGGCGGATAGAAGTCTTTGTACATCAGAAAATTTTCGATGAGTATTCCTTTTTTTAGTTTCTTCCTGTATACGTGTATTGAAAGTCCCGGTCTTATATCTCTTTCTGATTTTTCTGCAAATGGAAGTACAATGTCCTCCTCTTCTGTGAAAATTTCATAAGAAAAGGGGATGGGTCTGTCGGATTTAATCATTACAGTCATCGTTTTATCGCTCACATCGGTGAAGATATAGAGTGCCTGAGGATAGGGATTCTTCATCCGGAGATCTTTTTTCCCGTATTTTATTGTGGCATCAAGACCCAGAGGCACGTAAGTGACGGGCTGATAATGTCTGCGTCTTTCAATAATTGTACACCCTGAGAGGAGCAGTGCATTGTATAGAGTGGAGGAAACCTGACACAGACCCCCTCCCGCCTCATATACAGTCTTATCCTGATATAGTACGCGTCCGTTTTGAAATCCGTTTTCTGCGGAACCTTCTCCCACAGTCTTATTGAAGGAGAATATCATCTTTGAATTGATAACAGTGCCGTTGAGTTTTTCACAGGCAAGACTTATATTCCTCTTCACTCCGTTGTCCTGATGGCCCACAGATGTGGTGTATGAAGCAATTGTGTATCCGAATTTTTCTTCACCGTAGAGAAATGAAGATACAGCTATAACTAAAAGGAGAGAAAAGAGCATTCGATTTTTCATGTTACTTCCCGTCGATCATTTTGCTCTGTCCGCTGTAGACCAGTCCCTTCGTTCCGTCAACCTTAACTGCAATTCCGCTTGTTAAAATGTCTGTTGCATTGGCAGCGCCGGTAATCACCGGAATTTCCAGAGCCTTGGCCACAATAGCAGCCTGAGAATCACATTCCTCCTCTTCTGTTATTACCGCTGAAGCGTTTTTTATATGATGGAGAATTTCATCTGTTGATTTTTTGATAACGAGGATGTCTCCTCCTTTAATATCGTCTACTGAAGATTTTTTCTCAGATATTACACAGAGTATTCCTGTGGTGGATAGACCGTTCAGGCTTTTCCCTTCAACAAGTATATCTCCCACAATATGAATCTTTATCATGTTAGTGGTTCCGCTTATGCCCACAGGCATGCCGCCGGTTATTATAACCAGATCACCGTTCTTCAGCAGTCCTGTCCTGAGTGCATCCTCCACAGCGTTTTGAAAAATCTCATCTGTAGTTGCCACCATCTGGGTAATAACAGGATAGACTCCCCAGGTCAGTGCAAGCTGATTATAAATTTTCAGAGAAGGTGTTGAGGCTATAATTATACTTTCAGGCCGGTGTCTTGATACCATCCGGGAGGTGTGTCCTGACTTTGTTATAGTAATTATTGCAGCAGCATCCAGTGAGTGGGCCGCAGAACAGGTCGAGTAGCTTATGGCATCTGTCACATTCTTTGAAATTTTGATCTGAGAGTTTTCCAGTGTGCTCGCATAGTCTGCATCTGTTTCAGTCTTGATTGCAATTTTTGCCATTGTCGCCACTGAAAGCTCAGGAAACTTTCCAATGGCGGTTTCCCCTGAAAGCATTACGGCGCTTGTTCCGTCATATACCGCGTTAGCCACGTCTGTTATTTCCGCACGGGTCGGCCTGGGGTTCCTTATCATTGAGTCCAGCATCTGTGTGGCGGTAATTACGGGTTTGCCCACATTCTTGGCTTTCTTTATGATCATTTTCTGGATGGAAGGTATCTCTTCAAAGGGTATTTCAACACCCATGTCGCCTCTTGCAACCATTACTCCGTCGCTCACCCTGAGTATTTCATCAATGTTTTTGACGCCGTCGCTATTTTCAATCTTGGAAATTATTTTCAGAAAGCTCCCCTGGCTGTCCTCGATGAAGCTTCGTATCTGCTTTATGTCATCTGCATCTCTGACGAAGGATGCGGCAATGAAGTCGAAGTCATTTTCTATGCCGAATAATATATCATTTCTGTCATATTCACTGAGAAAGGGAATGTCCAGAGTAATGCCCGGGAGATTAACTCCTTTCCTGTCGCTCACCTCTCCTCCGTTTATTACTTCACAGAGGATTTCTTTTGCCGTTGTGCCTGAAACTCTAAGCTCGATAAGACCGTCATCGATAAGTATCCGGTCACCTCTTTTTACATTCCCCGGCAGGCCTGAATAGGTCACAGACACCTTCTGATTATCTCCTGTTACTTCATCAGTGGTCAGTGTAAAGGGATCTCCTTTTTCCAGAAATATTGAGCCGTCTTTGAATTTCTTTAGTCTGACCTCGGGGCCCTTTGTGTCAAGCAGCAGTGCCGCGGGTCTGTTCAGCTCTTTGCGTATTTTTTTAAACAAATCTATTCTCTTCTGCTGCTCCTCATGTGTGCCGTGTGAGAAGTTCAGCCTGGCCACATCCATTCCGTTCAGGAAAATCCTTTTGAGGACAGCAGGATCATCTGTTGCGGGTCCCAGGGTACAGACTATTTTTGTTTTACGCATAATTTTCACCTATTTTAATCCGCCTATTTTAAGTTTTTTATCGAAGGTTATTGCAGCCTTATATTCTATTTCTTTTTTTGAGTGTCCCGGAATTTCGACAATGAATGTTCTTATGCCGCGGGCAAACTTCGCTGATTTTAAAGTCTTCGTGTCTGATTTATATTTATGGGAGAGATCTCTTATCTCAACATTTATTTCATCTGATGTGGATACAGGAAAGTTATCAAGAACTGTCACTTCTTTTTTATCCTTTGAATTATTCTCAACAGTAATTTTGTATGAATAAATGATCTGCCTGTTCCCGCCGAACACTCCTGCTTTCTCCTCATATTTTTTCATAAGTTCTTTCTTCGAGTTTATTACAGGAGAAACTCCCAGTATGAGTTCCTGTTCCCTGCCTTTCGGGGTATCGGGGATTGAGACCTTGCCGATGAATTCATTTTCCAGAAATACCTGCGCCTGACCAGCAAGCCATGGGAGTTCCGTTGTATTTACAGCAGTTGCCATTAGATATGATTTTGTTGATCTTGAAGGAACTGTTTTGTAAAAGAATCTAAGCTTATTGTTTTTCCTGAGAGTGTATGTCTTCAGATATTTTTTCTGGTATTTGTTTGAAGACTCTATGGACTGCCTGAGCGGAAATGATATCTCAAAGTTTATGCCGCTGCTTTTAACTGATGTTTCTGGAAGAGCTTCTCTCTCCTCCTGCTTTTGAACTATACTTTCACTTGCTGAG
>CAYNFB010000319.1:0-4093 GCA_964396355.1 uncultured Leptospirales bacterium | reverse complement strand
ATACCGGAACAGGAACCGCAGGTAGGGCAGGCCTGTGGTACCAGTTTTGTAATAAAATCATCGGGAACAGAAGGATCGGCACTCATGACCATGGCGTCTACAAGGTCATAACTCTTTCCGTCAATAACCCCCGCTTCCATGGGGCCTCCGGACATGAATATTGCAGGTATGTTAAGCCTCATTGCAGCCATGAGCATTCCGGGAACAATTTTATCGCAGTTAGGGATGCATATCATCGCATCGACCTTATGGGCGTTGCACATGTATTCCACACTGTCTGCGATTATCTCTCTTGAGGGCAGCGAGTAGAGCATGCCGTCATGACCCATGGCAATTCCATCATCTATTGCAATTGTATTGAATTCAGGAGCAAAGTAGCCGTATTCTTCAATCTGTTTCTTTACCATTCTTCCTGTTTCGTTGAGGCAAACGTGTCCGGGGACAAATTCGGTAAATGAATTAACTATGGCAATTACGGGTTTTCCGAAATGCTCCTCCTTCATGCCGTTTGCACGCCAGAGACTTCTTGCTCCGGCCATTCTTCTTCCCTGAGTAGTTTGATCACTTCTTAGAGGTATAGCCATTTGATACTCCTTCCTGTATTTTATTCTCATCCGCCGGGAGGCGGTATGCTGATAATTTTAGATTTTTATTTAATTATTCAGATTACTGGATAGAATCTTATACCATGAACTGCTGTGTCAAGATTAAATTGATAATAATTATCTTTCCATGCGGCCGAAAAGAGAAACTATGTCGTCAATTGTGTAGGGTTTTTTCAGAATACCCCTGAATCCGTATTCTCTATGGTTTGCCATTACCGGATTGTCTGAATACCCGCTGCTGACTACGGCATTTATTTCAGGATCGAGTTCAATGAGCTTTTTAATTGTTTCCTTTCCTCCCATGCCTCCGTAAACGGTAAGGTCCAGTATTACATAGTCGTAGTTCATGCCCCGATTCTTCTTTTCTTTATACATCTTAATGGCTTCCTCTCCGGTTTTTGTGCATTCCACATTGTAACCGATATGTCTGAGCATTTTTGAAAAGACTTCAAGTATATACTGCTCATCATCCATTATGAGGATGGAGCCTTCATTGTGAACGGGCAATTTCTGTTTTTTTCTTACTTCATTATCCGGAAGTTTGTCAGTACTTTTCAGGTAGATCTCAAATATCGTACCCTCTCCCTGTACTGAAGATACTTCTATATGACCTCTGTGCTTTTTTATTATTGAATAGGTACTGGTAAGTCCCAGGCCTGTACCGTTTGTTTTGGTTGTAAAGAAAGGATCAAATATTTTAGAGAGCATCTCCGGTGAGATTCCTCTGCCTGTGTCTTTAATCCTTATCAGTACACAGCTCTTATTTTTTAATATTGCCGGCAGATTCTCTCCTTCATAGTTCAGGGCTTCGATTGTAATTTTTCCACCCTCAGGCAGGGCCTGAACCGAATTGATGAGCAGATTATTTATTGCCTGACTGATCTGGTTAGGATCTATCATAACCGGTTTTATATCTTCAGAAATATTTATTGTGCATTTTATATCAGGATTTTTTATGATGAATTTTGCAGATTCGTTTATCAAATCAGTTATTGATGATGGTGTAAGTATTGGGTCTCCGCCTTTGGCAAATGTGAGAAGCTGCTTGGTCAGGGCACCTGCGCGTTCCACAGCTTTCTCTATGTCTGTCAGTATCCCTTTGAAAGTGCCGCTGATGCTGTCTGTGCCTTTTGCAATGGAAATATTTCCGGATATTCCTGTTAAAAGGTTGTTGAAGTCATGAGCAATTCCTCCTGCAAGAATCCCGATTGATTCAAGTTTGCTCATTTTATCAATTTCAATGTCTATTTTTTGTTTTATGGTAATATCTCTAAGGGCCAGTACTATTCCAATGGGACTATCATCAGGTTTTATTATTGAACTGTTCAGCTCAACAATTCTCTCCACCCCGTCGGCTCCTGTCATATGGAAGGGCATGCCGATATTATTGAAACTCTGTTCGTCTTTGATTTTTCCCAGGGCATTTAACAGTATTTCGTTTGATTTAACATCCTTGAGCCGTACTATATCACGGATGTTTTTTCCGATTGCATCTTCTTCTTTTACTCCCGTCAGTTTTTCAGCCACGGGATTCATTAGAAATATGCGCCCGTCCATGGAATAGGTTATAACTCCATCTTCAATCGAGGAAAGAGTTGAAGACAAATATTCTTTTTCTCTTTCAATTTCACGGCTTGCCATCAGAAGATTTTTCTGGGTAGATACCAGTTCTCTGTTAAGGCTCTGAAGGCTGGAGAACTGGGTCGCTATTTTTTTATATTGCTTTGTAATTGTAAGAGAAGCCCTCTTTAGAAAGGATACATCTGTTATGATCATGAAAAATCCGCTGCTCTGATCTGTACCTATTGGCGACACAGAAACCAGGACATCCTTCCTGGCTCCCGTTCCGGTTACGAGTTGAGATTCATACTTTCTTTGTCCTGAAGCAGAATCAGGCATTTGATCCACTTGATTGTCATCATCAGTGGTATCGCTGATCAGAAAGCTGCCGATGTCGGACTGATAGAATTCCTCTTCTTTAAGACCTGTCATCTTTATCATTTTTTTATTTGCAAAAACAGGACTGCCGTTATTGACATACATTATTCCGTCATTTGCTGTTTCGAAAAACAGTCTGTATCTTTCCTCAGACAGCCGGAGGCTATCCTTGACTGATTTATTAGTCTGCTTGAGAGAGTTGATCTTGTCGGATACACCGATGGACAGCATTATACTTCCCAGGGCTGCCCCGATCTGAAAAGACCAGGCTGAGATGAAGCTTTCATCTATTATTCCATAGCTTCGAAGAGTAAGCAGAATTGCTCCCAGAGAGAAGAAGACCCATGAGCTTGAGTAGTATACTGCCTGTCTTCTGTTTACTCTGAACATGGGCGGCATTGCAAATACTATGAGACAGAGAGCTGTTAGTCCGGCCAGAAAGGCTGACAGTCTGGTTGCATAGCTATAGGGGATGAAGAATGAAACTGCCGCGGCCGGTAATATTAGGGTAGTCAGTCCGTTAAGGACTCTGTGAGTGATCTTTAGGTATTTGTCAGTATTTAAAAAAATTTGGGAAAATCTGATAAGAGCTGTTAATGCTATAAATAAAGCAAAGGGATGGCTGTAGTTTCCCCACCAGGTATTTTCGGGCCACAGATAAATCCTGGCCATTCCGTTGTGAACTAATGCAAATAATACAGCGCTGAAAAGAAAGAAACTCAGGGCGAGGTAGGCTCTGTCACGTGATGAGATAAAAATAAAGAGATTATATATGAACAGTGCAGTCATGAGTCCGTAGAAGAGCCAGAGCAGGCCTATTTCTTTCTGTGCATGTTTAATGAAACTCTCAAATGTCCATGCCCGGAGGTTTATAACTATGGAGCCTTCCGATTTTATTCTGAAATAGTATTCACTTTCTCCTTTCATTATCCCTGAGGGGACGAGAAAGTTATGGTATCCGTAGGGCATGGTGGAGAAACTCAATCTGTCTCCTGACTCTATTATCTCCATTCCGAATTCTGCAGGAATGTATGCTGTTATATAGTCGATGAGAGTATATTCAGACTCGATAAACCATCTGATCTTGCTGCCAGATTTATTACTTACTCTGAGCTTTACCCAGAATACGGAGTCAGAGTATCCCAGATTGAGTTTCCTCCCGCTTTGAATGGAGAATTTGCTGTCTTCTATTTTTACTACGTCATCAATTGATAGTGTGCCTGATTTGTCTTCAAATACGGAGAGATACCTTTGGAGATATTCGCTGGTTTTCAAATTATCGATCTGAAGAGGTTCTGCCCCCTGGACACTACTAAGCGGCAGAAGAAGCAGTGCTAATATACCAGCTGTATTCCCTAGTTTTTTTTTCAGATATTTTATATTGACAATCATTAGCTTTAAAGTTTATCTATAAAAGTAATGGATTAGAATCTGTTGAATAGAATTGAATCATGGAATTATCAATACATTAAATATGTACAAATAAATCAAGGTAATTATGGCTGACCAGACTTGTTTCTGAGCTTTCTGAATTACAGGGGCAACTGGTT
>CAYNFB010000318.1:0-4094 GCA_964396355.1 uncultured Leptospirales bacterium | reverse complement strand
AATCGAAATTAGTATGATTAATTCATTCTGGGATATTTATGAATAAATAAAATATTTTAACTGATTTTATATAGTAGATAAACTTAATCTACATGATCACATTTATAATGTCAATTGTTTTGCCGGCAGTGGATGTTATGTGAGCAAATTGTCCTGACTCCTGAGTTCTGCTGTCATCTCCGGATTTTCTGCTTTTTGGATTTTTTCAGACAGCAGGAAGGACTGCGTCTGCCGTCTGGAAATACCTGTCCGACTCATAACAAAAAAAGAATAATTGGCGGCATATTTACTCTTTTTAATGGAAAACTTCACTGTATGTTGTTAGTTTTTATAATATCTATGTAAATCAAGTCTGTTTTGTTGTACAATAAATACACTTGATAAAATAGGCAGACCATAATGACGTTTCTTTATTAGTGCATCTGAGTAGATAAGTCTATTGCTGCAGAGGCTGATGTCTTATCCAAATTATTAAGGAGGTACAGAATGAAGTACTCAAAGTTATGCATCACATTTCTCCTGTTTTCTATTTTTTTTATCGGGTGCAGCCCAAGTGTTAGCCCGGAGATGCAGGAGTGTATGGATGCCCATGGCTCACTTAAGAAGTATCGTGAGGTTATAAAAAAATATGCATCTCCCGAATTTTTAGAGGATTTAACTGTATGTTGTACGCTCGAAAAAAGCAGAATTATTCATTCTGAAGTAGTCGGGGACATCACTTACTACTGGGAAGAAGGAACACTTCTCGAAACCAGTTATGAAATCCCGTCAGATGTAGTTCAAATCATAAAAGTCGGCTGGAAGAATAAAAAAATTGTCTATCTGGAATTTCTAGGGCCGATGAAATTTCATGAAGGAAAATATATTAAATCCAAAGAAGCAAAGTTAAATGAACAAAAGATAACCCGCTGAAGTCAATCTATATTCTACTGTTTTACTACCGGGGGGAGAGCTGAATATTTTAGAGCTCTCCTTCTGTCTTTTACTCATCAGATGCTCTGATTCTCGACAAGTAAACTGGAAAGTACCGGGTCTATACTGTATAATAAATATAGCATAAACTTTTTGTAGAATTTGATATCTTTAAAATAATATAAAATCAGGGTTAGAACTTTCTCTGTTTTATGAGAATTCTTACTGAAAGAGTGTTGTATGAAGAAATTACAAAATGAGATAATGATAGTTTCAGACAATTCCTGGAATAATGGATTACTCAACGAATTTTTCAACGGTAGAGAGTTCGCCTTCATATTTGAGGATAGTGAAAATTTTACATTTAATCTTGTCGAACAGGTGCAGCCTGACTGTCTTGTTTTTGATATCGAAATGCCAGATTCGAAAGGGCTTCATAAAATGTGCAAACTAACTGAAAATTATAATTTTACTGATATTCCTGTCATCGTTATCTGTATGGCTGATGAGAAACAGAATATTGGTGCTTCTCTTAATTATGGTGGAGTAAGTTATATAACACGCCCTTTTCAATTGGGGGAAATCACCTCTGCAATAGAGAAAAATATTCTGCTACGCAATATTAACCGGAATATTGATTCACTGGTTCAGATCAGAGCTGAAGAATTGGTCAAAACAACCGCATCTCTTCAGGAAGAAGTCGAGGATTACAGACATGCTCTGCACACTCTTCAGGAGAATGAGACCCTGCTTCTTACAATTGCAATGAATTTTCCCAATTCTTATCTTGCCATTGTTGACAGAGATTACTCTGTTGCTTTTGCTTCCGGTCAGGAGTTCCGCAGGCTGGGTATCGACCCCTGGAGTATGGTTGGGCTTAATGTAGCAGACATTCTGCCTCATAAGGCAGAACTTATTATTCAAAATTTAAACAGGGCTCTGCAGGGCAATGAGGTTACATTCGAAGTAGTTGTCAAAAAGCAGTTTCATCTATATAAGCTTGTTCCTATAAAAAACAGTAAGGAGGAAGTAGTAAGGGTACTGGCTGTAATAGAAAATATTACTGATAGAAAATTTGCAGAACGGAAAACAATGGATTCTCTTAAAGAAAAAGAGATCCTTCTGAAGGAAATTCATCACAGAGTTAAAAATAACATGCAGCTGATGACAGGAATGCTTAATCTTCAGTCTGAATATATTACAAACGATGATGCTAAAAGTCTTTTTGAATCTTTTCAGAATCGTATTTATTCGATGTCTCTTGTTCATGAAAAACTATATCATTATGATAACCTGTCTTTTATAAACATGAAGGAATATATCTTTGATCTTGTAGAGGATATAAAAAATTCTTATATGGATCAGGAATATGCTGACTTGATAGAAATTGTCCTGAATGTGGGGGATGAGATTTTGTCAATTGATATGGCAGTACCCTGCGGTCTGATTATAAATGAACTGGTAATAAACGCATTTAAATATGGGTTTGCCAATGGAGGAGGAACTCTACGGATCTCTTTTTTTAGAGATGTAAAGGGACAGTATGAACTGTCGGTAAATAATAACGGTACAATTATGTCTGATGGAGTTGATATACACAAGAACAGATCCATGGGACTGATGCTTGTCAGGGCATTGACCGAACAGCTTCACGGTACGCTCCTCTTTAAAAATAATCCTGAAACTCAATTTACGATACAATTCGGAAACCGGAAGATCAAACATGTCAGGCAATTACCATCACTGGATGTCAAGGATAATGATCTGGCAGGTACAATTCTTATAGTGGAAGATGAGAAAATTATTTCGGCAATGCTCTGCAATATTCTTGAAAAGGCAGGATATCGTGTAGTCGACTGTGTCTCCTCTGGTGAAGAGGCTATCGTTTCAGCATATTTTACTGATCCGGATCTTGTGCTAATGGATATTGTTCTTGATGATAAGATAGACGGTGTGGAAGCTGCCAGAACAATAACTCAGAACTGCGGATGTCCGGTTGTATTTCTTTCGGGCAATTCGGATCCTGCAACGATGAAAGCTGCCGGGGAAATAAATCCTCACGGAATGCTGACTAAACCGGTTAACAGAACTCAGCTTCTTCAGGTTCTTCACTCTGTCCTGCATTAGTCTTTCTTGCTGAATTCCGGCCTCGCGACAACTTCTCTATAGGAGATAGTCCCTCCAAAGATATCGAGAGCGCTGCCGATTGTCAAATCTATCCTGCCTTCTCCTGTTTCGTATACACTTTGGATATCGCTTAAACCGCCGACTCCTCCGGCATATGTGACCGGTATATCAGTTTTTTCTGCTAGAATTTTCACCAGTTCACCGTCTATGCCGCTTTTCATTCCCTCCACATGGGCAGCATGTACAAGGAATTCGTTACAGTATTCCTCCAGAGCCCTGAAATTTTCAGCTGTCAGATCATAATCTGTGAAGTTCTGCCACCGGTCTGTGACAACAAAGTACCGGCCTTCCCTCCTCCTGCAGCTGAGATCTACAACCAGTCTGTCTTTTCCAACTGTGCTGGAAATTTTATCAAGATTTTTGAAGTCAATCATTCCATTGTTGAAGACGTAGGATGTTACAATGACGTGAGATGCTCCGTCGTCCAGGTATGAACATGCATTTTCAGGAGTTATTCCTCCGCCGATCTGCAGTCCTCCGGGGAAAGCCCTGAGAGCTTTCCGGGCTTCCTTATCGTTTCCCGGCCCCAGCATTATTACGTGGCCTCCGAAAAGGTTATCCTCTTTGTACATATCTGCATAGTAGGCAGCATCTTTGTCTGATACAAAGTTTTCAACTGTTCCGGAGCTGCTGAGGGTGCCTCCGACAATCTGCTTTACCCTGCCCTCGTGAAGGTCAATGCATGGCCTGAATTTCATATGCTGTTTATTCCTCTTCCCTGTAAAATGGCAGTATGAAAATTACTGCTGCAGAAAATAGTGTTCCTGCTGAAAACAGTATTGTGTATCCCCAGGCATCTGCTGCCAGTCCGGACATCCAGCTTCCGGGAGCTTTTCCTATTACCTCCAATGAGGCAAGTATGGTATAATGAGTCGCTCCGATTTTTCTGTTTACATTGAACATCATGAATGCAAAGAGCGTAGTTGTCAATACTCCTCCGCCTCAGGTCGACAATCCCTTTAACGGCAGTGGGTTCAGCACAATGGGCCGGAACC
>CAYNFB010000317.1:0-4127 GCA_964396355.1 uncultured Leptospirales bacterium | reverse complement strand
ATTTAGCAGAAGAAAAAGCCATTATTGAATCGGGACCATATGTGTCTCTGGTTGTTGAGAGTTTTGACGAAACGTAGTCAAGAACTTCATCCCACTCGACTTCTTCATGTTTGCCGTTTTTCTTAATAAGAGGTTTGGTCAGACGCTTATCGCTCTGAACAAAATCGAAACCAAATCGTCCCTTAACACAGAGATGACCTTCATTAGGACCTGCATCATTACCAAGGGCCTTAACCAGCTGTCCCTCTTTATTCGTATAAAAATCAATTTTGCAGCCCACACCGCAGTAGATACAGATGCTGGATTCTTTTTTAAGTTCCCAGCTCTGACCCCGGCCTAGAATGGTCTGAAAAGTTAATGCACCTGTTGGACAGAGCTGAACACAGGTTCCGCACTGAACACAGCTTGAATCTCCGATTCTATCAAATGCATCAGCTGTCAGAGATGCGTGTCCGCCTCTGCCGGTAAAATTCCAGACGCTCTTCATCTGAATTTCAGCACATGCCTTTACACATCTTCCGCAAAGAATACATCTGTTCTCATTTCTAACAAGACCTTCACTTGACTCACAGTCATATTCTCTTTTATGAGAAGGAAATTCTGACCCCGATGGGTCTACTCCGTATCTGTAACAAAGGGCCTGCAGTTCACAGTCGCCATTTGCCTCACAGTACAGACAGTTATGATCACCCTCAGAAAGAAGCATTTCAAGAAGACCTCTTCTGATTTCAGTTAATTCTTCACTCTCTGTAATTACATTCATCCCCTGTCCGGCCGGTTCTGTACAAGATGTTTTAAACATATTGTCATTTATTTTAACCAAACATAACCGACAGGCACCGGTTTTACTCACCTTCGGATGGTAACACAGAGTTGGTATATTCATACCATTGTCGCGGGCAACTTCGAGAATAGTCTGTCCTTTCTCTCCCGTAACCTCTTTACCATCAATGATAAGAGAAACAGTATTGTCCATGTCTCACTCCTAAATTTAAATTCTGCGTAACTTATTGCCATCGTATATACCATGAAGAGGCACACAGAGAGTCACCACTGGCCAGAAAATGCTATCTACGAAAATATCTGACAAAACCAGCCTTGAACATGATATAAAAGTAACAGAGCAATATAAATTGTATATTTTTATTTTTTTAAAAAGCAAATCTTAGTATTAAGACTATGATCTAAAAAGTTTTGTGATGGGGAACCGGCCCCTTTGCTGAATTCTATGAAACTGAATTCTCTATATATCTATTTTTTATAAAGCATTTTAAACAAATTAACATTTGTTGTAAAGTTTTTCTTGAAAAAAGACAAAAAAAACAATACAAACTAAGTATTATTATTCAGTGAAACCAGAACTGAATAATTTATCTATAAACGTTCTCCGATTTCAGTTAAAACGAATTACAGGCGACAGTTTAAAAGTTCAACTACTTTTTCATCTCTCAGAGACAGTGTTTGTATTTTTTTAAAAAACATGATAAATTGGGCTATAATGACGGAATAACAAAGCAAAACATCACTAAAAAGTGTAGAATTCCCCCCGAAAGAACAGCCGGCCCCGGAGAAAACAAAAGGCTGCCTCTACAAGAGAGCAGCCCTGATAAATGGATTTGAACCAGTGCACTACTTATTCATAGCCTTGTTTATCATAGCTAAAAGCTGATCAGGATCAACGGGCTTCTGAAAAACTCCGCTAAACCCAAGTTCACCCACACTGATATTGGATGCAGTCGCATTTCCAATACTGCTGAGAAGATAAACAGGAGTCGTGGTATCCTCTTTTCTTATCATTTCAGCTACTTTGCTTCCGGCATCAACTCTTTCCATCATCATGTCACAGAGGACCAGAGCAGGTTTTTCACTCTTAAATTTTTCAAAACCATCGGCACCGTCAAGAGCAGTAACGACGTTAAATCCTTCTGAGTTTAAAATTGCACTTATTGACTCCAGAATATCCGGGTCGTCGTCGATTACAAGTATTTTCCTGTCAGACATACAAATCTCCTTAATATGAAGTTAACCGTTTATTTACAATCAGTGATGTCTTTTATTTTGTCAACAAGGAACCGGTATGCCTTATTAAAATTACTCACGGCTCCGGCAGACAGCCCTTCGGACAATTCCCACTCATAGCCTCTTACTGCAAGCAACCAGCCTTTTATATTTTTCCCGAACAGTTCGTTGCTCAGAGCAAGAACAGATCCGGGAGATATAGAATGAGTAGTAAAGGTTATTTCAGGAGACGGTTCGAGTCTTGTAAATGAAAAAGGTTCGACCGCATCAAGAGATGCATCCACAAAAATAACCTCATCGCACTGCCCTATTTCATAGGCATCCTCGACATTAAGCTGATAGTTGCTGTCGGTTATTATACCCTGAAAATTTTCCTCATCCAGTTTGTCTATTACGGCAGGACCCAGGGCGTCATCCTGACGTCCCGGGTTTCCGAATCCGTATACATATAACTTTTTATCTTTCAAGGGATCTACTTCCATTTCTGATCAACAGTATTTCCTTCTGAATCCTCAAGCACCAGTTCTAAAGGCATTTTTCCAAGAGCGTGAGTTGCGCAGCTCAGGCAGGGGTCATAGGCCCTTATTGCCATCTCAACTCTGTTCATCATACCCTCAGTTATCTCCGACTGGCCGTTAAAGACTGAACTTGCCACGTGGTTAACAGCTCTGTTCATCGGTTCATTATTATTAGTCGTAGACACAATGAGATTGGCCATTTCGATCTGATCATCATCATTGATTCTGTAATGATGAAACAGCGTTCCCCTGGGCGCCTCGAGAAGTCCAACTCCCTCCTTCTGCTTCGTCCCGGTTACAACAAGATCATCCTTCTGAAGGTCTGGATCATTGAGAAGATCTCTCATTACCTCTGCAGAGTGAAGAAGTTCAATGAGTCTTGCCCAGTGCATGTGCATGGACATATTATTCGGCTTACCATTAGTGTAGGCCTTGAATATCTCGAATTCTTTCTGAGCAAGAGGTGTAGGGATAAAATCACATACATTAAGTCTTGCAAGAGGGCCTACCGTATACCATCCATTCTCCTTGCCGATTGACCTGAGATAAGGAAATTTCATATAGCTCCAGCTTCTCACCTCTTCACCCACATAATCAAGATAATCCTGATAATCTATATCATCGAGAATTTTATTTCCCTCAGTATCAACTGCTCTAAGAACTCCGTGATAGAGATCCATGGCGCCATCCTTTCTCACAAGACTCATGTGACTGGATGGAAATACTGAAAAATTATCAATCATATCCTTATTCTGAGCATGATATCCCCTGAAAAATTCTATAGCCGCCAGCGACCACTCAACCATCTTATCCGCATTGAGAGGATCTGCACACTTGAGAAATGAATCTCTCTCTTCAATTGAAAGATTCTTATTTATCCCTCCGGGAATAGCCCCTGTACCGTGAATTTTCTTGCCTGCTGTAGCCTTTATTATCTCCTGGCCGAACTTCCTCATCATAACGCCCTGAACAGCAAGTTCCTTGTGTTCAAGGGCCACACCTATAATATTTCTAACTGCCGGATCACCGTCGGCCCCAAAGAGGAGATCGGGTGATGCTAAATGAAAGAAGTGCAGCGCATGAGACTGAAACATCTGCCCGTGGTGCATCAGTCTCCTCATCTTATCTCCTGTTGGAGTCAGCCCGTCACCCGTGCCGACGCCGACAATTACATCAAGGGCCTTCGCCGCTGCAAGATGATGACTCACCGGACAGATACCGCAGAGACGCTGAACCAGCACCGGCGCCTCCCAGTAGGGTCTCCCCTGTATAAACTTTTCGAATCCGCGAAATTCGACAATATGCAGTCTGGACTGAGCCACATTGCCCGCATCATCCATCTGTATTGTCACCTTGCCGTGACCTTCTACTCTTGTTACAGGTTCTATAGTTATTTTTCTTCCCATATCATCCTACTCCGATTAATCAAACTTTATAACTTCATATGGAAGATTCATCTCATTGCCAGTAACAAGGGCAACAAGAGCCTCCCATATCAGATTGTGTGTGGGTTGCTTGCTGTAACCTGGATTATTTTAAATCCCGACTCCTTTAAATGGAACACAACTTTGCTGCCTGTTCTGTTCCTCT
>CAYNFB010000316.1:0-4131 GCA_964396355.1 uncultured Leptospirales bacterium | reverse complement strand
TTATCAGAATTTAATGAACCTGTATTTGTCGGATTGTGCTGAGAATAATAAAAAACTTCAGATGAAATGGCAGTAGTTGTAAGGCCTGCAGCTATACAGCAGAAGTGAAAAAAGTGTAAAAAAGAAATCATTGCCATTAAAACAATAACAGCAAATAAATTCGTAAAAATCGTATAACCTGTTAAGCAAATTAACAAATGAGCAGAAACTACTGACAGGCAAGAGCCTACGACTCGTTTCATTCGCATCCCTTAAAAAGTCTTTTCTTTAAAAGTCCCCCTCCGGGGGATTTAGGGGGCCAAGGATTCAGGGGGCCGGGACTTCAGGAGACAGTCAGTACAAAACCGAACAACTCTCCTTCTCATCATCACAACAAAACAGCCTTCAACCTATCCTCAAATAAATCAATATATGCATTCTTTGCTTTATCAGATAAAAAAGATTTCCCGATCATTAGCAACACTTCATCTTTTTTTTGAAGATAAATTTCAATAAACTTCAACAGCCTGTTTTCTTTTATGTTCAGGCGTTTACCGAATTCCAGAAAATCATCCCTGGTATAAAAACCATTTACCTTAAAGCTGTCTGTCTCATAATTTTCAAAGAGGTCAAGAGCGGTTCTTGCTTCATTGGGAAAATGTATTGATGTTGACAGAGCATCATAAAGAGGTGAAAGAACAAAATCACCCTGCTCTGATTCCAGGAGAGAAAAATTCTTGAGGTGTGCATCACCATTGGAGAAAATATAATTAAACAGGATGATATTAAAATATCTTTCCAGCTGTATTATTCCAGCAGAAGTAAACTTTTTGATAACTTCTGCTGCGGCTTCATAAGATAAATCGTATTTATAATTTTTCCCCTGGGTTTCTTCACTGATTTCAAGAAGCTGGCAAAAATCCTCCTGGTGCAGTTTTCCTTTATCTGCCACATCAAAACGTTTAACAATGTAAGCTGGTTCGCCATCACTAAAACGGAGAAGTGTATTTTCCGCAGTTGCGATTTTAAAAACCTGTTTTGCAATCTGCATTGTAAGATGTTCATTTGCGGGAACATCCCCCTGAAACTCCGGAATAATTGTTTGAGGTACAGGCTTTAATATAAACTGGCCTCCGCGTTCAACTGGTACAAAATTATTGTTTTCAATTCGCAGAGATATTTTATCCTGAACACCTGAGATTGAGAAATGATCACTTAGCTGCTGCTTAATATCAACATAATCTTTTTTATCAAAATTCAAAACAGGACTCACTTTCTGATTATTGAAAATTCTTTTCAGACAGCTTCTGCAGAAGGAATCCTTCTTAGGAATTTCCTTAAAGCACCCGTAACAGCGATTCATTACCTTATCTCCTCAATCGTTACAGGTCCGATAGTATCATAAGCTGCAGTTTTAATAAGCCTGCTAAAATGATCGTCTTCATCTAACTTCAGTTTTCTGCACTGAATGATTTTATTTACCCCTTCAGATAAAAGTCCAAAGAAAAAAGGGAAAAGAATTTTTGATGTGTAAACTTTCTGTTTTTTGGGTAAAGTGAGACTTATGCTTTTTGCATCAGGGTCATGCAGATAATCATCTTCATAAATAAACCGATACGAATTATCATCAGCTTTTTCTAAAATACCGGCAAGGTTATTGTTATAATATACTCTGGCTTTTTTCATTCTGTTTTACTGACCTGCAGGCTGAGTTCAAATCCCAATACATCAAGAATCTTAATAAAATTCGACAACGAGGGATTCCCCCGTCCGTTTTCAACATCACTCAATGTATGCTGTGATATTTCAGCAATGGAACAAAGAGTATCCTGACTGATCTGAAGGATCTTTCTTCTTTCTTTTATTTTTAAACCAATAGTTTTTAAATCCATAATTTAACATATAAACTGAAGATATTCACGTCAACTAAATACGCAATATTATGCTTATTTTAATGCAATTTCATTATTTGAAGGATGTAAAACAAGTATTACGCAACATATTGCGTATTTGTAACATAGCATTACCCTTTATCCATATGAAGCAAGAGTCCACGGTTCACTCCATTCGCCACCCACAGAGGGGGATTCTCTTAAAGATCTTAATAATGAATTCACTGCTTTTTGTGTATTGAAAAAACATATCCCCCGATTATTGCTGTAAAAGGGGCAACTGTCACGAGTCCGAAACTACCGACAAGGGTATGAAGTATCTCTGCAGCAACATAGTTAAGGTTGAAGATATTTACAACAGGAGTTCCCTGAGCCATGAAAACGCACGCAGGAGTTATTATTCACATCGCAGTAATTCTCAACCCAGCTATTGTCTGTTTCTCCCCTTTTTGCACGAAAATAAACAGGACAGCAGTATTTCCATTTAAATTCTTTCATTCAAAACCTGAAAACTAGACTTTAGGCGATATTTCAACGGATGATCAGGAAAAATCAGAGACCGTGATCCTCTCCACTGTAGATAAAAAGGGCATTCCAAATGCAATATATGCCACATGCGTAAGGATGTATAATGACATTACCCTCGTAGTGGCAGACAACTACTTGGACAAGACCAGGCAGAAAATCCTGGACGGCAGCCAGACATCAATACTTTTTATCACCGGTGGTAACAACTCCAACCAAGTAAAAGGGAAGATAACTTTTCACACAAGCGAAGAAATATTTAATGACATGAAAACCTGAAATCCGGAAAAGCACCTCGGGCGGGCAGCAGCCGTCCTAAGTGATGAAGAAGTATATTAGGAATCGGAAAAAATCTTTGAAAATGCGTAGAACAGCACGCCCCTTCTATCATTAACCGTTTACCCTGCAATGATAGAAGGTGTAATATAGAAAATTCAGAAGATATAAAACACCAGTGCTAAGCCCTACCCTCTTTCATTAATCCAGCTGGGATTATACTCGATTACTGTAACATTGACTTTCACTTTGCCATTGTTTCTTTTACTGGAATTATTTAATCTAAGGTAATATGTGCCGGCCCTGAGCTGGTAATGCCTGAAATGCAGCGAGCCTCCCTGAGGATGATTGTCCCATCCGCCTTTACCCGTTATCTCTTTAGTACAGGCTGGATCACTGAAAATCTGATCATAAACGCTGCCTTTCCTAGCCGGATCGAGAACATTAACCCTGTAGTTTGCAAGCTGCGGTTTTGTGACTGAAAATTTCATATAAGCATATTCTTTACCGTCTTGTGAGTTACCTATATACAGATTAACACCTTTGTTGAGCTTAATTTCAGAAAAATTGATTTTATTTCGATTATCTGCATTTTCAGCTTTTGCTTTATTTTCAGTTTTTCCGGTTCTTTTTATTATTTCCATCTTTGCAGCAACCCTGTCATAGCTTTCATGAGCACCGTTTACAGAAAAGACAAGATGTGTATAGTTCTTCCTTTTACCCGACAAAACAGCTCCAGCACCTACCTTTTCCAGCTTCCCATAATACAGAGTCCGCCAAAGACCTCTTGAAGTTCGTCCATGAACAGCAACCGTTTTACAACTGCCATTAATGCATTTGAACTGGAAATTGTCACTGTCCTGTACAGATTTCAGTTCAATCCAGGCGCACTTTCCTCCTGACTTACGGACACCGGAACCGTAATTTTCAGCATAAATTCCATCATTTTTAACAGTATTCTGATCTTTCTTTTTTTTCTTATCTTTTTTTCCCGCTACCTTCTCAATCTTTTTCTTAAAAGACTTCCACCCGGCTTCTGCGCTCAAATCGGCATAAAAAACTGCCCCGCACAGTAGAATTACAGCGATTATTCTGCTAAACTTCATACCTGCCTCCGCAAATATTTAATAATTATTAATCATCACCAACAGTCAAATGATAAACTGGTAAGACAATTCAACACTTATGATCTGTAATAGAACTTAAGTCAATAAAATTAGCACATCAATGCTAAAAAAATAAACAATAACAATTATTTAAAAATGTAATTTTAAACAAAAAGTGTTATACAAACACCCTGCATAAATTTATTATTTTAGGAATTTTCATAGATAAGAAAGTAAATTGCATTGGCTGAAGCAACTTCCTGTTTAACCGGATTGAATTTAACTTCAGTCATTAATGTCGTAAGCGTCAAATTAACCCCATTCAGAAATTTACTTGATTTCAATCATTTCTG
>CAYNFB010000315.1:1406-4146 GCA_964396355.1 uncultured Leptospirales bacterium | reverse complement strand
GTTAACAACCGGTATGGATGCCCACTCTGCCAGCTCCACAACTTTCTCGTGTTCAAAAGTCCTTATCATTATTCCGTCATTATATCTGGAAAGCACTCTTGCTGTATCTGCAACTGTTTCGCCTCTTCCAAGCTGTATGTCGTTGCTGCTTAAGAAGAGTCCGTGTCCTCCAAGCTGAAGCATTCCTGTTTCAAAGGAGACTCTGGTTCTTGTGGAGTTCTTCTCAAATATCATGGCAAGAGTCTTGTTGTCCAGAACTCTTCTGAACTTTCCTTTTTTAACATCCTTCTTCAGCTGTGCGGATAATTCAAAGAGCCCGATGATTTCCTCTCTTGTCAGATCGGAGAGTGTGAGGAAGTCTTCAGTCTTAATTTTTGGTATTCTCATATTCTTCGCCCTTAGTCAGTATTATTTTTTCCAGAAGATCCATGCCCTCTTTCAGCGTGTCCCTGTCTATGTTCAGAGGCGGCATTATTCTTATTATATTTCCCGCCGTGCAGTTTATGATCAGTCCCTGCTCAAGAGCCTCCTTCACAAGAGGCATTCCCGGCTCGGCTATTTCTATTCCTATGTGAAGCCCTATACCCCGCAGGCTCCTTATATATTCAGTCCGGAGTTTAATCTCTTTCAATCGCTTGAAAATATATTCAGACGATGACTGTACCGCAGAGAGAAACTGTTTCTTCTTAACTTCCTTCAGCACAGCAGAGGCCGCAGCCGTTGCAAGATGATTTCCGCCGAATGTAGTGCCGTGACTTCCCGCAGGCAGATAGGGGGAGAGAAAATTCTTCGCATGAAGTGCGCCGATTGGCACCCCTCCGCCCAGCCCCTTTGCAAGAGTGAGAATGTCCGGTGTTACATTATAGTTCTGAAAGACGTATGGTTTTCCTGTCCTTCCGATTCCTGTCTGAACTTCATCTACAATTGTCAAAATACCCTTCTGGTTGCAGAGGTCAAAGAGCTCTCTGACGAAATCTGCTTCCGCCACATTGATTCCGCCCTCTCCCTGAATCAGGTCAAACATCACTGCGGCTATGTTCTTGTCCTTCTTCAGCGTTTTCCGCAGCGCCTTTCTGTCGTTATATGGAATATATATAAATCCCGGGACTATGGGGCCAAAGCCTCCGTGAATTTTCTTCTGAGCTGTTGCAGACATTGCTCCGAATGTCCTGCCGTGAAATGAATCATTGAATGTCACTATTTTATATTTCTTCGGAGAGACTGAAAGCCCGTGACTCCTGGCAAGCTTGATTGCGGCTTCGTTTGCTTCTGTGCCGCTGTTTACGAAGAGTGTCTTTCCCGGAAAGGATGTCTCTGAAACAAGCCTGGCCGCTTCATTCTGCTCCTGGTTTAAAAACCAGTTTGAAGAGTGAATAATTTTGTCAATCTGGCCGTGGAGAGCCTTCTGAAAGGACAGATCTGAATAACCCAGTGATGATACGGCTATTCCCGAGAAGAGGTCGATATACTTTTTGTTGTCCTGGTCATAGAGATATGATCCGTCTCCTTTTACAAAAGAAACGGGAAGTCTGTCTCCGTAGTTCTGAAAAAGATATTCTTTGTCTTCACTGATGACTTTTTTAAGTTTTTCTGACGTCAATTCTGGCACTTCCTTACTTTATAAATTGTTTTAAAAAACAGTGATATTTTATTGCCTTCACCTGTAAAATCATGTCAATAATTAAAATAAAATGAAGAAACAAATAAGGCAAATTTAATATGAACTTATTAAAGGCTGCCCGCCTTAGTCTTCGTATTTATTTTTTTTCAGGGTCTTGTTCAATATGGCAATTGCAAATTCTCCCTTGTCTGTAAGCTCTTCAAGAAAATCGGGTATATCATCGGCCTCTATGCTTATGTATTCTTCGAATTTTTTGGTCATCTCCCGGCCTATAAATATTTTTCTTCCTGCAAATACCTCGCTCACATCGGCCAGGGTCTTCTTTATCCGGTGGGGAGATTCATATATAACGATTATGCCCTCCAGTTCCATGAGGCGGGCCATCTCATTTTTGCGTTTTCCCGGCTTCTTGCTGAGGAAACCTCCGAATATAATATTCTTATCAGGAAATCCAGACACAGACACAATTGTTGTCAGGGCTGACACTCCGGGAACGGGTATGACTTCTATCCCCGCGTCTCTGGCATCCGCAACTACGCGGCTTCCGGGATCGGACAGCCCGGGAGTTCCCGAATCTGTCATATATGCAACATCCAGACCCGACTGCACATCTTTTATCAGGCTCTCTATTTTTCTGCTGTCAGAATGGGTGTGGAGCGATTTCAGAGGCATGTTTATTCCGTGGTAGTTCAGGAGCCACCTGGTCTGCCTGGTATCCTCGCAGTAGATAATATCGATATCCTCTTTGAGAATTCTCATAGCTCTCAGTGTCATGTCTTCGGGATTGCCTATTGATGAGGCTATTATGTAAAGACTCCCGCTCTCTTTCATGTATTTCTCCTAATAATCTCACAGAATAAAAAATTAATCTTGAAAATAATCTGATTTCGTTCGTTAATAAGGTGTACTGCTAATAATATATAATACGAGAAAGCCCATGTCTCCTGTCAATGCCAAAATAGTGGAATTTATAAATACCGTCGATGTGCCTCTCATCGTCACAGACCTTAATGGAATTGTTAAGTTGTGGAATAATGCTTGTGATATTCGTACCCATGGGAATCTCTCCGGCGGAATGCATCTCAATCTCTTTCTTTCTCTGGCTGACGGAGGTTCTCT
>CAYNFB010000315.1:0-1396 GCA_964396355.1 uncultured Leptospirales bacterium | reverse complement strand
GATGATGTGAGCTGTATTGTGACCCTCCACGATGGCGGGGGCGCCTATCACGCTGATATTCACTCATCTTCTATGGTGATTGATAATGAAACACACCGGGTTCTCACAA
This sequence comes from uncultured Leptospirales bacterium, assembly GCA_964396355.1. Taxonomy (GTDB): domain Bacteria; phylum Spirochaetota; class UBA4802; order UBA4802; family UBA5550; genus CAYNFB01. Next base: position 1,287 of record CAYNFB010000315.1, on the reverse strand, counting down.
TCAAAGAGATGACCCGCGAGGCGGTTCTTGCAAAGGATCTGAAAAAATTCAGAGCTGTAATTGAACAGACTCCGGCTGCTGTAATAATTACAGACAGCAAGGGTATAATCGAGTATGCCAATGAGAACTTCTTCAGGCTGTCTGAATATTCTGCCGATGAGCTGATCGGACAGAATATAAGCATTATCCAGTCGGGCTATCACGACAGTGATTTCTATCGCGAGTTCTGGGCGGTAATCAGCCGGGGGAGCAGATGGAAGGGGGAGTTCTGCAACAGAAAAAAAACAGGCGGCATCTTCTGGGCTCTGGTGTCCATCTCTCCCTACAGAAGTGACGATGAGGAAATAACTCATTATATATCTATTCACGAGGACATTACCTATCTGAAGAATATAGAGGAGGAGCTGAAGAAGTCTGAAGAAAAATTCGGTGTACTTTTCGAGACTCTTCCCGAGGGAATAGCCGTTACAGATCTCCACGGAAATATCAATCAGGTTAACCGGGCCTTCCTGGATATTCACGGCCATGAGGACCGTGATAATCTTATGGGGCGCAATATTTACTCTCTTTACAGTGATGATGAACGGGATTTTCTCATGGCTCTCTTCGAGCAGGCAAAGAGAAACGGCTACAGCGAGACAAGGGACTACAGGCTCGGCCCCGATGAGGTTGTATATCTGGATATACAGGTCTCCCTCATGAGAGATGACCGCAATGAATCAGTTGGTTTCGTCGTACTTACCGGCGATATTACAGGAAGAAAGCTCAGTGAAAAGGCCCTCTTCGACAGTGAGGCAAGGAACAGGGCTCTGGTTGAAGCAGTTCCCGATATCATGTTCCGGGTTAACAATCAGGGAGTCTATCTTGATAAGATGCTGGGCAATAAAATTGACGAGGTATTCCCCACGTCAGTGGCAACCGGCACTGTCCGGTATATTTCAGAAGCAATCAGAACGAGAGAGATTCAGATTTATGAATATCCCGTAACCATTCCCGGCGGGGAGGAGTTTTACGAGGCGCGCTTTATTGCAATTGAGGATGATGAGGTTCTGATTATTCTCAGGAATGTAACAGAAAGGCGCAGAGCCATGGATCAGATTGAGGAATCCCGACGTGAGGCGGAACTTGCAAACCGTGCGAAGAGCGAATTTCTTGCCAATATGAGTCATGAGATAAGGACTCCCCTGAACAGCATCACCGGATTTATCGAACTGCTCATGAGAAGTTCTATAGATGATTCACAGAGAGATTACCTCAGTATCATAAAAAATAGTGCGGCAAGCCTTC
>CAYNFB010000314.1:3067-4149 GCA_964396355.1 uncultured Leptospirales bacterium | reverse complement strand
TATACAAAACTGATTATTTACAACAATTTTGACCTCAGCCTATTCTGCGCCCTTATCCTTATATTCAATCGCCTTAAAACTGGATTTCGGGAAAAAGCATACCGGACATTCATCAGGTGGCTCTTCACCATCGTGTATATATCCGCAGATTCTGCATCTCCATGTTTTTTTGTTTATATGCTCATCATCCATTGGATCAAAATCACGCACAACGTGCAAATCTTCCAGAGGAGGCAAAGCTGATTCGTAGGAGTTAAGGGCAAACCCCGACACAATCACCCTCTGTATTTCACTTGTTCGTTCATAAATAGTAAACAGTCTTGTGTCCCGGAAAAGCTGTTCAAGGGGATAATACTTTGTGTAACCGTATCCGCCCATAATCTGAATAGCATCGTTTACTACCTCCATGGCAGATTCAGTTGAATAGAACTTTGCAACTGATGCACTTATAGTCGGGTCCATATCATTATCAGCCTCCCAGGCTGCCTTCCAGACCAGAAGTCTGGAAGTCTCCACCTTCTGGTACATTTCGGCAATCTTGTTCTGTATTGACTGAAAGTTAGAAATTTTAGAACCGAAGGCGCGCCTCTTCTTCGCATAATCAATGGCGTATTCCATGGCAGAGCGCGCTGCCCCCACTGCAAAGGCTCCGATTATTGGTCTGGTCCGGGAAAAAGTCTTCATTGCAAGAACGAAGCCTTCCCCCTGTTCTGCAAGAACATTCTCGGCCGGAACCCTGACGTTTTTGAAATTCCAGCCTGCCGTATTTGAAGCTCTCTGGCCCATCTTCGGGATGTGCCTCCCCACAGTGACGCCCTCCTGATCTCTCTCTACAATAAATGCACATATACCGCCGTGCTTCTTCTCAGGATCTGCAGTTGCGAAAACTGTCATATAGTCGGCAATTCCTGCATTTGTTATCCAGTACTTTGTTCCATTCAGTATATAATCATCTCCCTTCTTTTCAGCCCTGCACTGCATCCCTGCCACATCAGATCCCATCATTGGTTCAGATGTGGCAAAACATATGATCTTTAAGTCTCTGGCTATCTGAGACAGGTATTTTTCCTTCAGATGTTCCT
>CAYNFB010000314.1:0-3057 GCA_964396355.1 uncultured Leptospirales bacterium | reverse complement strand
TCACAATAGATTTCTATCTGTGTAATATACGGTGCACAGCTAATAAACCCCTCGTAGAAACCTTCCAGCACAAATTCCGGAGTATATGAGGATAATTGCTCAACATTGCTGTAATCAATATCAAAGTATTCAGTTTTTTCTTCAGATGTTCCTTAGCCGAAAGAATCAGAGGTTCCATCCCAAGTGAGTTATCAAAAATTGAAGTCGCAAGCCCCGGGCATGCAGCAGCGATCTCTTCAGTCATGAGGGCAGCCTCGACAAGACCGGCTCCTCTCCCCCCGTATTTCACAGGGATATCAGCATTCATAATACCTGCTTCACCGGCCTTCCTGAGTATATGTACGGGTATTTCATCTATCTGGTCGTAGAACCATGAGGAACGGAGAATTTCGTTTATTGCAAACTCCCGGGCCTTCATTTTTATTTTTTCCTGATCCGGTGAAAGAGAAAAATTAAGCATAGCTACCCTCCTTAAAGATACATATACTCTGATATTATTTCGCATGACACATGCTGTGCAGACAATATCCCCTTCTCTTTCAATATATATAATAGTCAGATCATAATCAAATAAATCAGCAGGATATCAATTCCATTATAAATTCTTCCAAATACTTTACATCGGGCAGCTGAAACCTTATATTATAATAAAAAATCAGCGGAGCCGAAATAGAATGGAATTATTCAAAAGTGTAATTAATGTTGAGACTGCTCTGGAAACAGCAGTGAGTCTTGAAAAAGCGGGCAGAGACTTCTATAAGAAAAAACTCAACATTACTGATGATCCCGGCCTCAGGGATATTCTGTCATTTCTTGCCTCTGAAGACGAAAATCATCTCGCAACCTACACCGCTATCCTCAGAGAAGTAACGGGAAAGAATAAAGATCAGCAATTAGAATTCTCTGACGAGCACCGGATGTATGTAAATATGCTTGTGTCAGAGATAATTATATGGCTAAAAGAGGAAATACCTGAAACGGTAGATCAGATAACAAAAATTTCGATAAACCTGGAAAAGAATACATTACTTTTTTTCCAGGAGATAAAACTTCTGCTGACAGGCAGCGATTACGACACAGTTGATGCAATATGCAGAGAAGAAAAAAACCATATATTGAAAATTGCCGCATTCCGGAAATCCAGATTTAACACCGGCGGCAATATATAAAAAATTCTATACAAATTACACCAATAACGAAAACAACAACCTGATTTTTTTTAACTTGACTGAAATCACAGGTAGATCTTGGATTATTTAACATGTTCGTAATATTTTAATTTGCTTTTTTTAAGGAGCGGCACATGAAAAAAATCCTAGTTACAGGTGCTCTCGGTCAGATCGGGAGTGAACTCACAATAGAGCTTCGCAGGCTCTACGGCGCAGATAATGTAATAGCCACAGATCTGAGACAAATTCCGGGAAGTGAAGCAATGGAATCCGGACCGTTTGAAATTCTCGATGTTACAGACGCCAGGATCATTGCTGATACAGTTACAAAATACGGCATAAACACTATATATAACCTTGCGGCACTGCTCTCGGCAACTGCCGAGGCCAAACCTCAGCTTGCATGGCAGATAAATATGACCGGCCTCTATAATATTCTTGAAGTAGCGAGGCAGGAAAACTGTTCGCTCTTCACTCCCAGTTCTATCGGAGCATTTGGCCCGTCTACACCGGCTGATGCAACTCCCCAGGACACAATACAGAGGCCTACCTCGATGTACGGAGTAACTAAAGTTGCAGGAGAGCTGCTCTGTGACTACTATCACGCTAAGTTTGGAGTCGACACCAGAGGAGTGAGATATCCGGGAATAATATCCCACGTAGCTCTTCCGGGAGGCGGAACTACCGATTATGCAGTTGAGATTTACTACAAAGCCCTGGAAGAAAAAAAATACACCTGCTTTCTAAAGGAAGGTACTTCTCTGGACATGATGTACATGCCCGACTGCATCAATGCCGCTATAAATCTCATGGATGCAGATCCTGCCGGACTGAAGCACAGAAACGCATTCAATGTTACTGCGATGAACTTCACACCTGAGGAAATCGTCGCCGAAATATCTAAACATATACCCGGATTCAAAATGGATTATGATGTTGATCCGGTAAGACAGTCCATTGCTGATTCATGGCCCAACTACATGGATGACTCCGCCGCAAGGGAAGAATGGGGCTGGAACCCTGAATACAAGCTTACAGAGATGACAGAGCATATGCTGAGCGAACTATCTAAAAAACTTAAAATAAATTACTGAGGTAAGAAAGATGGCAACTGAAAAATTAAACAAAGTTCTTGCCCGCCACGTGGAAGAGCTTGAGACAAAAGGAACCGCAAAAGGATCAGAAATGGTTGTTTCTGCAATAATACCAGCATCAGAAAATAAAGGTCCCAGATACGTCATTGAAGGGATGGAAGGAAGGGAATTTATCAGAATGAATTCCAACTCATATCTGGGAATGTCAATGCGGAAGGATGTTATCGAGGCTGAGGAAAAGGCTGCCGCCCAATTCGGAGTCGGCCCCGGTGCAGTAAGATTCATTAGCGGCACATATAAGATACACAAGGATCTTGAAGAAAAAATAGCCAAATTTCACAACCGGGAAGATGCGATCATTCTCTCATCGGCATATGTTTCAAGTATGGGTGTTATCGTGCCTCTCTGTACTGATGAGACTGTAATCATAAGTGATGAGCTTAATCACAACTGTATAATAAACGGTATGAGACTTGCAAGACCTTCAGGAAAATTCATTTACAAGCACAATGATATGAACGATCTGAGAGAGAAACTCACACAGGCAGTGGGCAAAGGAAAAAGAGCACTGGTCATTACAGACGGAATTTTCTCCATGCGCGGGGATCTCTGTCCATTTGATGAATTTGTACCAATCTGCAGAGAATTTGATGATAAATTTGAAGAAGGCGTAATAACAATTGCAGATGACTCTCATGGAGTCGGAGCATTCGGCAAAACAGGCAGAGGCACAGAAGAATACACTGGTGCAGAAGTTGACATTCTCATTGGTACTCTGGGCAAGGCATTCGGAG
>CAYNFB010000313.1:3007-4188 GCA_964396355.1 uncultured Leptospirales bacterium | reverse complement strand
TCCAGGGGGTTAGTGATTCAAAGGTTGCTTCTGCAGGCGCTCCCCTCTTCTCCTGCAGAAATCAGGCATCAATGCCGAACTGAAGCTGCCGGAAAACATAGGTTTTATCCTCCAGGAAAGTTTTACCGGAGCCAAAATCAGGCCGGTGAGCTACAAGAATTTAAAAAAAAATCTCTGCTGTGAAGGCATTTCTGTGATGCCCGGTTTCTACGGAGTGACAGACTCAGGCGACATCACAGTCTTCTCCAGAGGCGGTTCAGATCTCACAGGCGGAGAGGTCGCATACGGAGTAGAAGCGTCACTCTATGAAAACTGGAGCGACATTGACGGAATATATCAGGCCGATCCCCGCATAATTAAAGACGCAAAGGTGATACCCAGGCTGACCTATAAAGAAATACGCCTGCTTTCATCCAAGGGATTTGATGTCTTTCACTATGATGCCATGGTCAGATGCAAGAAGAAGAATATTCCCATAAATATACGAAACACGAATAACCCTGATTCGGAGGGAACAATGATAGTTGCCGAAAGGGTACCTGAGGAGGTAACCGCCGGCATAGCATGTCTTGACAATATAGCCTATCTATATCTGGAAAAAGACGGTTCTCAGGAGGTGATCGGTTTTGTCAACAGTGTACTGAACATACTGAAAGACTTCGGCATAGGCACCCATCACTATCCCACAGACCGGGACGACTTTTCAGTAATTATGAATCAGGATGATCTGGTAGGATGCGAGGATGATCTCATGGAAACCATACGCAGAGAGCTTAACCCGGACAACGTAGAATTTCACTATAATATATCCATTCTCTCACCAGTGGGAGTGGGGATGAAACATAATCCGGGAGTTATCGCAGAGGCCGCTCTTGCCATGAAGGACAACAATATAAACATAGAAATAATTGATCAGGGTCCGGCACAGATAAGTTTTCACATGGGAGTGCAGAGCTACTACGCTGACAATGCGCTCAAGGCTCTCTACCGGGTTCTCATCGGCGATGAATAGTCAGGGAGCCTGACATAGACCGGGATTATATTCCTTAAGCCTTTTCCGCATAAACTTTGCACCGGGGCACACTCTTTCAAGAAGTTCCCAGAATGGCAAACATGGCGCAACACAACTGTTTTATTTTCACCCTCCCGCTCTGCCATTGCATAGGCATAACGGATTAAAT
>CAYNFB010000313.1:0-2997 GCA_964396355.1 uncultured Leptospirales bacterium | reverse complement strand
TTCAGGAATCATTCGGGTCTCTGAAATCGGTTTTGAGACCTTCTCACCCGGACCGGGGCACACTCTTTCAAGAAGTTCCCAGAATGCCGGCCCGTGGTTCTTCTCCACGGTATGGGCAAGTTCGTGGAGTATGACGTAGTCTATAAGTTCATCGGGAAGCCGCATGAGGTGAATATTCAGATTGATATTATTGACCGATGAGCACGATCCCCACCGGGTCTTTGCGTTTTTCAGAAAAACCTTTCTGTATGAAAATCCGTGTTTCTCTGCAAGAAAGGCTGTTCTTCCCGGAAGATATTCCCTGGCCTCCAGCCGGAGGGCCTTCTCTATTCCCGCCCTGACGGCATCCTGAAACTGCTTATTTTTCACATCCATCGAACAGGGATAACGGGCAGAAATCTCCTCCTTTGAGACACGCACAGTTATGCGCTCTCCCTCGTGTGACCGGATACAGAGTCTCCGGCTGCCTGCAGAGAATTCACTGTTCTCATCAAACACCACTCCGGCAGAACCGCGCTCCTCCATGAGGTCAATTTTTTTCTTTATCCACTGAGACTTCTGCTTAACAAAATTCTCTCCGGCGGAAATCTTCACTCCCCGGGGCAGGGTAACCACAACGCCCTCACCGGGTTTGATGGAAATAATTATACGCCGGGCCTTTGTGCTTCGCCTGTAGATAACAGGCCATGCCGGGCCGAAGTTTTTCTCTGTCTTATTCAGACTCACCGGTCTATTACTTTCCCTTCAGTCCGAGTTTAATATCAAGAACGGGCGTACCATCCACGGCATCCAGTCCTTCCACAAAGAGAGATGTCCCCTCCACCCTGAGAAGCTTCACATCTGAGATTGCCAGCCCCGAAAGTCTGTCGGGAGTTCTTGATGCAAAGACCCCCACCTTCTTCCCGTCAAGGCCGCGCCTGAATACCGACTTCACGGGACGCGATTTGTGAAGGTGAAATATCACGGTGATATACTGCTCATCCTCCAGCTTATAGAGGAATGGCCTCTGGGATTCCAGGAGTATTATCTCCGATACCCCGCTCTTATTCTTCACGCCGAAGGGAAGCTTCGATCTCTTCTGACCATTTTTAACCACACCGATGGGATAGACCTTAACAGGTTCTGAATCTCCATACATACAGCTCTTACAGATAATCGCCCCGTCTATTGAAAAATACTCATCCGATACACTTCCGCATTTACTGCATTTCTCAGTCATTGTTTTTCCAGAACCTCTGTTATTTTTCTGATCGTTTCCTCCGCTTCAGATACGGGGAAGCTGCACGAACCTGCACCGCGGTGTCCCCCTCCGTCATAGAGAGAAGCTATCTCGCCGAGATTAATACGATTCCCTTTCTTAAATATATTCTGGCCCATGGAAAGGACAATCCTGGTCCGGTCATTCTTGTTATACCTTATTTTCACATCCACGAGAATATCCGGAAACAGCGAATAGACCAGAAAGCGGTTGCCCTTAGGTTCAATCTCAAGGGCACGAAAATCGGTGACAGATATATTTTTAAGAACTTCAGTATGTTCTTTCAGGATGGAGGAGTAGATCCTGTCCTTTTCAAGTACTGCTGAGTATCTGACACGAACTTCCTCATCCTCCATTACCTGTTCAACGGTCCGATACAGCAGGAGGCCGACAACCCTGTTCCAGTAAGCCTCATCCTCCTCTCCCCTTCCGGAAATTGTCGATGAGAGAAGCATGAATGGATAATCTGCCGAATTGAGCACCTCATCCATTGTAATGTCGGCCGAGTCGATTCTGTCTGTCTGGTGTACCAGCTCCGTAAAATCACGGGAGAACTTTCCCTTATAGTATTCAAAGATTATTCCCGCCGCAGAGGGCGCCTCCCTGAATGCGCCCTCGAAATCAGCGTCTGTTCTGTTTGACAGATGGTGATCAAACCAGAGTGAGCATCCTTCTGAGTAGGGCAGATTCGCGATGATGTCTCCTTCGACGATTTCACCTGCCCTGTTTTTCATCTCATAGGGCTCTATCCACTTCACAGGCTCTGTTATTTCAAATATATCCCGAAGCAGTACAGCGCATACCACTCCGTCAAAATCGGGTCTTGTTACTATTCTCATATACTTAATCCTCTTATAATACACAATTTCAAAACACAGGAGCTCAGCAGTAAAGAAAAAAACATATGGGATATCTATTCTGTTACGAAGGCATTTATTCCCGTTACCGATGTTTTTAATGCTGCTGTAATCTGCAGGTGAACTCTTTGGCGGCATGGGGGTTCCCCATGACATCCCGGCCTGAGAAGCATAAAAAAATTGCAAGAAATGCCGTGCCGGGCTCTCATCTAACAGACTTTGAATAATATTACAAAACAAGTGTCTAGAGTATATTTTAAGACAGATGCAGGGGGGAGAAAAGCCTTAGAATAAACAGCCTCCTCCAAATCAAAAGGGATCCCTTAAGGGGTCCCTTTTATAACCAGATAAATCTTTATTTGGCCTGGATTAGCCTCTTTACTTCCAAATCGTGAATTTATTATCCTTAGCATAAAATTGATGATAATATATCACATAATATTTAAAACGCGTGCTACCTGCTTATAGGTGCTGTTGCCGGCAGCTGCTTGAAACTGATTTTATCTCCGGCAAGTATTTCCTTAAAAGCATCTTTATTGAATAAACCAAAAGAAATCCCAAGGATTATTGATTTTATCTCCCGGGGTTCACTTGTCGTATATTCAATACCTTGATCATAATTGTTTTTAAGCTTCTCCACTAACTTCCTGGACTTAAGATTAAATATCTTTAATACTATTGACCTCATAACGCCTCCTTATCAAGTCGAAACCCTTAACAGCAGGGAAGCCTCAAGGCTTTTTAAAATCCTGATAATAGTGACTAATCCATTCTACGGGGGTCAGAGAACCTGTTTACAATTAAAATAGGCACCGATCTTCGCTTTATGTATATAATTTTTACATTTAGAGCAGATTTGGTCAAGTATTTAATAAATTTATT
>CAYNFB010000312.1:0-4202 GCA_964396355.1 uncultured Leptospirales bacterium | reverse complement strand
AACAATTCAATATTATTTTTAAATATAAAGAGAAATTATTTAAAAACCTCACTATATTGGCTACTATAGATCAAAAAGGGGGCAGGTTAATATGGCTAAAAAATACATTCCCGCAATATCCGCAGTTATGATGCTTACTGCAGTTCTGTTAGCTGCAGGTTCAATGAAAAAATCAGGAGAGAAGATATTCCGTGAAAAATGCTCAACATGTCACTCTCTGAAGAACCCTGCCTCCTACAGCGCCGAACAATGGAAGTACCATGTTGAGCGCATGTCAAAGAGGGCAGGGCTTACCAGTATTGAAACATCTCAGATCATAGATCTAAAGGGCATGTGATTTTCTGCCAGTTATCCAGCTGACTGCAAAGAGTATTACAATTACAGCAGGAAAAATATAGATGAGAAACTGGTTAAGCGCCATATACTTCAGCACCAGTGCACTCAGGCCGCCGGTAACAGATGCGGCTATAGCACCATTTGAATTGAGACGCAATTTTTCACGATAGAATCCAAATACAATGGGAACAATAAGTCCGGCAGTATAAAAAGTGAAAGCCAGGAGAAGAGACTTTATTATACCATTTATATAAAGAGCCGTTGTCAGAGATATGATTCCCACCACAACTATTATATATCTGGTATACTTTAGTTCTTTTTCCTCACTTATCTCAAGTTTGAATATAGGCTTAATTATATTAGATGATAAAATCACACTCGAGGTGAGGAGACAGGTATCAGCAGAGGACATGACAGCCGCAATTAATGCGGCAAAGACCACTCCCTTAAATCCGTCAGGCAGAGTATTCATTGTGAGATCAAGAAATGCAGATTCAGCCTTTATTCCAGGATTGACCCCCTTTGCATACATTCCAATCAGTGCAATTGAAAAAGCCAGAGCAGCCATGAATATTGCGGTAAAGAAAACAGATCTTGAAGCCGTCTTGTGATCTTTGGCGGATAAAATTCTCGAATAGATATCGGGTCCTGCCATGAAAGATGTACCTATAAAAAGGAAGTACATTAAAATATTGCTGTAACCGAATTCTTCGCTCACGGGAAATGACAAAGCACCTGCCGGAAGATCAAGCCCCGTTACCGGTCCGTACTTAAGATAAGACATTATTAAAACAGCAGAAATTCCTGCGAGTATCAGTATGGACTGAAAAAAGTCAGTCCGCATGATGGAGAACTGACCGCCGCTGAAAGTATAGACGATGAAAATTATTCCGCATATCATAACAAAGAGGTGATAGTAGCCAGGCATAAGAATATCCATGATCCTTCCTGCAGCGATCATCTGTGCGGCGACAATTCCGATCCATGCTACTGTAATTATTATTGATGAAATGAGCCTCATGGCCGGACTGTCGTACTGTTTCTGAAGCACCTCGGGCAGAGTATATACTCCATAGTCTCTCACCTTGCCGGCCCAGAATAGAGCAAGAATAAAAAGACATACTGCTCCGGAGAGAAGCCACCAGGCGGCAGTAAGCCCCTGAGTAAAGCCCAGTCCTGCAAGACCGATAGTTGCTGAACCGCCGATTGTAGTTGCAATAAGTGAACCGGTTACAAGTAAAGTAGATCCATTCCGGTTGCTCACGTAGAATCCCTTGAGACTCCTGATTTTTTTGAAATTGCCAATGCCTATTATAAACATGCAGAATAGAAATCCTGCAAGAACTGCAAAATTCATAACTTACCTCACTTTAGATGTAATTGATATCGCCTGAATTGACCATTCGGATACCGTCTTCAGTATGTACTATAAGATTCCCGTCATCTCCCACACCCTTTACAATACCGGTGAAGGCTCCGTTTATCAGGGAAACTTTTATTTTTCTGTTAATAATTCCGGATTTCTCGATCCAGAGATTGAGAATATCTTTGAAACCTTTTTCTATATAGTTGAAATAGTGTGTCTCGAAGTTTAAAAGAAATTTTCCCAGGAATTCGCACCTGTCAATTTCAGTCTTAACATGATCTTTGATTGAGCATGCAATATCCCTTATTTCTTCAGGATAATCTGACGGTTCACTGTTGAGATTTATACCGAAACCTATGATAATGAAGTCTATCACGTCAGGGCCCGCCTTGATTTCAGATAAAATTCCAGCTGCCTTTCTGCCGCCCACGATGATGTCATTGGGCCACTTAATTTCGTAGGATGACAGACCGCTCTGTTCCAGTGCCTCGGCCATAGCCACAGCGGTAACCATGGTGAGTCCCGGGGCAGATGAGGGCATTATCTGAGGTCTCAGTATCATTGAAACATTGAGTCCCTTGCCCGGTACAGAGAACCACCTCCTGCCCAGCCTTCCTTTACCCTTTGCCTGAGATTCAGAAATAACCAGAGTTCCCTCAGGAGCACCCTCAGATGCCACTTCAAAGGCCTTAACATTGGTGGAGTCTGTCTCGGAGTAGGTATGGATTTCCCCCCTTCCGAAGACAGAAGTCTGGATATTTTTTCTTAATTCGTATTCATTGATAGCATTATTGGTAGAGAGAAATTTGTGGCCGAGTTTACTTGAGGACTCAATGGAGTATCCGCTTTCCCTGAGTACTTTAATATTTTTCCATACTGCAGTTCTGGATATGCCAAGCTCAACGCTGATCTGTTCACCGGAAATCCAGTTGTTCTGATTATCATGAAGAAAATTCAGGATTTTGTCTCTATTGCTCATTGCGTCACCTCCGGATCGACATAGTCATAGAAGGTGAACAGATGCGGTTGTCAACCACATTCAAAAAAAAAGTTTACAATAAGTATTCATAAATTCAAAAAAAAGCAGTTATGCTGTTTCTTTGAATTTATGAATATCAGGTCTCTAAAAGAGCTATGATACCGCCTGAAGACTCTCCTCAACAGGAGCTTTATCAAAAGTAAGATATTCTCTTTCGTAGAACTCAGCCTTTTTTCCAGTATTCCACTGATTGACCGGTCTGAAATAGCCTACCACTCTTGAATAGACTTCAACAGGAACTTTCAACTCCTTCATATAATACCTCCGTGTAATTAATGTAATATACAGATAAAAACAATTTACGTCAACAAAAAATTAGCATACATATGTATATGTTATTTAAATAATTGACTAAAAAGTAAAAGACGGGTACCGGTTGAATCATAACCGATAGGACAATGAAAATTATGTCGTATAAAAAGAAAACCGATTTTTTAAAAATACAGAAATTTTCTCTGTTGTTTACTCTCTACGCATCACAGGGACTACCCTTTGGATTTCAGGCAACGGCTCTGCCGGCATTCCTGAGGGAACAGGGCATCTCTCTTACTTTCATAGGCTTCACCGGACTTCTTGCCTCACCGTGGGTTTTCAAGGCATTCTGGGCACCCCTGGTGGACAGATTCTGGTCTGCTAAAATCGGCAGAAGAAAGTCATGGATAATTCCTCTTCAGATACTGCTGATCATATCCATAGGAACAGCATCGTTCACCACAATGGGCGAGCTGCCCCTGCTGATGGCAGCACTCTTTATGATGAATCTGATCGCAGCTACCCAGGATATTGCAGTTGACGGCCTTGCTGTGGATATTCTTGAAAGAGATGAACTCGGCCACGGCAATGCAGTTCAGGTTGTAGGCTATAAGACAGGCATGCTGATGAGCGGAGGCATACTCGTCTGGCTGAGCTCTTCGCTTGGATGGCATATAATGTTTATGTTGATGGCGGTAATAGCACTAATTCCCCTGATTCTCGTCATCTTCTACAGAGAATTACCCGGTGATGGATCTGAGACAGAGGAGAAAATTAAAATTTCAGGCATTCTTAATATTCTCAGAGATTCACTGAAGAACCCGTCGTTTCGGATAATGCTGCTCTTTGTGGCTACCTATAAATTCGGAGAGGTGATGATCGATACCATGTTCAAACCCTTTCTCATAGATTCAGGATTTAACGCATCAGACATAGGCCTCTGGGTAGGAACCTACGGTATGGCCGCATCAGTGGCAGGTTCTTTTGCAGGAGGGGTACTGGCATCAAAGGCAGGTCTGAAAAAGGCACTCACAGCAGCCGCTGTACTCAGACTGATTCCCCTTATTTTTCAGACTTCTCTTACCGTTGTTACTCCCACAGCTGCCTTGGTAACAGCTGTAACTGTACTTGAACATTTTTTCGGTGGAGTATTGTCAACTACGCTCTTTGCATTCATGATGTTCAATGTAAACAGAAAAATCGGAGCGA
>CAYNFB010000311.1:0-4230 GCA_964396355.1 uncultured Leptospirales bacterium | reverse complement strand
CCGTTTGTGAATTATATGAAGATTATTTACATTATAGATTTAAAGGAGAACTAGAAGTAAAGTTCAAACTATTTTGTGCGGGGTATCATTATTTAGATGGATTCTTGATAACGGATGATAAAAAAAATCGTAGTGATAATAAAGAATATGAGATTTTTTTTAAGAGTGAATATCAAAATTTTCGATTCGGAAAAATTATTTCGACTTCTAAAAAGCTAAAAGAAAGAGTAGCAAATTCCTACAATATAGGTGATTTAAAAGAATATGATTTTATCGGGCCAGATATTGATATTGGTTTTAGAATATCTGAATATGCTGATAGTGATAGATTATTAGTTTCTGATAAGGCCGCATATATTTTAGAGAAATTATTGCCTGAAAGCAATCTTTCTTTTGTGATAGAAAAAGGTAAACCATTAAAGGGTGTTTGGGGTGAATATGAATACCCTAAAATTTTTATGACTACAAAAACGGATAAAGATATAATAAGTGGAGAACTAGAAAAAAAATATACAGAGATGTCAATTTTACAAAACATGCATAATTTTATTAATCAAACGGATAAAATATTATGCTGAATAAATATGAAGTAATCGTTTATTTATTTTAGCCACATCAATCAGGAGGCCAACCCCCATGGAAAGATCCTGTCACTACTACGCCGTTCTCGCTCTTGAAGGTATATGCGGTTATAAAGATGACATTGCTGAAACCATTGCCTACGCAAGCCAGTTCGTCGATGACAACAAATCCGACAACATCGTGATAAACCGCATTCCTGAAGGCGCAGAAAAGCTCTGCACCTCAAGAAACAATAAGTTCTATATAACAAGGGCCTCCACCTGTCACAACTATCTCAGGCCCAGCACTATTACATATCACGCCATGATTTCAAACACCGCTCTCTTTCACTTCTTCCCTGTGGGCAGATTTGAACCCGAAAACGATGAGAGAAACAAAAGCTTCACCAAAAGGATGAGGGCAAGGAAGGACAGCCCCTCCATCAATACCATGATGAAGGCAGCCCTTAAAAAAGAACCCGAAGTATTCGGAATGGCCCTTCACGTATACGCCGATACCTTCGCTCATCAGGGATTCTCCGGCATCTTCTCAAAAGAAAATGATATCGACAGTCTCAAATCAAAGGACGTTAACTTAATTAAAATGCTGATCTACAAGGCGCTCAAAAAGCTGAACACATACTATCCCACATACGGCCATATGCAGGCGCTGGCTCTGCCCGATGACCCCACTGCACGGTGGGAATACCTCTTCGATAAAACTCCCGACTATCTGGGCAGGCTCAACCCGAAAGCGGGCATGGCTAAATCATCAAGAAACAACGGCCCTGAATATGCAGAGGCATTTGAAAAAACAGCAGCACTCCTTAAATCATACTTAAAGAAAAATCCCGCTTACATGAAAGAGGAATTTAATTTTGATGAAAACCTCTACGCGGCATTTTTTAAAGAGCTTGGCCGCAAAACAGATGTGGGTAAAAGAGAAAAGTCATGGAGAAAATTTATTACAGCCAACCATCTCTTTGATGACGGAGAGGGCGTCCCGAAATATGATTCATTCAAATGGATAAAGGAAGCCTTCCCCGGTGCATCAAAAAAGGGCTTCGATCATTACGAGATTTCAAAGACACAGTTCCCGTCGGAAAATTTTTCCGAAACATCGTGGTTTAAATTTATTACCGGAGTAAGATGGTTCAGGGAGGAATCAATAAAGTCTCTGGCAAAGAACTACGGCCTTGAAATACCGCACCCCTATCCGAAGAGAAAATAAACTTCTCCGGCGCCTGACCTGAACTCGTCCTGATCGGATCACTCCGAAGAACCGGGAGCATTTATAATAAATCAGTCTCTTTAATAAAAATTTCTCTATATAAAAAAGCTTTGATAATTTTACAGCTCCAATGCTAATCTGATCCGGTTAAAGACGAAATTTTCCGGAGACCGTGAACTGTATGAATATATTTAAACGCACTTTTAAAGCCGCGGCTGTTCTTATAACTCTGATATGCATTGTCTCTGCGGTCTGCGCATTTACCGGGGACCGTTCTGTCAGTATAAGCAGAATCGAATTTATCCATGCCGATATTCCTGATGATTTCTTAGATACAAAAATTGTCTTTCTCTCGGACATTCACCACGGCCCGGGCTTTTCCATCGAAGAGGTTCGAAATCTTGTGAAGACAGTGAACAGTCTTAATCCTGAGATCGTTCTTCTCGGCGGAGACTATATCGAGGGAAGCAGCCGTTTCATAAAGCCGGTATTTTATGAACTGAAAAAAATCAGGGCTTCTCTCTTTTTCGGAGGGGTACTGGGCAATCACGATCACTGGCAGTCCGCCGGGCTCTCCCGAAAATTCATGAAGGAGGGCGGCATAGAGATTCTTGACGACAGGTCACTCTGGATAAATAAAAAAGGGCAGAGGATCAAGGTCGGAGGGGTAGGCGATCTGTGGGAGGATACTCAGAATATTGAGAGGACTATCTCCGGAACAAAACTTTCCGACTTTGTAATTCTCCTCTCTCATAATCCGGACTATTTCCAGACTCTCAGAACAAAAAAGATCGATCTGGTTTTGTCCGGTCATACTCATGGAGGTCAGATAACGTTTTTCGGATTATGGGCACCTGTGCTTCCAATAAAGTATAAGAAATACTGGAAAGGATTTTATAAGAATGAGTATTCATCTCTTTTTATCACAAAGGGTGTCGGCACTTCGAAGCTGCACATGAGACTATGGAGCAGTCCCGAAATTGTAGAAATCACGCTGAAGCAGAAATCTTCAAAGGAGTGATCTTATACGAAGGAATACTCATACTGTCAGACTGCATTTATCGTCCACACCGTAAGGCGGGCCCATATTATATAGCGCAGAGCCTTGCCTGCGAACATCATCAGAAATACCTGCCCGCTGCCGCATCTGAAATATCCAAGAGCAACTGCAATCAGATCTCCCACACCCGGAAGCCAGCAGAAGAACGCGGGCAGACTCCTGTATCTGTTAATCATACTGCGGGTGCGTTCTATTTTTTCCGGACTTATCTTCATTCTCCTCTCGAGCCATTCAAGCTTTCCCATCCTGCCCAGATAGTAGCAGGTCATCCCTCCCAGCGTGTTCCCCACAGAAGCGATAACAAGGCACGAGGTAAGGTCAAATCCTCCGAATATGAGAGTGCTGAGTACACCCTCTGAACTCAGCGGCAGAATCGTTGCCGCCAGAAAGCTCGAAATGAAAAGTCCTGATAATCCTAATGAAGTCAATGTATCCATAATCTGCCCTCTACCGGTTTTTCCGCATTATTTTGAAGCCCTGAAAAGCAAGGTATACAGCTCCGGCAATTTTAAATGTCCCGAAAGCATAGACCAACTTCCTCAGCAGTAAGGGCGGTGCATTGAGATTGTTTCTGCAGAAATTTATAATAGTTGAGTTCAGGGATTGTTTTATATTGATATTCACATCTCTAAAGAAATGATTTGCTGCTTAGAGAAATAATTATTCCCAGTGTTAAAACAACAGCCAGAATTACAAAAAGCTTTTTAAATATAGTATCTGATTCAGGATTACGGGCTCCGCATTCGGGACAGGTGCCTTTTGATTTCTCAAATTCACTGCCGCAGTCGCCGCATTTGATTAAATTATTCATCAATATTCTCCTTTTTGTTGAATACAAATTTCATACAGGAATATTCCAGTCAATATTAATATGGACTGTCATCCTTTTTCGGTTAACAATCAGGTATATGTTCATCAGTTGTGTCCTGCCGTACTTTTCCTGCAGATTCTTTGATGGAACCACCAATGAACACGAATGGTTTTTTATGTGAGGTTTTGGGGTTTGTATCAGGTTGCCTGATTCCGGCCGACTGAGATCAGAGCGGCTTCAGCCCCCCTGTTTTCATGCAGCTGCATTTTGCTCTGAATAAAAACTTATTGCAGTCTGAAATTTTTGAAATAGCATTGAAATAATAATACCTGTGATTACTATTTGCTGAAAAATAATCAAAAGTTCATTTATATGGGAACGGTGTCTGCGATCCTGCAGATTATATATTGAAATACACGAAGGATGAAATGATATAATTTATGAAAAAATTACTTATAGGTACAATTGTTCCGGCCTGCATACTCGTCTCGGCGGTATGCTTTGCCGATTTGAAAAAAAGTCTCTCCGAATCCGCAATTGAGCTGACCAGGCAGCACGTCCGCTACGA
>CAYNFB010000310.1:0-4231 GCA_964396355.1 uncultured Leptospirales bacterium | reverse complement strand
CGAACAGATAATTTCAGAGCTGGAAAATAAGCTGGGAAGAACAGTTGAAGATGAAGAGACCTACGGAAAGTCTGAATACTTCGAGCTCCAGTTTAATTATCTCGGCAGAAAAATCGGATTCGATTTAAACCTTCACCGGTATAAGGGTTTTTATCTGGCCAACCCCGAAGATTTTGATGATTCCTGGCATAAATCAGATCCCTATCCCCAGATACCTAACCTGAACGTACTTGGTGCCGATTTTAATCTATTTTACATCTTCAGCGGAGACAGGCTTTCACTCTCAGCTTCATTTGATCAGAGTGAGCGGCAGCTGAAGAGTGCAGGTTCTTTTATGCTGATGTTCTCTTCATCTTATCTGCTTATTTACAGCGATGAAAAACTGATTCCCTTAAGTCAGCAGCCCTATTATGGAAGTGCCGCCGATTTTGACGGGGGGAGTTTCAGCACAGTTGCTCTTTCTCCCGGTTACGCCTATACCTTTCTGGCTTATAACTTTTACTTTACTCCCATGATATTTGCAGGGCCTGGGTATCAATGGAAAACCTTCTTCATTAATGGAAATGAGGACAAAAGCAGCAACATCACAACTAAGATTCATCTCAGAGCTTCACTGGGGTATAACTTCGACGATTTTTTCTCTAATCTTTCCATTCTTCTTGATAATACCAATGTTATACACGAAGGGGGAACCTTTAAGATTTCACCCCGATCGGTTAATATTGCTCTTGCTGTGGGATATAAGATATAAATATCGGGAAGTTAACCGCAGTAGAAACTGAATCAGGTTCATTAAAGCGAGACCGGCGCTGCAGATAAATGGTTATCCGCTGTTTATCTGTGCATTTTATTGCGATTTAAATTTTTTGATATAATATAAGCGGCAGAAAAGTATGAATACCACCAGACTAACAGGCAGAATCGATTATATTCAGCCTGATGAAACACCATTTGCCAGTACCAGTTCCGGTCTCTTCATCAAATCAGATCCTTCTATCGTAATTGATATAAACCTGGGGCGGAAGGACGTGGATAAATTCCTTGCAGATAATAATCCCGATATAGCCCTCATCTCTCACTATCATCTCGATCATTCGTTATGGGGTCCCGCTGCAGAAAATCATCCCGGAACAGAGTGGTGGATACCAGAGGATGAAGTTAAATATCTTACAAGTCTGGATTATTTTATAGAAAATACATGCGGTCCCTATGAGTTCTCCGGTCCGTTCAGGACTGCAGTTGAGCAATTCCTTAAATATAGAGAATTAAAAAATTTTAAAACCTTCGGAGACGGAACAGTCTTCAAATGCAGTGACTTCACTGTGAGGGCAATAAAATCTCCCGGACATTCGCCGTCTCACACCGCATTCCATATTCCCGAAGAAAATATACTATTTACAAGTGATATGGGGGTGGGGCAGTGGGGCCCCTGGTACGGCTGGGTGGACAGTAGCATACTGCAGTATATGGAGTCAATTATGAGACTTAAGGCTGTCGGTGATGTGACTCTTGTCACATGTCACGACGGAATAATCTCGGATAATATTCCTGCGGTGTGGGACAGATGCATGGATAAATTTTTTGAGAGAGAAAAGCTGGTCATTGATATGCTGGATCGGGGCTGTACAAAAGATGAAATTATTGCAGAAGGAATATACTTTAAAAAGAAGTCAAAAATTGCCGAGCCTATGAAGAGCATGCTCAATGTCCAGGATGAGATTATGCTTGAACATCACCTGAATGTTATAAGTGACGGAGGGCTTGCAAATATTTTACCTGAGTATAAATATTCTAAAAGTAAGTGAATTATAACCGGAGTTCCGGGCCTTCATTGCTGTATAATAAAAAGACCGCACGAAATCGCGCGGTCTTTTTATTTATATGTGATGATATTTACTTGGTCTTGAGTTTTCCCTTAACGCCTTCAACGAACCAGTTCATTGAGAGCATATCCTTGTCAGACATTTTCTTTCCTGCAGCAACAACAGTCTTTCCTTTATTATCTTTCAGAGGGCCGGAGAATACGAAGAATTTGCCGTCTACGATTTGTTTCTTCATTTTCTCTACTTTTGCAGCAGCGCCTTCAGGAGCATTTTTTGTAAGAGGTGCAAGCTGAACGATGTCATCTTTCATGCCTCCCCAGTAGCTTTCAGCTTTCCACTTGTTGTCCATTACAAGTTTCACCTGCTTTGTGTAGTAGGGGCCCCAGTGCCAAACAGGAGCTGTCATATATGCCTTGGGAGCCATCTTGCTCATGTCTGAGTTGTATCCGATTGAGAATTTTCCTCTTTCCTCTGCAGCCTGCTGAGGTCCTGCTGTGTCCTGGTGCTGAGCGATTATATCGCAACCGTCATCAAGAAGTGCTTTGGCTGCTTCTTTCTCTTTAGCGGGATCATACCAGGTATGAGTCCATCTTACATTAACCTCAGCTTTAGGATTTATTGATCTTGCGCCAAGAGCAAATGCGTTGATTCCTCTTATTACCTCGGGAATTTCAAATGCTGCCACATATCCGAGTTTACCTGTTTTTGATTTAAGACCGGCAACGATTCCTGAAAGATATCTTGCCTCATACATCCTTCCGAAGTAATTCCCCATATTTTCAGTCATTTTATATCCCGAGCAGTGGATGAATTTTACCTCGGGATATTCTTTTGAAATCTCGGCCATGTAGTCCATGTAGCCGAAACTTGTAGCCGCAATAATAGTAGCACCCTGATCTATCATACTTCTGATGACATCCTTAACCTCTGCGCCTTCAGGTACAGATTCCTTGAAAATAGTTTTTATTCCGGTCTCTTTTTCAAGGTAGAGTCTACCCTGATCCTGGGCATATGTCCATCCGCCGTCACCGATAGGGCCGATATAGATAAAACCCATTACAATATCTTTTCCATCTGCTGTCTTAGCGTCCTTCTTTCCGCAGCCGGAAAAAAGCAGAGTGGATACCGCAAGAAAAACGAGAATGGTTGTTAACTTTTTCATTGTATTATCCTTCTTTAGAATTTTGTTTATATATACAGTCAGGTTTAATCCCTGAAAAGTATTCTGTTTTCGGACATCTCTTCAATAATTGCAAGTGATTCAACGCGTATGTCTTTAGCTCTCAAAAGCGCTCCTCCCTTCTGAAAGCCTTTTTCTATAACAATTCCGATTCCGGCAAGATGAGCATCGGCCTGGGTCACAATATCGATCAAAGCCTCTGCCGCGCTGCCGTAGGCCAGGAAGTCGTCGATTATCAGAACTCTGTCGGTGTTTTTCAGGAAGGAGGAGGACAAACAGATGCTGTAGTTCTTCTGTTTGGTAAAAGAGTGAACAGAAGAAGTGAAGAATCCGCTTCCCATGGTGGACGGTTTCTGCTTCTTTGCAAAGACTACGGGCACTCCCAGTTTGAGTCCCGCCATTACCGCAGGGGCAATGCCTGAGGATTCCAGCGTTATTATTTTTGTTATTCCCTCTTGAGCAAATCTGCGGGCAAATTCTTCTCCCAGGGCCATCATCAGTTCAGGGTCTATCTGGTGGTTCAGGAACGAATCGACCTTCAGTATATCCGAGTCGACTGCTCTGCCCATTACCTGGATTTTTTCTTTAAGTAGTTTCATTGTCTTTCTTCGATGTCATATTATAACAGGATAATTAAATTATTTAATAATTAATGTCAATTACTAATAAAAAACAGTCGCCGGTAAACATAACGGCTCAGGCTCGTGCTTTCATAAAAAACAATTGATCTTTCCTGCAGCTTCATTTTATGAAGTATGAGACCCCGTTCAGAGAGAAGAGAGGCTCTGTTCTCCCTTTACAGGTAAACTTATGTGGATTTATAAAGAGGATGCAGATATGAATAAAAAAAAAGCCGGTGACCAGATTATTGCACTGTGCAGAAATGCAAAAAATTCAATTGAGCTGGTTGATTTTTTCGACAGCACGACTGTAGTTCCTCTTCCTGAAGACAGCCTCTCCCTTGAAGCAGGAGATCTTGTCACTGTTTCATTTACCGGTGATAAACCTTCATTTTCTATTCTCTGCAGGAGGGGTACGGTTTTATCCCGGTATTATAATGAACTTAAAAAAATGAAGGTGAATCCGCTTTTCCCCGGGCCTGTAATGGACGAGGTCCGGTCCATACTGTCTGACCCGGGAATTGATGATCCTCAGCTGAAGGATCTCACAGATCTTCCCTTTGTAACTGTGGACAATGACGATTCCCGTGATCTGGATCAGGCGCTCT
>CAYNFB010000309.1:0-4288 GCA_964396355.1 uncultured Leptospirales bacterium | reverse complement strand
AATAAATATTTCTCTGGTCAGAAAGCGTATATATGTATGATGTTTTAAAGAAACTATTTGGCAACTAATTAATTCAATTAATAAGAATGGCAAAATTTTTTTTTATTAATTTTAATAAGGTGTTTATACTGTGTTTGTAACTGTAAAATTCAGTTGATAATGTAGACTTACTTTGTTGATATGTACTTGAAGACTGGTGGAAACTAAAAATGAAAAATAATAAAACTATTTATTCTGATGATTTGAAGACTGTTTTCGAACTCGAAAAAGAATATATTATTGCAAAAATGAATTATTACAGGTTTGTAATAAGAAATGAAGATAAATCAGTTCTAAAAAAATTAATTAAAATACCGGATAAGTGGGATAACTATCAAACAACTGAAGGTATAATTCTCAATGATCAGATGAAAATGAGACTGTCTGATATAAAAAACAGGATGTCCTGGGAATTGAAGATGCAGAGTCTCTATTTTTATTATATAACAAATATTGAGAATGTATTTCTGTCAGTTTTACAGCAGAATTCCGTTGATCAAATAGAAATTGATGACGCTGTAAATTCTGCAAATTCACTTATTTTGGAGTTAGATGAATCGCTTGTTAATATTAAACATCTTCTAATGACACTTGCAAAGAGATCTATAAGTGATTTCTTTTATCTTAGTTCAACATACTCTAAATTTTTTCTTAAAAAAAGCTTTAATTTCGAATTTGATTTTTCAAATATTCTGGAACTGGTAATACAAATTATAAATAAACAGTCAATTGTTGATAAAAATGTTGATATGTTTATAAGGTATGAACGTGAAATATCCCCCCTTTTCGAAAAGAGTTCCAATTCCCTCGGATGGAGAATGAACGAATTTGCAGTAAAAGAGTATCTTGATAAGGGTAATCATGCAATGAAGATTCTTGATTTTAACAGAGTAGTTAAAGATGCCTATGCTTATAGAAAAATACTTCATGAATATTATAGTTTTCTAAATCATTATTATAATGAAAGTGACGGTAAGATGTTCAGGCTCAATTTTATTCATGATTCATTAAAAGCTAAACTCGAAAAAGGTATTATAGAAAGTGAAGTCTATAACTCTTTTGAGGCAATTAGAGATTCTTTTAAAGCATATAAATATCAATTTGAATTTGAAGGAATTTCCGGATTTGGTTCACAAAAGATGTCATATAGAGAACTTATACACTTCATTTATAAATTATGCAAGATAATTGAATTTTACTATTTAAGAAATATGAAGTATGAAAATTTAAGAGTTTTTAGAAATGATTTGCTTTTCTATATTGAAAAAGAGATTCTTAATTTTAATTAGTCTGATTTTTTTATTGAATAAATGGTTAATAATATAAGTATTACTGAAATAAACAGAAGTGAGCCCTCAATTCCGAAAGTGTCTGCTATTTTTCCTGCAATAGGAGCCATTATAAATATTCCTGCCTCCTTGGTTTGAGATTCTATTGAAAGTATTGTTGCCTGCTGATTTTTATCGGATATGCTGTCATACTGTGAAACCTGTATGGGTCTCCAAATATTTTGAATAACGAAAAATATTATAAAGCATATAATTGTAATAAGATAAATTTTAAAGTAAAGACTCAATGCCGCTGTAAATATAATTAATGCAGATAGAGCTGTCAGCATCATAGTTGCCCTGTCTTCAGACTGAGTTTTCTCTACAATTTTATATGAATTTTTTGAGGCACCTGCTGATATTAAGTAGAGAATAAAGTAGACTATACCTATTATAATTGCAGTACTTTCTTTTTCTGGCAGTGCGATAAAAGCTGCTAAAACAATAGCCTGTGATTTAAGAATAGGCTGAAGATAATCTTTTGAAATTCTGAAAGAACCCTCAAATCCCATTGTTTTAACAATCAATTGTCTCATTTTTTTTATCTTTATTGCGCTGGAAAAACTGTTGATAAGATGTGAATAAACAGCTTTTAACTTAATTTTTTTGTCTTTTTCTCTATTATTGAGGTATGCGGGGTAAGATGCAATATTCCACATTCCCAGTATATAGGGAATGATTGAAAACAGAAATATCCACCTGTAATTATCAGTCATTATTACAATTGCTGCTGAAATTATAACAGAAACAGCGCTTCCCATTTTTGACCATGAACGGGTATATCCGTAGACTTTTGTTTTTTCATCAAGTTTATTGTTTGTTCTAAGCCAGTCAAAGATCATTGCCTTGTGGGTTCCGCTTCTAAATGCTTCTCCGAAAGAGAATAAGAGCATTGCTGGGAATAATAATATATATGTATCAGAAAAAGAAAAGATTAGAAATGATAATATGTAGCAAAAAAGAGAAAATATAAGTGAGCTTTTACGTCCGTATAAGTCCGCAATTGCACCGCTTGGTATTTCCAGTATATTGATGCATATTGTTCTGAATGATATAAGCATACCGATCTGAAGAAAACTGAGACCAAGGCTGAGGAAGTATAGAATTATGAAGGGGTCAAAAAATTGTAAATTTTTCAGGAATCCGTAAAGAGAGAATTTTTTAATCATAATATCATTCATCTTTATTCTTCTCCAGTTCCTCAAGGTGCTGCTTTATCTCTTCGTTGAAGGGCAATATCGTCTCTGCCTTTTTTAACATTTTTTCCGCTTCGTTATTGATTCCAAGTTTCATGTATACATATCCTAAAGTGTCTATGTATGACGGGTTCTCACTGTTCTGCTCAACAGTGTATTTGGCCATCTTCAGTGCTGCTTCGAGTTTTATGTTGTTTTTTGCAAGTATGTATGCTGTGGAATTGATGCTGCTTGTATTGTTTTTGTCGAATTTTAATATTTCCCTGTAACTGTCGAGAGATTCTTTCGGGTGACCTTCCTTGTCGAGACAGTAGCCTTTCATATTCAGAGCCTGTAAATCGGACACTGTATCCCCGAGAATTACATCAAGGTATTTTAAAGCATTTGAGTATTTTTCCATGTTTATATAACAGAAGGCAATGAGTTTCCTGACAGTATGGGAATCAATGAAGGTAAAGCTTAAAGAAAGAACTCTCAGGAAGTTCTCTATTGCGGTGTTATAAAGACCCATTCTGGAATATGCAATTCCCAGATTATAAAGTATTTCCGGATTATCCCTGTCCAGCACCTCAGCAGATTTAAGCTCCTGCACTGCCTGTTCATAGTCTTTTGTTACGAAGCAGTCTATTGCCGATTTAATCCTTTCCTTTATTTTTTTATTAATATCTTCCATTTTATCTAGGATTGCATTGCCTTTAAAAGAGTGTAATCTGTGCTGTCTATTGCAAGGGGAGTTACGGATATAAATCCTCTTTCCATTTCAGCACTATCGCTTCCTGCGGACTTTTCTGTTTCTATTTCTCCCTGTAGAGTTACTCCGAAACCTTCGCCGTTTTCCAGTACTTTTTTGTGATATGAGTCTCTATAGTATCTTTTAGAAAGATGGGTATATTTAATCCCGCAGATTTTATCGCTGGAAATATCAGGGTAGTTTATATTATAAAAGAAATTATTTTCAAATTTATGATTGTTGATAAAATTGTTGATAAACTCTGAAGCTTCAACAAAAAAATCAGACGGCTTATGAAAGCTGTTAATTGAGAAGGCAATAGCGGGTTTACCGAATATATATGCGGTTCTGGCACCGGCAACCGTTCCTGAAAAATGTACATCATCACCAAGATTAGGGCCGTGGTTTATGCCGGAAATTACCAGGTCTACGTCCGGAACTATATCTGAGTGCAGTGCAATGCTTACGCAGTCTGCAGGGTATCCTGAAATTGAAAAAGTTCTTTCATCAATCTTCTTAACTTCAATCTCATCTCTTATGGTGAATATATTGGAACAGGCACTTCTCTCTCTGTCTGGAGCTATTATATAGGTTTCATGATATTTTGAGAGAACATTGTTCAGCTCAATCAAGCCGTCTGCATTAATACCGTCATCATTGGTTAATAAAATTTTCATTGTTACCGCTTTTTAAGTTATTATATTGTATATTGAATAGAGAATTGAATGATGTAAAGATGTCAAGTTAAGATTTACATTAAACAATTTATAAATTTAACTTGATTTATTCATGATTTTTAGTTAATTATTTTTTTTTAAATATAAAATAGTTTAATTTTAGACTGTGACTAAATGGAGGTCTCAACGTGAAAAAATTACTAGTGCTATCACCGGATAAATATTGATTAATATTTTAAAAATTGCTATTAATTTTTTTTAATAAAATCTTTAATGGCTTTATGGCAAAAGCAAAGATAAAATTAAAACTTAAACCAG
>CAYNFB010000308.1:0-4299 GCA_964396355.1 uncultured Leptospirales bacterium | reverse complement strand
ACCATTGTATCATAAACAGCATAATCACCATGGGGATGGAAGTTACCAATTACTTCACCGACAATTTTAGCCGATTTTACATAGGGTCTGTCACTTCTCCACGCCCTCTCATTCATAGCGTGGAGAATCCTCCTGTGAACAGGTTTAAGACCATCTCGAACATCAGGAAGGGCTCTTCCTACAATAACACTCATGGCGTAGGCGAGATAAGAATCCTTCATCTGGTCTTCTATTTCTACATCTACTATATTCTCTTTTATATCTTCATTTTTTGATGGCACTTTTTTTACTCCAAAAGTTTAAATAATTTTTAAAGATCGAGATTTCGAACTTTATGGGCATTTTCATCGATAAATTTTCTCCTGGGTTCTACTGCATCGCCCATAAGAACAGAAAAAACATTTTCAGCTTCAACATCATCATCTATCTGAACCTTAAGCATTGTTCTTTTTTC
Source organism: uncultured Leptospirales bacterium (assembly GCA_964396355.1). GTDB lineage: Bacteria > Spirochaetota > UBA4802 > UBA4802 > UBA5550 > CAYNFB01. The sequence goes on along the minus strand of CAYNFB010000308.1, from coordinate 3,845 downwards.
AGGATCCATTGTAGTATCCCATAACTGATCAGGATTCATTTCACCAAGACCTTTGTACCTCTGAATATGCACTTTCTGATCTTTATATTTTGTAAGAAGAACATCCTTCTCCTCATCACTATAAACATAGGTTGTTTCTTTTCCTGATTTAATATTATATAGAGGCGGCTGAGCTATGTATAGATAGCCGCTTGTAATCAATTCACGCATGTAGCGGTAAAAGAATGTGAGAATTAGAGTTCTGATATGAGATCCGTCCACATCAGCATCAGTCATTATTACGATCTTATGATATCTGGCTTTTTTTATGTCAAATTCAGCATCGCCTATACCTGTACCAATAGCAGTAATAATAGTCTTAATTTCTTCATTTGAAAGAATCTTATCGAGCCTTGATTTCTCCACATTGAGAATTTTACCCTTCAAAGGAAGTATAGCCTGAAAATTTCGATCTCTTCCGGATTTAGCAGAACCGCCGGCTGAATCTCCCTCAACAAGATATATTTCACATTTAGAAGGATCCTTTTCACTGCAATCCGATAGTTTACCTGGAAGAGTATCATTTTCAAGAGCACTCTTTCTTCTTGTAAGATCTCTTGCCTTCTTGGCTGCAATCCTTGCTCTGGCACCCTGTATGCACTTATCAATGATTTTCTTTACTTCCTGAGGATTTTCTTCGAAATAAAGAGAAAGATTTTCGTGTGTAGCAGATTCGACCAGTCCCTTAACCTCTCCATTTCCAAGCTTCATCTTTGTCTGCCCTTCAAACTGAGGATCCGGTATTTTTACACTTATAATAGCAACAAGCCCTTCTCTAACATCATCACCTGAAAGCTGAGTTATATTCTTATCAAACTTTCCTTTTTTTAGAGAGTCATTTATAACACGGGTGAGAGCAGATCTGAAACCAATTAGATGAGTTCCACCCTCCTTCGTATTGATATTATTTGCAAAAGTGTATATTGTTTCATTATATGAATCTATATATTGAATTGAAACCTCTACATCAATATTGTCTTTCACTGTATGAAAATATATGGGCTTCTTAAAAATAACATTTTTATTTTCATTTAAAAATTGAACAAATGAAACAATGCCTCCTTCAAACTGGAAAACATTTTCAGAACTCTTTGATTTTTTATCTTTAAGCTCCCTCTCGTCTCTGAGTGTAATTTTAATACCTGCATTAAGAAACGCCAGCTCTCTTAATCTTTTTGAAAGTGTATCAAAATTATATTCCATGGTATCAAAAATTTCATCATCAGCCCAAAACCGTATTCTCGTTCCTCTGATTTTGGTATCTCCGCCTTTAACCAGTTTTGTTGACGGAATTCCTTTTTTATAGCTCTGTGAAAAGATTTTATTATCCCGATAAACTTCAACAGTCATATTCTTTGATAAGGCATTCACTACAGAGATACCAACACCGTGTAGCCCTCCTGAAACCTTATACGTGTCATTATTAAATTTACCACCTGCATGTAGTTTTGTCAAAACTACCTCAAGTGCTGAAATTTTATAAACAGGATGGGGATCAACAGGAATTCCTCTTCCATTATCAATAACTTCGATGGAATTATCTTTATGTATTGTAACTGTAATACTGTCGCAGAAACCGGCCAGAGCCTCGTCAATTGAGTTATCAACAATCTCATAAACGAGATGATGGAGACCATACGTATCGGTTGAACCGATGTACATAGCCGGTCTTTTTCTAACTGCTTCAAGTCCTTCAAGAACCTGTATATTATTTGCGCTGTAACCCTTAGACATTATTCTTTACTCCATATTAATTCTTCATTAAGAAATGATTTTCTTTTAAGTACAGTAAAGGGACTTACTGACGTACTTGTTATTCTGTTATTCTTCTCTAAACATATCAGCTTATCATCACTTGATATATTTTTAATCAGCCACATATTATCCTCAGATAATTTAAGGGTGTCAATATTAAAAATACCAACACAAGTTTTGTCGCTGACAATTATATTACTGCCAACATGGATATACATCAGCGTTTATTCTTCCACTTAATATTTTTTACCTCAAATTTAATATTACCAATTATATCAGATCCAATTTCATCTCTTACTTTTTTCAAAATACTTCTTTTCTGCATTGATAATTCATTGGCATATACTGAATGATCTACGGTAATAAAAAGAGTGTGTTTAAAAATTCGGTCAGGCTGGCTGTGTGCAGCCAGAATGTTGCCGGAATAAACTGACCATCTGTCTCTAATATTTTCAATAACAAATGAATCTTTCAGATCAAGGTCTTCAATGAGATCCGATAAAATACCATTGAATGATATTGTTTTTTTTTGTCTTTTTTCTCCTACTCTAAACTTCAATTATATTATCCTCTTACAACTTCGCTGGTGACCTTTCCCTGGTCTATTACAAATTCTTTAATAATAACTTCTTTCTGTAAATCTATTATATGTGAATTAACCATAGTAAAAATAAGCTGTCCCTTATCTATAAGTAAATCAATCATATTCGCACGTCTATTTTCGTCAAGTTCTGAAAATATATCATCAACAATAATAATGCTTTTTTTATCTACTATATCTTTAATTATTTCATACTCAGATAACTTTAGACAGACCGCAGCAGTCCTTCTCTGCCCCTGTGAAGCGTAATTTGTAAATTCTATACTATCGCTATTATTCAAACTATAATTATCTCTCTGAGGGCCTATGGAAGAGTTTCCCCGTTTTATATCAATACTCTGTTTTTGTAAAATAAGGCTATAGAGACTATCAATTTCAAAATTTTCAGCACTGGATTTATACTGAATTACAGGCGGAGAAATTTCACTGCTTATAGTACAATATAACCTGGAAAAATGATCATTAAAATTTTTTATAAATGCAGTTCTTTTTTTTATTATATATGATGCTTTTTCCGCATACAGTCTATTCCATACATCAAGCTGTTTTGTTCCAGTACGCCCTTCCCTTATACTTTTCAATAATGCATTTCTTGAATTTAAAATAACTTTAAATCGGTTTAACTCATCAATATAATCCGGATAAATTTTAGAAATGACAGAGTCAAAATATTTACGTCTTATATCAGGTGATCCGTTTATAATATTAATATCTGATGGTATAAAAGCTACAGAAAGAAATCTGCCATAATAATCGGATACTTTCTTTATCTCCTTTCCATCAATTTTTAACTTTTTTTTTATTTTATCATCCTGTCTGAAAAAACCGATTTCAAATTTTTTATAAGACGACTGTAATATATCACCGCAGCAATAATAATTATTATTACTCCATCTGACAATATTGTTATCTGAAACATTTCGAAAAGACTTAAGATTAGAAAGTATAGAAATTGCTTCAATCAGATTTGTTTTACCGGAACCATTTGTCCCGGTAATAACATTTATATCCGGAGAGAATTCAATTTCAATATTTTCATAATTACGAAAATCTGAAAGTTTTAATTTGTTTATAAGCATTTTATTCTGAGACTGTTTTTATCTGTATCGGCATAATAACAGAAATATAATTTTTATCATCTTCAGGAATAATAGTTACTGGGCTCATCTGTCCTGTAATACCGCATATAAATGAAAATGAATCTACCTGTTTGATAGTATCAAGAAAAAAGTGAGAATTTATTCCAAGAAATATTTTTTCGTTGCTGTCGGATTCAACTGGAATTTCTTCTTCTGCCTGACCTAACTCAGGAGTATTTGCTTCAATTTTTAGACTGTCTTTGCTGAAAGTCATTACTATTTTATTTGCAGGCTCCCTGGTGAACATCATAGATCTCTTTACTGCATCGAGTATCTTAGAAGTTTCAATAATTGATTTAAGACTGTATTCT
>CAYNFB010000307.1:0-4319 GCA_964396355.1 uncultured Leptospirales bacterium | reverse complement strand
ATCTTTCTACGTTGATGAAGTGTTTTAATTTTTTCGGGTCACTGTCGAACACTGCAACTTCATGATCATGGCACAGTTCTTCTGTGAGCCAGTTGCCCATGCGGCCTGCACCGATTATAAATATTCTCATCTTTTTCCCCTTTGTTTTATTTCTGGTCTTCAATTATTTTTTCAGTGTAGCATCCCAGGAGTTTAAACCTGGAGGTTATACTTTCTGCTTTTTCGAGAGTATCTAAAATTACTTCATCTTTATCGGAACCGTCAAAATCAAGGAAGAATGAGTAGTTGCCCGGTTCATTGGGAATTGATTCTATTCGTGTAAGGTTTATTCCCTTTTGGGCAAAGAGCTCAAGAACTCCGAACAATGTGCCTGATTTATGTTCAGTAGTGAATGTTACTGAACACTTTGTTCCGTTTTTAGGTTTTTCAGCCTTTGAGAGTACGAGAAATCTGGTTCTGTTTATGCTGGAATCCTCGATGTTTTCTTTGAGTGTTTCCAGATGGTAAAGCTCTGCTGCAAGTTTTCCTGCAATACATGCCGCGGCTCTGGGCTTATTCTCTGAAAGCATACGGGCTGCTCCTGCTGTGTCATAGTATGGAACAAGTGTGAGATTATTTCTGGAGAGGAACCGTCTGCATTGTGACAGTGCCTGGGAATGTGAATATACCTCTCTGATTTCTCTGTGATCTGTTCCCGGAAGCATGAGCAGACTGTGGTGTACGGGAAGATCTATTGCTCCTATGATTTTCAGCTCGGTGTTTGTCAGCAGCTCATTTACCGGGCCCACAATGCCGCCAAGAGTATTCTCTACGGGAACTACACCGTAGTCGAACATGCCTGAATTTACTCCTTCAAATACATCATTGAATGTGGTGCAGGGGATTGTGACGAGTTTTTCATCCCACTGTCTGGCCGCCTCCTCACTGTATGCTCCGTGTTCACCCTGGAAGCCTATGACCTTGAAGTCTTTTTCCTGGAGGGATTTGCTCCATGAGATTATTGTTTTATAGAGGTTTTCAGTGAATTCAGTATCGATCAGAGTATTTGGATTTTTTTTGAGCTTTTCGAATAATTCTTTTTCTCTGTCGGGGTCCTCAACTTTGCTCTTGAACTTCTTTGCAAGCAGGGCCTGCTCCATCCTGTCATTGAGAAGTTTCAGTATCCGTGAATCTATCAGGTCTATGTTGTTTCTGATTTCGTCGAGTTTCATAATTTTTTCTCCTTTTGATTGTATAAGCTGTTCATCATATATAGATCTGCTGTGACGATTGCTGCACACGCTTCAAAAATTACAGGTGTTCTAAGGGTAATGCATGCATCGTGCCTCCCTTCGATGGTCATTTCTTCTGTTTCTCCGCTTTCTATATTAAGTGTCTTCTGGGCCCTGCCTATGCTTGGAGTGGGCTTTACTGCCACGCGGAATACTACTTCGTTGCCGTTTGAGATGCCTCCGTTGATTCCTCCGGCTCTGTTCGTAGCTGTCCTCCCGTCAATATCAGTTATCGCATCATTGTGCTCTGAGCCCTTCATTCTTGCTGCGGCAAATCCGGCACCGAATTCAATTCCTTTAACCGCTGGTATTGAAAAAACAAGGTGGCTCATGCATGACTCATAGGAGTTGAAGAATGGCTCTCCAAGTCCGGGCAGTACTCCGGAAATTTTAACCTCTACGATTCCTCCCGCTGAATCGTGCTCTTCCACAATGCGGTCAATTACATCTTCGTATTCCTTCTTCCCGCCTATTTCAATAATTTTAGAGCTTATGTCCACACCCTCTGTTATTTTCTTCGCCAGTGCCCCCGCTGCAACAATTCCGAGAGTTATTCTTCCTGAAAAATGTCCGCCCCCTCTGGGGTCATTATATCCCCCGTACTTCTTCATGGCTGTAAAGTCGGCATGACCCGGTCTTGGAAATTTCCTCAGACTGTCATAATCCGATGATCTCGTGTTTTCATTTCTGAACAGGATAGTGATTGGTGCGCCTGTAGTTTTTCCTTTATAGACTCCGCTTAAAATTTCCGGTCTATCTGCCTCTCTTCTGGGAGTGGTGCCCTTTGCTGTAGGCATTCTTCTCTTCAGATCCGGGATCATATCCTCAGGACTGAAGTCAATGCCCGGAGGAGTGCCGTCTATGGTTACTCCGATTCCTGAACCATGTGATTCACCGAAAATGGATATCCGGAATAGTTGTCCGAAACTGTTCATTTTACCTTACCTCCTGCAGTTCCAAGGTCTTTGTAGAATTCTTTGTATGACTTATTAATGCATTCCGCATCATCTATCCGGACATAGTCCGATGCGCCCAGTGCAGCTACAGCGCAGGCCATGGCTATTCTGTGATCACCGTGAGAATCTGTTATGCCGCCGGTAAGCGATGATTTTTCTGCAATCATAACGTCGCCTTCGTAATCTATTTCTATTTTTCCCCCGAGTTTTCCTAGTTCCGCTGCAATTGTCATTGCCCTGTCGCTTTCTTTATGTTTGAGTCTGTGCACGCCTTTTATTACGGTTCTGCCCGTGCAGTAGAGTCCCAGCACCGCAAGAGGAGGGAAGAGATCGGGGCATTCTGATGCATCAAATTCGAAGCCCTTCAATTCTCTTCGCACCGCTTTTACCGAGTCCTCTCCATAAATAATTTCTGCTCCTGCAGCTTTGAGAGCATCAATTATTGCCCTGTCCGGCTGGGCGGAGTTGCGGTTAATATCTGTAACTGTGACTGATCCGGCAATGGCGCCTGCACAGAGCAGAAATGCTGCACCGCTCCAGTCTCCCTCGATGTTTATAACTCCGGGAGCAAATTTCTGGGATCCCTTTATTCTGAATTCCTTGTAATTTTTATTTTCAATTTCTATATTAAATTTTTTCAGTACATCCATTGTGATGTCAATATATTGTCTGCTCTTAAGATTTCTTACCTTCAGAACAGTGTCTTCTTCCGCATATGGAAGGGCCATGAGAAGACCCGTGAGAAACTGAGAGCTCAGCCCTCCGTCAACCTCTGTTTTCCCTCCTTTAATCGGGGAGGATACTCTTACCGGGACTGACCCGTTATCCGATTCTATTTCCATTCCCAGATCTCTGAGAGAATCCTCTATCATGGAAACCGGTCTGTTTTTCAGTGTCCCTTCTCCGGTCAATGTTACCTCACTTCCCGTAAGAGATGCGATGGGAGTGAACATTCTTATTCCAAGACCCGCCTCTCCGCAGTTGAGAACTCCGCCCTCTGAACTGAGGCCGCCCCGGATTATAACCGCATCTGAATATCTGATTATTGAGGCGCCCAGAGCCTCTGCTATCCCCATTGCGCTGAGCGAATCATCACAGAATGAGGGATTCAGAAGCATACTCTCTCCATGCGCCAGGAGTGCTGCAGCTACGGCACGCTGCATTTCACTTTTCGAGGCAGGGGCTTTTACTGTGCCTGAAATTTCAGACGGATAAACGTATTTCTTCATATATAATCTCCGCTGTTTCTTCCTCTGTCCTGTCTGAACTTACCAGGAGGTCGCATGATGCTGCATAGATGTGTTTTCTCGAATTGAAAATTTCTGCGGCTCTTTCTGCACTGTCCTCTCTGTCAAGAAGCGGTCTCGTGCCTGAGGGAATCCTATTGAGGGATTCTCTGATGCCGCAGTAGAGCCATACAGTAATGGCGTTGTCTTTTAGAAACTCTCTGTTCTTAAGGCTGATCACGGCTCCTCCTCCGCAGGAGATGACGAGATTTTTTCGTCCCTCGAGCGACTGGAATGCTTTCTCTTCCAGCTTCCTGAAGTGCTCCTCCCCGTGATCCCTGAAAATACTGCTGATTGAACTGCCTGATGTCTTCTCTATCAGTTCATCTGTGTCGATAAATTCCCTGCCGGTCATCTCCGCAAGCAGCCTGCCTGCAGTACTCTTGCCTGATCCCATGAATCCGATGAGAGCTATATTTTCTGCAGACCGGGAGAGGCTGAGACTTTTTTCCATAACAGAAATATCGGGCTCCATCGAACAGAATATCCTGAATGCCGGCACAGCCTGATGGAGAAGCCATTTTTCTCCTTCTATAAACTGTATGCCCAGCCTGGATGCTTCTTCCCTGTAATGGGATTTCTTATATGATGCATCAAATATTACTGCGTCTTTCCTGATGGAATCAATGTTCAGTACCGGAGCCTCATGGGGCAGGGCGGGAATGAAGATGTCGGCTTCGGACAGGTGATAGGATATTCTATCCAGACTGTCATAGCTGCATCCCAGACGTTCTGCCGCCTGTCTGGCTTTCTCAACGGTTCTGTTGAGTATGGTTACTCTGCATTTTTGTTTGAGCATTGCATAT
>CAYNFB010000306.1:0-4330 GCA_964396355.1 uncultured Leptospirales bacterium | reverse complement strand
AAGGAATTTATAAAGTATATGGCGGATCTGGTAATCGCCCATCTCTTCTCACTTACCGCAATAATAAACCATATGGTGTTTATAAAAAGTATAACTATGATGGAGAACTCACACACTTGGTATACTATAAAAACGGAGAGGCTGCTAAAGGATATTACGTAAATGGTAAAAAGAAAACCAAAATGAATGAGGCACAGCTGTATAATTTTACCCGTAAATTGAAGTAAAGTATACAGTAACCAGCCATGGCTGTAATCCCCCCCAAAAAAATAAAAAAATATTGATCCATTCATCATATTAAATTATAAAGCAGACCATGGATCATGAGCATCCCTTTAACAATGGAGAATAAATTATAATGGCAGAATTTAAAGAAGCATATGCTGAATCAGCACAATTTGATTATTTTAACCATACTGAATATAATTATACGGAATTATATGAAAATTTACAGGTAGTTCTTTATTCGGTCATTGCGTTTTGTGTCCCCTTCGTTTTGTCTCATCCGCAGCTTTTGGTCGGCACTGTGGTAAATATGATGCTGATTTTAGGTGCTCAAAATTTAAGAGGTTATAAATTATTTGGAATGATTTTTACACCTTCTTTAGGAGTAATTGCATCAGGATTAATCTTCGGCGGATTAACTAAATACTTATTGTTTTTCATGCCGATGATCTGGGTCGGGAATATTCTTTTAGTTTATGGATATAAATATATGAGACATCATTTTAAAAGCGGAGTTATAAAATCAATCAGTGCTGCAGTATCTGCAAAGGTTTTATTATTAACATTAACCGCTTACGTGCTGGTTTCTTTTGATATTGTTCCTGATATATTTTTATCTGCCATGTCTTTTCTTCAGTTAACTACTGCTTTACTTGGTGCTGCCGGTGCTCTTACTGTTTCAAAATTTATTTTAGGCAGGTTCGCTGAACCTTCAGATTGAAATTTTTTCAGCAAATCATAATCCCCCAAAAAATTAAAAAAATACTTAGACCTTTACATATAAAAATATATATTGGGTCATAGAAGATAACAGACTCTGCAGGAGATATAAATGGATACACGAATTGAAGAACTGGCTAAAAATCTGGTCAACTACTCAACAAAGATAAAAAAGGGCGAGAATGTACTGATACAGTCGGTGGGAGGCTCATCACAGCTTCTGGTAAAGGCGCTGATAAAAGAGGTCTATGAGGCAGGAGGAAATCCCTTCCTGAGAAATGTCGAGCCCCGTCTGGAAAGGGAGGTGGTGCTCAATGCTGATGCTGACAACCTGAAAATGAGGGCCCGCATTGAACTTGAAGAGATGAAACTCATGGATGCATATATCGGAATCCGCGGTGCCGATAATGTCAGTGAGATGGGGGATATCCCGTCAGACCAGATGAATTTATACACAGAGCATTACCAGAGGCCCGTAACCGATGAGCGGGTAAAGAATACAAAGTGGGTAGTTCTCAGATACCCCAACAATTCAATGGCCCAGCTTGCAGGCACGAGCCTTGATGCATTTGAAGATTTTTACTTCAGTGTCTGCAACCTGGATTATGCAAAGATGTCAAAGGCAATGGATTCCCTTGTTGAAAAAATGACAGCAGCAGAAAATGTTCACATAAAGGGTAACGGAACTGATCTGAAATTTTCAATCAAGAACATTCCCGTTATCAAATGCGACGGAGAGATGAATATTCCCGACGGCGAGGTCTTCACTGCACCGGTGAGGGGTTCGGTCAACGGCACGATCAGGTATAACACACCCGCAGTATATCAGGGTGTAACCTATGAGCAGATTGAACTTGAATTTAAAGACGGTAAAATAATCAAAGCTGTGAGCAATGACACCGAGCGTATGAATAAGGTCTTTGATACAGATGAGGGAGCACGTTATGTGGGAGAATTTGCAATCGGCGTGAACCCCTATATTATAAATCCAATGAAGGACACACTCTTCGATGAGAAAATAATGGGCAGTTTTCATTTTACACCGGGCGCCAGTTATGACGAGGCCTTTAACGGTAACGAGTCGGCCATTCACTGGGATCTTGTATGCATACAGACTCCTGATTACGGCGGAGGGGAAATCTACTTCGATGATGTACTCATTCGAAAGGACGGCCTCTTTGTTCTGCCCGAACTGGAATGCCTGAACCCGGAGAACCTAAAGTAGTCCCGGCTGAATTTTTTTGTCATCCCGGTTTTACCAGCTTAGATTTTCTTTTACAATAAGTTGTAAATACCGGGATCTCATACAGAATATTAAGGTACTCAACCGAAGCTTACCGTCATTTCCAGGTATTCGGGAATCCATTTATCTGCAGTTATTATTATTTATCTCATTGTTTTTCCTCTGTCATTTCGAACCCTTTCGTTTCGTCGGGTGAGAAATCTGCTGTTGCATTTATTTTAAGAATACTCAGTTAAACACGAGCCCTGATGGTCGCCGAAGGGTGATTTACAGTATAATTTTTTAACACAGAAACCCTCTCCCTCGTCTTAAACTTCAAATGGGAGAGGCCGCTCCTCTGCATCCGTGCAGCCGCGGCATTAAGGCATCCGTGCCTGTCAGGTGCGCAGCAGGCCGAGCGATGCTCTGAGCCTGTCGAAGAGTGAGGGCGTTAAGTTTTTACCTCAGAAATTCTTTTATTTTACTAACCTCCGTGTCCTCCGTGCCTCCAGCAAAGCGGGTGGTTAACCACAAATGCACACCGATGTTTATGGGGTTGTCCCTTTATGTCCTATGCCGTTTTCTTCAGTGCCTTAAAAAATGCAAAAGGATTGTATGTTTCTGTGCCTACAACATCAGACACTTCAAATTCTTTCAGCTTTTTAACGGCCATTACTGTCACAGGCGTCATTACTACTTCCATGGCTGTTTTTACCGCCCATTGGGTCAGAGTCAGAGAAATGTAGAGTTCCGCAGGGAATATTCCAAAGAAGACTCCTGCTCCCACAAAGACAGCTGTGTCGAGAAATTCTCCGGCAATTGTCGATGTTATGGTTCTCACCGGCAGAAATCTGTGGTTCGGGTCCCACTGAATCATCCACTCTTTCATTCGCGCCATGATGAATGAGTTGGCGAAACTGCCTATGAGATAGCCTCCCATTGATGAAATTACAAGTCCCGGAGTTGCCCCGAGAATAACAGCAAAGGCCTCCTGGTGAATAAAGTATTCACTGTGGGGCATCTTTACAGAGGCCGTGAAGATACATGCCGCGATTATGTTGAAGGTAAATCCGTACCAGATTACACGGCGGGCGGTGTGGTAGCCCCAGACTTCAACCAGGATGTCTCCGAAAATATACAGAAGCGGAAAAAGAAGAAGAGTACCCGTATCGACTGACCATGTAAGCCCCATGAACTCTGTGTCCATAAATTTCTGTGAAACGATATTTGATACAACGAGGAGTCCCACAAAGCCGGCAACGGCAATCTCGAGGAAACTGAATTTTTTTTCGGACATGAATGTCCCTCCATAGTTTTAATTTTTAACGAGCGGGGGTGACTACAACCGGCTCGGTATATTGAAATATACAAATATAATCTGTGCTGGCCGCCAGAGAATGGAGCCGTTTAAAACAGATTTATACCGATGAAAATACATGTATATATTTAGTCAATATTTATTCTTTAAAGTTTTTTAATGCCATCCCGGCATTGCTGTATTGCCGGTAAACGGGAATGTCTCCGATATACCCGGAGAAAAGGATCATCACGAAAATACACGAAATGACGGCTCGAAATACACGAAAAAAAGATTAGTTGTCTCTCCGAATCAGCAGACGGGAAACCGAAGAATTAAATTTTTACTTTTCGTGCAGTGTCTATTCATCAATTTTCGTGTTTTTTTGTGAGAGACGTGGGCAACGGCAGGAATAGACATACGAGAATGAATAATAACTGCAGGCCAATGGATTCCCGACGTCCCGGGAATGACAGAGCTGTTTTCAATACAAATCGTTAATCAACTAATGACTAATCACTCTCCGCCAGCCGCTAACACACTCTATGAGATCCCGGTATTTACAACTTATTACAACAGGAACCGTCTGTATCAGGTAAAACCGGAATGACGATGCTGAAATTCACGTCTGCGAATCCGCTACATGAAACAAGGGGCTGAAGCCAACCTGTTCTGTAATAACAAAGACCCGGGATATAATCCTTTAAGCCTCACACAAAAAAAGCCATTTCCTCACAATGACGTGAAAGGGATACTGTCATCAGATTAAAATTTTTGAATTTTTATTTCAGGAGACTGTTATTATAATTGCCATTGAATATCAGCATTGTAAGAAGACATGATTCAGAATTCACATTCTCAATCAG
>CAYNFB010000305.1:0-4407 GCA_964396355.1 uncultured Leptospirales bacterium | reverse complement strand
GGATGAGCCTCTTCGACAACTTTGATCCCCTCGGGAGAAGATATTATTGAAACAAAAATTATGTTTTTAAATCCCTCTTTTTTCAGGAGATCTATTGTAGCAACAGCTGAACCTCCCGTGGCAAGCATAGGGTCTATCATGAAGACCAGAGGATTAACAACCTCTTCGGGAAGCTTGCTGTAGTATTCCACAGGTTCTTTGGAATCATGATCTCTGTACATTCCAACGAAACCGACTCTGGCATTGGGAACCAGCTTAAGAATTCCGTCGAGCATGCCGACTCCGGCACGAAGGATAGGAACAACAACAATGTCATTTTTCATTCTCTTGCCGGTCATGGTCGTCATGGGTGTCTGGATTTCATAATCCTCTATCTCAATGGTTTTTAATGCCTCATAGCAGATAAGCATTGTTATTTCATTGGCCAATTCTCTGAATTCTTTATGCTTGGTGTTAAGATCTCTTAAAACAGTAAGCTTATGCTTAAGAAACGGGTGGTTGATCTCGTGATACATGGTAAAACCTCTTTATCTTCTCATAATTTAGTACAAAAAAAAGGCCTGAATTAAATTCAGGCCTTTTTAAATTAATTATTAATATAACGCTCAATTTCGTAAAAATATTCTCGATAAATCAAAATATTCACTTCGGGTAATTGCCTCGACTTAATTGACTAATATAAATTTTAAACAACTTAAATTCAATGAAGCATTCCGTCAATATTTTTTTCAGGACTGTGATAAAATTCCATTAGCCGAGCGTATACCAGATGCCCAGGCTCCGGTAATTCCCCGACTGGTCCCGGCTCCATCACCTATCATGTAAATACTGTCCTTAACTTGGAAATACTTATCCCTGAATTCAGGCCTGTTGGCATAGGTCTTGATTTCCGGGTAGTAAATAATGGTTGAAGGATGCATAATACCCGGAACTATAGTATCCAGAAGCTTCATAGATCTCCATATATCCCTGAGTATTTTTGAAGGGACAGCAAGACTTATATCGCCCGGAGTTGAATTGTTCAAAGTCGGCTCAAAATCATAGAGATCATCATTAAAAGTATGCCGGAGTGATCTCTTGCCCAATCGGAAGTCGCCGATTCTCTGCATCATCGGCTGCCCGCCGGAAAGCTGCATTGCCATCTGCCCGAGAATCGCAGCAAATTCATGACCGCTTACTACCGGATCTGTAAGAGGGATAGTCTTAAGCATTGCAAAATTCACAAGACCATTAGATTTCTTGTCGGTAGAGTAGGCGTGTCCGTTAACAGAGTAGTATTTGTCATATTTTTCCTTCACGATGTAAGCAGAACCTGAATTTGTACAGAATGTTCTTACCCTGTCGGGGAAAATAAATTTGGGATCATAGTAATCCCTGACAATGGGGTAGTATTCCTCACGAGATTCAATCCGAACTCCCACATCTACAACATTATCCGAGTAAGCTATCTCCAGTTTCTTCATTATATTCTGCAGCCAGGTATACCCGGCTCTTCCCGGTGCAAGGAGGAGATCATTAAATGAAATTTTTGACTGATCTTTAAGAATTATTTCTTTTTCAGTATAATTGAGACTATCCATTTCTGTTTCAAGAGCAACGGTGACTCCCATGTCCCGAAGTTTTTCAATCAAATTAGAGATAAGCTCTTTTGATCTGTCTGTGCCCACGTGAGCCTGTTTTATATTGAGAAGTTTTACTCCCAGTTTTTCTGCACGATTGACGTAAATATCAAGATTCCTCTGCTGGACGTAATCAGGATTAAGGTGTTCTGCAACCTGAATGAGAAGTTCAGAAGCCTCCTCCTGAGACCAAAGCTCAGTTGTAAATCCCACAGGGTATGTATAATTCTGCTTGCAGTCATTTCTCAGTCCCCCTGAACTGATCTTCGCCTTTTCTATGAGCAGTATAGATTTCTTTGAATTTTCAGCAAGATGAAAAGCCGCACCCAGTCCGGCAGGCCCGGAGCCGACAATAATAACATCAAAATAATTTTTCATTAAAATTTCCTGTGAAGTAGTTAATAGGGAACCTGGATCCCTGAGAATACTATTTTTTATTTAATCTGGAGTCTATTGTTTTTTCTGTTTTTATTTGAAAAATATATTGAAAAATATGAACAATTTAACCATAATATATCTGATAATATTTATTATCACCCTTACTTATATAGAAACAAAACAACATTAAAATCATAGTATTATTTCAAAGGAAGGTTATGCTTAATCGAATAAAGTGGGCAAAACCCGTGCTCTGGCTTAATCCGGAATACTTCAATCTGCCCAATGACATGATGCTGAAGCATGACATTTCAAAAGAAATCAGTCATAATGGGATATTAAATGCAGAAGAGAGACTTAACAAATTCGCTTCTTTTTTCGCCCTGGAATTCTCCGAACTTAAAGATTCTAATGGAATAATTGAAAGCCGGCTGATTGAAACAAAACGGTTTTCCAAAGAATTGTGCAGAAGAACTAATGTAGATATCAGAGGCAGAATATTTGTTAAATGCGACCACGAACTTCCTGTTGCAGGGTCAATTAAGGCAAGGGGAGGATTCTACGAGGTCCTTAAAACTGCAGAAAAGATAACGATGAAGAGCGGTATTCTTAAGGCAGGTGATGATTACAGCATATTTAATCAGAAAAACACCAAGGAGTATCTTTCTCAATTTCAGATCAGTGTGGGCTCAACGGGAAACCTCGGTCTGAGCACAGGAATAATGGGATCAAGGATGGGCTTTAAAGTAACTGTGCATATGTCTGAAAACTCTAAACACTGGAAGAAAAAAATACTCCATCAAAATGGAGTCCGTGTAAAAGAGTATAAGAATGACTATTCATATGCAGTTGAAAAAGGCCGTGAGGAGGCTGCACTAAATGATAATTGCCACTTTATAGATGATGAAAGATCAAAGGATCTCTTCTACGGCTACGCTGTTGGAGCATCACGCCTGGCAGAACAGCTTAAAAAACAGGGAGTCCCCGTAGACAGAGAACATCCTCTCTTCGTATACCTTCCCTGTGGTGTTGGAGGGGCTCCTTCAGGTATAACTTACGGACTGAAAAAAATATATGGAACCAATGTTCACTGTTTCTTCGCCGAGCCGGTACAATCCCCTTCAATGCTTCTTGGTCTTATTACAGGAAAATACAATAGAATCTGTGTGAGCGACATCGGACTTAATAATAATACAATTGCCGACGGGCTGGCAGTAGGAAGACCTTCCGGCTTTGCATCACAGGCCATTGAACCATACATCGGCGGTCTGTACACTGTTACTGACCGTGAGCTGTCCATGAGTCAGGCCATGCTCTATCTGGCTGAGAACATCTATGTAGAACCCTCAGCAGCAGCAGGGGCAAAGGGCCCCTTGAATATTTTCGGATCGGAGAAAGGACTGCAGTTCCTGGACAGAAATGAACTCACAGACGTAATGGATAATTCTACTCACGTCATTTGGAGCACTGGCGGCAGTTTAGTTCCCAGCAATATTCGCGTAAACGAACTTGAAAGCAGCATGCTGACTTTGATGAAGTAATATTCATGCCTGAAAAAAATTCAGGCATACTCCCAGCAGCAGAGCATATGCTATTGCTGCAGATGAAACCTTCTTCAGTTCATTGTCGAGAAGGGAAGGATCGATGCATTTAAATACCGTAATGACATTAAAAAACAGCGGGATAAAGACAATAAGATATATCATCTGAATTAAAGAACTGCCCAGCATAAGAGAATAACAGATTGTGCTGACCAAAGCTGCTATAAACAGAAAGAGATGATAAAAAGCTGCACCCCGTCTTCCGAGTATGCAGGCAAGTGTGAGTTTCCCCGTTTTCACGTCATTATCCATATCTCTCATGTTATTCAGATTCAGAACAGCAACACTCATCATACCTGTAGTTACTGCCGGAAGCAGAACCAGTGGTTCGAACCAGCCTGTATGGAGAAAGAACGTTCCCATTGTGCCCACTATACCGAAAAAGATGAAAACAAACAGATCACCAAGAGCCCTGTAGCCGTAAGGCTTTTTACCCACTGTGTACTTGACTGCGGCGGCAATTGCTCCTGCACCTGTAACTATAAACAAAACTGTATACATCAGAGGAATATCTCTCGTGCCGTAATAAACGAGGGTAAGCCCGGCCAGAGCAGAGCAAACACCGAAAACAATGATCATGCGCTCCATTTCCCTGACAGTAATATCTCCTTTCTGAAGAGCCCGTTCAGGGCCAATTCTATCAGCCGAATCAGCACCGCTTTTCATGTCTCCGTAATCATTGGCGAGATTTGATAAGACCTGAAGTGATTCTGTTGTCAGCAGCGCAAGTATAAATATCAGCAGATTGAACCGTCCGTAGAAAGCAGAAATAAAACTTCCGAGGATGACAGATGAAGCAGACAGAGGAA
>CAYNFB010000304.1:0-4411 GCA_964396355.1 uncultured Leptospirales bacterium | reverse complement strand
GACTCTGCAGTCATGATCCCGGGCGAAAAGATCTTCATCATTTCTTCTACGACTCCCACGAGTCGGGTGCTGAAATGGGTTTTTCCGATGTATATCCTCTCTTTCATGAGGATATGGCAGATGTGATAGAAGAGCTGCGTCCCGGCCCCGATGATATTATTATTGATAAGACGACATTCAGTCCATTTTCATCTACCGATATTGACTCTATTCTGAAGGATGCAGGTATTCAGACTCTGGTATTTACGGGGCTGGCTACGAGTCAGTGTGTTGAGACTTCGGCAAGAGATGCGTCAGACCGGGGCTATGATGTGGTTCATATACATGATGCACAGGCTGACTATGATGAGATGACTCACAATGCTTCCCTCTTCAGCTCAAGAGGGGTCTGCGGCGGAGCGATTTACGATACTGCCGAATTCATTGAGCTGATGAAGGAGTCTATCTGAATATTCGTATAATTACGGTATCTTTCTCTTTTACTATTTTTTGAAACTCGGGATGACTGGAATTGCTGCCTGCACCGGAGGAAAGGGATACATCTTCCAGATTTCTGGAACTTTTCTTGCTGTAGGCAAACACCGGGTTTCGGTAAAGTTTATATTTTAATTTATTATTTTTAAGTAATTTCTCAATGCCGGCCACCTGATCTGTCTTCACTGCACCGTCAATATATCTTCCGTTCATCTTAAGTATTCTACCTTCAGAATCTCTTATAGATGATATAATTCTCTGAGTTTCATTTGTCACATCTGCAGATTCGGCAATATAGGGGCTGTCTGGAGTGCTGAAGTACCCGGATATTGAAACGCCCGCTCCTGCAACAATCAGAACAGAAGCTGCAATAGCAGGCACCATTCTGAACATATGTTTTCTTCTCATTTTTGCCCTGTAGACAGTCATTGTGTTTTCGCACAAATCGGGCAGCATGAATGTTTCACACTTCAGTTCAGATACGTAGTACATGCATCTGTTAAGTGTCTGATATTCCTCATTGCAGAGAGGGCACTCATCGAGGTGATTCATCACCTTTTCTCTGATATCTTCGGTAATATCATCGTCCAGGAGTTCTGAAAGCTGGTCAAATTTCAGGTGTTGAAAAGTCATATTAAACCTCTGGCATATAGTCTGTTCTTAAGATATTCCCGTCCTCTGTGTATTCTGACTTTCACATTGGACAGGTTGATTCCTAGAATCTCTGCTATTTCATTGTAGGACATCCCTTCGATGTCTCTCAATGTTAAAATCTCTCTGAAATCTTCGGGGAGTTTGCTTATCTCCTCCTTGACTATTCTCAGAGAGTCTTCTTTTACTACCTTTTCTTCCGGGTTTTCCCTTTCATCCTGAATCTGAATTTCATATTCATCTTCACCTCTTGTAACTTTCAGGGGAACCGTTTTATATCTTCTCTTTTTCTTCCTGTAATTCTTACAGTGATTCACCATTATGCTGTAAAGCCATGTTGAAAACTTTGATTCCATTCTGAATGAACTCAAAGCAGTAAGAACAGTGATGAAAATATCCTGAGTGATATCGAGAGCTTCATCATAATCATTAAACTGATAATAAACATATTTAAATACCATTTCCTGATATTTCTCAATCAGGCCTGAATAGGCTTCGGTATTGCCCTTAAGGACTTTGTTAATTATCTCGATATCGTTTAAGTTTGACATAAGGTTTCCATGGAAGTTACATTTTTATTAAAGATGTTAAAATATTATTTTTGCAAAGCGTCTTTTTCCAACTTTAAGAATTCCTTCTGCTGAAGAAAGCTCCTGAGCAGGATCTGTTATTTTTTCATTTTCGAAGGATACCCCTCCGCCTGTAATCAGCCTTCTTGCTTCTCCGTTTGAGGAAGCCATGCCTGAATCGACCAGAAGCTTTACTATCCAGATTTTTCCGTCTTTTAAGCTCTCAGAAGGAACGTTGTATTCTGGTATATCATCGGGAACATCCTTGTTTACAAATATCTTGTTGAATTCGGCCTCTGCTTCATCGGCTGTGTCCTTATCGTAAAACTGAGCGCAGATTTCCTTTGCAAGCCTTACCTTGGCGTCTCTCGGATGAAGTGTCCCTGCTTCAACATTCTCCTTCATTTCCTTTACTTCTTTCATGTCTACATCAGTTACCAGTTCGTAGTAGAGGTACATCAGATCATCAGAAACAGACATTACTTTACCGAAAATTTCTCTGGGCGCTTCATTTATTCCTATATAGTTGTTGAGTGATTTGCTCATTTTCTGTGTTCCGTCAAGGCCCACAAGGAGGGGGAGGGTGATGATAGCCTGAGGTTCCTGACCGTATTCCCTCTGGAGGTCTCTTCCTACCAGGAGGTTGAACTTCTGGTCTGTTCCGCCCATCTCAACGTCGGCCTTCAGTGCAACCGAGTCATAGCCCTGCACCAGAGGATACATGAACTCAATTATGGAAATCGGCTTTCCCGACTTGTATCTGTTGGAAAAATCATCTCTCTCAAGCATTCTTGCCACATTGTAATAGGATGTGAGCTTGAGTATGTCGACGAAATTCATTCCGCTGCACCACCTGGAGTTAAATTCGATGACTGTTTTCTCCGGGTCGAGGATCTTGAATACCTGTTTCTTATATGTCTCAGCGTTTTCCAGGACCTCTTCGCTGGTCAGTCTTTTTCTTGTCTCCGATTTGCCTGAAGGGTCACCGATCATCCCCGTGAAATCTCCAATGAGGAAGACTACTTTGTGGCCCATATCCTGAAAATGCTTCATCTTTCTTATGACCACTGTGTGGCCCAGGTGGATGTCCGGTGCAGTGGGGTCAAAACCGACCTTTATTGTCAGCGGTTTGTTTTCTTTTTCTGATCTTTCCAGTTTTTTCTTGAATTCCTCTTTAATCGCAAACCGCTTTTCAGGATTAGCGCCTGGTCCTCGTCGATTCTCTTTCAAGCATTCGATGTTGGAACCCGTAATTCGAAAAATCTCTGTCATCACCTCTTGTTGAGATCGATACCGCATCGCCTTCGACGGCCTTTCCAATTGTTCTGATTTTCGTTGACCGAAATGGTCAGTCTTTCCCAACAAAAACGGCGACCGTTCTCTTTTCTCCTCAACGAGTTTCTGCCTGAATAAACCCGAATCAGCATCAAAACAGCTTGGATAGCTCCGGGAGCCCCTGTGAAAATCAAGAATATACTCCTGCATGATCTCGATTCCACCAAACCACCGAAGCAAAGCCCCGGTCGATAGCCACGTGGGTACAGGATCTTTGCCGAGATAGGCCCGAAAACTGGTCCAGGCCTCACTGGAGAGACTCTTTACCAGATTTGCCTTCAAGGGATTGAGGTGAATATACGCGACTAAAATTTCGAGGTATTCGTCACTTTTCACCAATTGGCTTCCGAACCTGCCCCGAAAAACCGGACCATCCCATTTATGTCTCTTGTTCAACCACAGAGTGTAGCTTCCGTTCAGAAACTGCATTGCCCTGGACAAGTTCCCTAAAGGACTTCTGACGAGAAGATGATAATGATTGGGCATCAGGGAATAGGTATGCACCTCAAGGCAATGTCTCTCCACCGCCTTCCCCAAAATCTCAAGGAATCCGTAACAATCCTGCTGGTGACGGAATATCGGCGCCTTTCGGGCTCCACGGTGAAACACGTGGTGCCAAGCCCCTGGAAAATCGTCCCGTTGTCGTCGCGGCATGCCTGAAATCTAGAAAATAGCGATCAAATAGTCAAGTCATCACACCGGCCAAAAGTAATAAGTGGTAGTGTCTGACCCCAATCTAAGTAACCTTAAAGATTGGCGTATCCGATGAGGGTGCCGCCGCCCATCATGATGTCCGTCTCCCAGGTGGCGACGTTCATGTCGTTGGCGTCCAGGCCCTCGAGCACCAGGTGATGGCTGCGCAGTTCCCCCGGGACCGGCAGACCGCTGACGAAGAGGGGGAAGGGGTCCGGATCCTCCGAGGGAACCCAGTAGAAGTAGCCGGCTCGGCCGTTCTGGGTCTCAACGGTGTCGGTCAAGGTGAAACGCAGGCGCGCCATGTTGGGTTGCTGGGTCCAGTCGCCCGGTGCGCTGTTGATGACCACGGTCCCCAAAGGCGCAGTGCTGCGTTGCAAGGGGATGGTCACCTTCGTGGTCGGCGAGCCCTCCGAGACGTTAAAGGTCTGGCTGATCCCGGTGGCCAGCTCCCCGTTGGCGTCCAGGCGCACGCCATCGGCCAAGGGCAGATCGGCAAAGGAGTAGGGTGGGAAAATGCACCGGTAATCATCGTCGGCGAAATAGCGCGCGAATTGATCGTAACGGTAGGTCCCATCGGGCAGGACCACCCGAATCTGCAGGTGGGAAGACCCCAAACAGGGGTAGCTCAAGTCCATGGGCTCCTGCACCTCAACCCAGAATTCGGGCTTGGACCCACCGCAGGCCAC
>CAYNFB010000303.1:649-4412 GCA_964396355.1 uncultured Leptospirales bacterium | reverse complement strand
GGAAAAAAGCTTAGAATAGTCTATTTCTGAAACCATGAGAAATGCAACTATTACGTATACCGCAACATATGCCCAAAGAGGGAATACTGTTGAAACTTCCCCGACAAAGGCCAGCTTGACTGGATAAAAAAGTGCTGGAATGATGCTTACAGCAATACCTGCGGCAGGTGAAGGTAATCCTGTAAATCCCGAACCGCCCTCTTCACAATTAAAACGTGCGAGTCTGAAGATAGCACAAACAGGGAATATAATGCTGATCAGAATCCCCGAACTAAAAAGTCCCAGCACATCCGGAAACTGATAAAAATATGCCTGGTAGGCAAGAACACCGGGCGCAATACCGTATGCGACTGCATCTGCCAGAGAGTCGAGCTGCATACCTATTTCACTTTCAACATCAAGAGCGCGGGCAACTGCACCGTCCAGGAGATCAAAAATACTTGCAACGAAGATAAGAATTCCTGCGACTGCAAGACAGCTAATATTACCGGCGGAGGCATCATATTTTGCTGCGAACAGTATTGACACAAAACCCATAACCATGTTTCCCATGGTGAAAAGACTTGGAATAACTGATTTCTTTTTACTCATATTTTATCCTATTTCAACGGAACTAATCAATTTTGTTAGATTAAATCATTCACTCAATGGAAATGTCAAGACAAATAAAATTAAACAATCTACCTTAATTAATCAAGAAAACTTTCTGAATCACTCACAGCGGTCACGGAGAGATGAAAATTTCTTTTCTCCTTCATTGATTCTCTTCTCTATTATATTTTTTAGTTCTTCATTTTTCCCGCCAAGGGATAGCGCATAATTTGATAAACGCAAAGCATGACGGAGATTATTCAAAATTTTTTCATAATCGAAGAGTTTACCGCAGTCCTTTATTTCTTTTATGTCGTTTTTATGAAGATATCTGTCTGCAATATTTTCATATTCTGTGACAAGCTCTTTTCTCATTCTCTTATAATGCTTCTTGTAAATAACTTTATCTTCATCGATCTTTGACAGTTTATCAGGTCCGTACTGGACTATAATTCTATAGTTCTTTTTGGCTTCCTCATAGCTGTTTGAATTGATAGAATCATAAAACGAATCAAAAGGATCAGTGTAAACAGAAGCAACGCCAATGAGAGAAACAATAAAAGAGGCAAGGAAAGCCCCGACAGCAAATCCTGTAGAGATTTTTTTTCTGAATCTGAAATAAACAAGGAAAAATGGTATAATTCCTAAAAATATAACCTTAATTATTATCTGAATTATCTTTAAATTAATTTCCATCAAATTCCGTCCTTATGCTTTCCTTCTTTTGCTTGCGGTCAAAAGCAAGCTCTATCAGTCTATCAAGAAGATCGGGGTATTTCAGTCCAGTCTGATCCCATAGCTTAGGATACATGCTTATGCTGGTAAACCCCGGAAGGGTGTTAATCTCATTAAGAAAAAAATTATCACTTTCTCTATCAAGAAAAAAATCAATTCTGGCCATTCCGGAACAGTTAAGTGTTAAATACGCGGCTCTCGCAGCATCTCTCATCGTTAAAGAAAGTTTTTCATCAATTTCAGCCGGTATGATAAGTTCCGCTCCCTGTGAATCAAGATACTTTGCTTCATAGGAGTAAAATTCATGCTTCGGCCTTATTTCACCGGGTACTGATACTTCCGGTTTTTCATTACCAAGTACAGAGAATTCAATTTCTCTGGCATTGATTCCCTGCTCTACAAGAATAGTATTGTCCCATTGAAATGAATTATCAATTGCACTTCGCAGCCGGTCTTCCCCTTTAACCTTTTCAATTCCCACAGATGAACCTGTATTGCAGGGCTTTATAAAGCAGGGAAATCCGATATCACCAATAATCTCTTCTAATATATTTTCCGAAGATTCAAGCCATTCAGTCTTCTTATACATCTTCCACGGTACAACTGGTATACCCGAATCGCGCAGCAGCCTCTTTGCAGCATCCTTATCCATACCGATTGCAGAGCCAGCTACATCTGCACCAACGTAAGGCACCATTGCAAGTTCAAGAAGCCCCTGCAGTGTTCCGTCTTCACAGAAGGTGCCGTGAACAACGGGAAAAACGACATCAACTGTAATCTCCCGGCCGGAATCAGCATCAGTGAGAAAGAGCTTTCCGCCTCTCTCATAGTGATTCACAAACCAGTTGCCTGTTTTATGGATAGAGAGAACTCTGCCGAATGACGGGTCATCTATAATTTCAGGTTCATCCTGAACATACCATCGCCCGTCTTTATCAATACCTATTGCGATGACATCATATTTTTTTCTATCAAGGCACTTTACCACAGAAGCGGCAGAACATCTGGATACTTCATGTTCTCCCGAACGGCCGCCGAATAAGACACCGACAGTAATCACAACTCAACCGCGTCAACAAATGTTTTATGAAGAATTTTAGTAGCCAGTTCAGAATACATTGAGTCTATTACACAGGAAATTCCTATTTCAGATGTTGATATCATTTCAATATTAATATTGTGCTCAGAAAAAACCTCAAACATCCTGGCAGCAACACCGTAGGAAGAAAGCATTCCCACACCTACTGCTGAAACTATTGATATATCCTCTTTGGAGGTCACCGCTGATGCACCAAATTCATCCTTCAGAGCTTCACATATTTCCTTTGTTTTAGCCAGATCATCTTTCTTAACAGTAAATGAGATAGATGCAAGATTGTCATATCCTGTTGACTGAACTATCATATTAACATATATTCTTGCTTTTCCAAGTTCACTGAAAAGTTTCGCAGATATACCCGGCCTGTCTGGTATATCTCTTATAGTAACCTTTGCCTCATCCTGTTTTGCAGTTACTCCGCTTACGACAAATTTCTCCATCATTTCCTCCATGGGCATAACGATAGTGCCCTCTTCAAAAGAAAAGCTTGAGCGCACGTGCAGTCTAATATTATATTTTTTCGCAAATTCCACTGACCTCGAATGTAGCACTCCAGTGCCGAGTCTGGCCAGCTCAAGCATTTCATCATAACTTATTTCTTTGAGTTTCCTCGTATTAGGAATTATCCGGGGATCAGCAGTGTAAACTCCTTCAACATCTGTATATATCTCGCAATCTCTTGTGTCGAGAACCGCAGCAAGGGCAACCGCCGAGGTATCAGAGCCCCCTCTGCCGAGCGTTGTAATGTTCTCATCATCATCAATCCCCTGAAAACCGGCAACAATAACAACCTTATTTTCAGAAAGTGCCTTTTTTATCCTGTCGGTTGAAATATCAAAGATTTTTGCATTGGAAAAATTACCATCGGTTCTCATCTTAATCTGTGAACCTGTATAGGATATGGCATCAATCCCTGTCTCCTGTAGAGCTATTGCCAGGAGTGAAATGGTAACCTGCTCACCCGTGGAGAGCAGCATATCCATTTCTCTTCGGCTGGGATTGCTGGTTATTTCCTTCGCCATATCAACGAGAACATCTGTAGTCTTGCCCATTGCCGAAACGACTACAACAACAGAATATCCCTCTTCGGTGTAGCCCTTGATCCTCTGAGCCACAGCCTTTATACGTTCGGGATCCCTCACCGAGGTCCCGCCGAATTTTTGTACTATTACTTTTTTTTCTGACATATATTTATCCGATTAAATATTTTACTCTGATATTGTTGCAGTACTGCCTGCAGTAACAGTAGTAGTCGATCCTATTGCTGTTGTAGAAATAAACATCGAACCATAGGCCGGCTTAGCAGCAATAAAAGCTTTATAGCTTCCAGGTGGTACA
>CAYNFB010000303.1:0-639 GCA_964396355.1 uncultured Leptospirales bacterium | reverse complement strand
ATATATTTATCCGATTAAATATTTTACTCTGATATTGTTGCAGTACTGCCTGCACTTACAACTACCGTATTTGCACCAACGACTATCTCATCGATATCACCATCAAGATACATTTAACCGTAGGTCGGTTTATCGGCAATGTAAACATTGTAACTTCCAGGTGCAACATTCTCGAAAGTATGACTGCCCGTGCCTGAAATATAGGCAACCAGGGGAGCAATCTTAAAATTTTCTACAGCAGCTTCATAGGTATCCCATGCAGCCTCATATGCATCAAAGTCAGCACAGGTGCCGGGAACCTTTTCATTCCAGTCATACTTGTATTTTTCATAGTTAAGATAGTAATCAAGCACCGGCTCAATATAGCTTCCAGGCCACGATGGAGCAGTGGGCAAATCACATGTATTGGCATTTCTTAAAGATGTACCGGTGCTGGTTATCGAATAGTCGCTGATTGCCTCATCTTCGGGCACCACCATGACGTACTTATCTGTTGCTGTAACCTTGAGGCTACCGGTATTCCCAGGAACATAAGCCCTGGCAACCGAGTGAAGATTTCTTCCTATATATTCCTCTCCGGCATGAACATCCCTGAGCCAGTCTGAGAGAGCATAGTAATGACATACCTTGTATACGCCT
>CAYNFB010000302.1:0-4425 GCA_964396355.1 uncultured Leptospirales bacterium | reverse complement strand
CGAATTTATTACCTTCACCACGACGCTGTACTGCGCTCCGCTGTCTATTTTGATCAGCGCAACGCTGCTCTTCTGCCCCTCTGCTGCAAGGGCCTGATCAAGGGCGTTAAGCTCAATTTTTCTGCTGTTAAGGGATACGTATTGATCTTCATTTATGGTCAGCGTCAGCACGTCTCTGGCATTCATTATAACGGGCTTCGTATCCCTGTCGGGCAGAACCAGATGGAGCCCGTTTTTGAATACGAAGGCTGATGCGGTCATAAAAAATATTATAAGCAGGAAGGCTATGTCGGACATAGACGACATGGAGGAGTTATCCTCGGGCCTTCCCTTTCTTTTAATTTTCATAGGGTTCCTCGAGAATTTTTTCAAGCAGATCACCTGAAATTCTCTCCACATCAGCAACAAATATGTCTATCCTGTGAATGAAGTAGTTGTAGAACAGCAGCGTGGGTATTGCAACAGTGAGTCCCGCGGCAGTTGTCAGCAGAGCCTCCTCTATTCCTCCGGCAACGATGGATGCGTTGACCTGATCTGCAGCGGCGATGTCTGCAAATGCCGAGATCATTCCCGATGTTGTGCCGAGAAACCCCAGCATAGGCGCGATATTTCCAAGGGAGGAGAGGACGTTGAGCCCCCGCTCAAGCTTCGAGGTTTCAACCGATCCGGCAATGGAAATGGATTTCTCCACCCTTTCGTGGCTGAGCTTTCTGTGTTTCATTCCCCGGAGGAGTATTCGCGACAGCACATTGCCCGAATCGCTGCACATCTTTTCCACATCGGAGAGACTCCCCGTTGTAATTGTATTTTCAAGATCCTCTATGAATTCTCTCGATGACAGGTTGGCCTTTCGGAAGAAGAGGAATCTCTCTACTATGAATCCCATCGCCACTGCGGCCATCATCAGGATGGGCCACATGAAGGGGCCTCCCTTTTTGAAGAGGCCGTAGAGAGAAGTCTCTGATGCTTCCTTTTTTATTTCCTGACCCGGAGCCTCTGCACCGTTGTCGCTGCTTTCAGTCACTGCTGCAGTGCTTTTCTTTACCGCGTCTGCCTGATCTGCCGCCAGCAGGCCGGTCTGAAATATAATTCCAGCTGCAAGAAGCAGCATCAATGTTAAAACTGTAATGCGTTTCATCCTCTACCTCTTTATATCTGATTCTAGTATTGTTTAATTTCACTCTTTGGAATGTTTTCCCACATCCCCATATTCTCCTTCACCGGCAGTACCGAGAGATTGTCAATGAGTACTGTTTTTACTTTTTCGGTTAACTTCACTTTCTCGTCACCGGAAAGCGGCGCTCCGTTTTTTATTCTCACCTCATCCACGTCGTATTCACGGCATAGCTTTTCGACTGTAATTGTCCGGTCCTCATCGCATACTGGAATCCATCCCTTGAAACGGCCGTTGTTTCCGCTCAGGCGCAGGCCCGTTCCTGCCAGTGCACCGATTACCCCTCCGCCTGTACCGCCGTGCTCAGAGAGGTGTACACCCAGCTCCCCGGCAAGTGAATATGCCTGATTCTTCGTAAGAACTTTATGTGTTGCATCCTTTCCGAAGCAGATAAGCTTTTCCCTGTTCTGCAGCTTGTCGGGAATAACCACGCAGAGTCCCGGGTCTGATCCGGGTGCGCTGTTTTCTATGAGAAAGTTCTGTGCAGTTTTTATTGTATCATTGAGATGTTCGCTGCCTATCTCCGCCCTGAAGCACATTGTGCTGTTGTGCGATGTATAAGGAATGTCATCGGACACAAAGAGCTGGTGCCTGGTTATTCGTGACGTTGTACCGTCAAATTCATCTTCAATAATTGAACGGAGAATCTCGGCAAGATGGCCTGTTCCCGGGCTGTCGAGATTATCTGTGTCGTCTATGCATAAAAGGATTTCCATTAGTTTTCTCCTTCAGCGGCGGTTTGTCTATGAGGATACCGGTTTCCTCATCTGTTTAAACAGAGGTGAGACCCCTGTTTAAGAAAACAGGATTTTTAGACAATTATGTCAATATAATTTGTAATTTTTAGTAAGAATAATGCATAAAATTCAGGAAGAATTGTTCGGGTGTTCGTTATCTTATCCGCGGGCGGGAGAATATATCTTATTTGAAATAGAGCAGAGAGGCAGAGGCTATCTCTGAGGACACAAAGAAAAGACCTTGGGGCAGCTGACCGCGAAAACGGCGCCTTCAAAAACGCTTGACTTTTCATCTGTCGGAGGGCTACTTTCAGTTATTATGAGCGGATACATTAAACCCACATCGGATATATTTATCCACTACCTTTTCGGCTCAGAATCGAATAAGGATCTGCTGCTTTCTTTTGTAAATGCAGTCCTGGAAGATGCGGACATGCCCCTTGTGGCGGATGTACAGATAAAGAATCCCTTCAACCTCCAGAAATACAGATACGATAAACTGTCAATACTCGATATCAGGGCTGCAGATGAAGAAGGACGTATATACGATATAGAAGTCCAGTCTTTTGGAGATGAGTATTATGCCAGCCGCTCACTTTACTACTGGTCAAAAGTATACTCCGATCAGCTGAATGAATCCGAAAACTACACAGAGCTTAACCCTGTGATCTGCATAAATCTCATGGATTTCATCATGATAGAAGATTTGCCCGATGTACATACATGTTTTCTTCCCATGGAAAAAAACAATCCCGAATATGCACTTACGGATCACTTTGAAATACACTTTATAGAACTGCCGAAATTTTATAAAAAGAACAGGGCGCTTAAGGAGCAGCTGGAAGCCTGGCTGAAATACTTTTTATATGAAGGAATGGAGGATGAGGAGATGAAATATATACTGAAGAGTAAACCAATAAAGAAGGCCCATGACGAATACCGAAAATTTACTGCCAGCGATGAGTATCGCGAGATTCATGAGGCGCGGATGAAATGGCAGAGGGACTACAGTACCCGCCTGGATCTTGCTGTAAGTCGAGGTAAAGCTGAGGGTAAAGCTGAAGGTGAATACGCCCGTGCAGTTAAGGCTGCCAGAGTGATGATAAAAAAGGAACATGATACAGAGCTTATCGTTGAAGTAACAGGCCTTACTGCTGAAGAAATAGAGAATTTGAGATAATCATTATCCGCAAGCCGCAGTTTTTTCCTATTCTGCCGAGTAGATTATTTTTCCTGATTCAGAGAAGTCGTAGTCTCCCAGAGGTCTGGTTTTCTCCTTAAACTCATCGGACTTGAGAGTCTCGATAAAGGTCTGCACTGTTTTGCTGAAAAATGTGGAGTGCATGAGCACCATGTCGAAGCTCTCATGCTTTATTCTCTCAAAGGGCAGATCAAAGAGCTTTGCGGCGGCCACTGTGGCTATTCCCGCATGGGCTTTTCCCGCAAGAATTTCAAGACCTACCTCGAAGTGAGTTGTTACTTCATTATCATATCCTTCAATTTTAGAGAAATCTACCTCATTCTGCTTAAGACTTGTGTCCAGAAGAACTCTTGTGCCCGATCCCTTCTGTCTGTTTATGAAGACGAGCCCCTCCTGAGTGAGATCTTCGAATGTCTTTACGCTGTACTTTGAGTTACGGGCGGTGATAAATCCGATGTCCCTGTGAAAGAGGTGAACCACAGCTACCTTCTTTCCGGCCATGAGAGATTCTATATGGGGTATATTGTATTCACCTGTCTCGGGTGAAATCAGATGACAGAATGCCACATCGGTTAATCCATCAGATAAGAGTTTCAGGCCTCCTGTGCTTCCCGTGCTGCTGTTGAATATTGTCAGGTCAGGGTGGAGTCTCTGCATGTCGTTGAGGAGAATATCAAGTATGGGGTCATTGCTCCCCGCGGCGAGTATGTAGTTATGATGGTTCTCTGCCGATTTTGAGCTGAAAGAGGAGCGGGCATCATCATTTATCCAGGCGTCGATGAGATGTTTCGGGAAGATCCACTTTCCTGTAAGCCTGGTGCAGGGTATTTTCTTTTCTTTTATAAGGGCGTAGACCTGTTTCTCGTGAATTCCCAGGTATTCGGCTACTTCTTTGGTGTTCATCAAGTCTCTTTCCATATACGTGCTCCTCGCTCAAGTGGTGATGCTTCGTTTGTATTGATTTTACTTTAAATCGTCAATAAAGAAAATTTTAAATGAGGATTGAGTGGAGGGTGGAGTTTGTCATGAGTTATGGGCCTTAATAGTGGTTTTTTATACATTGACTTCCCCCCAATCATAACACAGAATAATCCGCAGATTGAAGATGCACAGTGCCGGCACTGACCTGGTTATAAATGAGTAACGCTCTTTGAAATAATTCTAATTATAAAAATTTTGCTTCCGGGCCCCGCCCTTCCGGGAGCCTTATCCCGGAGCCCTCTCCGCAGGAAGAGGGCCCGGCGTCAGCCGTGGGCGGGAGATTCTCCGAGACGCTCCCGAGATTCTCCGAGACGCTCCCGAGATTCTCCGAG
>CAYNFB010000301.1:0-4462 GCA_964396355.1 uncultured Leptospirales bacterium | reverse complement strand
ATTTCACTGAAGCACCAGTATATTTCACTGAAGCGCCAGTATATTTCACTGAAGCACCAGTATATTTCACTGAAGCGCCGGTGTATTTCACTGAAGCGCCGGTATATTTCACTGAAGCACCAGTATATTTCACTGAAGCACCAGTATATTTCACTGAAAAAAGGGTAACCAGGACCAAATCAAGGGCCGATATCAGCCCCGGCTCGAAAACAGGGATAATATCATGAGCCGGGGGGACAGACACAGCCGCTAACCCCTCGGTACAACAGCGAATTTTCAGTAAGTCATGAACCTTTTTCTATAACGCTGCCACGGTTCCCGAGTGCTGAATCACAGCGTACCGAGAGGCGGGGAGCGCTAATGTTCAGGATGTACATAAACATGATGCTGCAGATAAGGACACGGTTATTTCAGGACACAGCGAGTAGAACAATTAATGAGACTGCAGTTAACCAGGACAGATTGCCGCGTCGCGAAAAACTGCTCCCCGCAATGACGGAGACGGAGATTGTCATCAGATCAATTTCAGGGTACCCCCTTCCCTCTTACCAGTCAGCCGAACAGGACGTGAGGCCCGGGTTTGCCTGACACGATGTCAGATCAAACACGGCAACTACAAAGTTAAGCAGTACAGAAAAATCCCACCCGTTCAGGATGCAGACATTTCAGGAATACTGAAGATTAAACCCCAAGAAAAAGGAAGCCCCAAGGGCGCATGACTTGTCAGCCCTCTGCAAGAGCGCGGAGGAGTCGCAAGAGGGTGATCGCGTTTACACCCTTTTGCAAAGTTAATGAGACAAACTGTCTCCTGCCCGAAATGAATATTCTCTTTTAATAGAGAAAGAGTCTCCGACATACTCGGAACTATAAAATATTCAAGGATTAAAATTCCGAAATACATTCTGACATAGAGATTTCTCACATACGTTCGAAATGACAATTAATTCGATGTTCAGAATGACAGATAATGTCGTGTTAGAGACTACCGGTTTCACCATAAAAGCAAGGGGCTAAAGCCCCTTGTTCTGTGTTGAATAAAGGCAGCATGACAACCACGGGTATCACGGCCACATAAATTTCAGGTTACCCCCTTCCCTCTTACCAGTCAGCCGAACAGGACGTGAGGCCCGGGTTTGCCCGCCACGACGGCGGATCAAACACGGTCACTATAAAATTATGCAGTACAGAAAAATCCCACCCGTTCTGGACACAGACATTTCAGGAATGCTGAAGATTAAACCAAAAAAAGAAAGCCCCACGGGCGCATGACGTGTAAGCCTCCCGGCGACTGAGGGCGGCCTTTTTGCGCTCCTTTTTGGGCCGTTCTAAAAAGGGGCAAAGTTCAGGCAACACAATAACATCAGGTTAATAAACCTTAAGCGTCCTGGTATGGCAGGTAGTTCATGAATCGTCACTATGAGTTCCCGGTATTTACAAATTATAGTAACCGGAAATCATGGAAGATAAAACCGGGATGACGCAGTCAGGGAACTGAAATACACCCCCTGTGAACTCTCACAAAAAATCAATTCGTGTTTATTCGTGTGAATTAGTGGTTCCAAAAGAAAAACAGATTGGTTTCCCCGAAGTATGCGTCTCCGAGACGCTCGCTCACAGGAGAAGATTTCCGTGATAAAAATCAATTTTGGACACCCCAGTAGGGACAGGTCGCGACCTGCAGAATTTCAGTGATAAAAAACTTATACTGTAAATCATGAAACTTTTTTAACACCATGTAAATAAAATATAAATTTCTTTCTCCCGCCGGGAAAGAGAACCGAAAACAGTTGACCGGATCATCAGATAAAAAAAAATAGATATTTAAATCTCATATCCGCTGAGGACAATCATGAAAATCGGTAAAAAAATAATACTTGTCACATCCGCAAGCTGTCTGATTTCGCTGCTCTTTTTCCAGAGCTATCACGTGTGGTCATCGATCATGACCAAGAATGAAACAGTCTCAAGACTTCGAACTGCCCTGCTTGAAAACTACGACATGGACATAAAACACCAGGTACAGAATGTAGTATCAATGATTGACGGCATATATAAACTTCACAAATCCGGCCGCTTAACACTGAAAGAAGCAGAGTTCCTGGCAAAGGAGGCTGTCCGGAATATTCGCTACGGAAAGGAGGGCTACTTCTGGATAGACGACTATGACGGCGTGAATATAATGCATCCCTATAAACCACAGCTGGAAGGAAAAAACAGAATAACCGCAAGAGACGTAAACAATGAACTGCTGATAAAACACATTATCGAAAACGGCAGGAAGGAAGGAGGAGGATTCACCGAGTTCTACTTCACAAAGGCCGGAGGCAAAGTGCCCCTCCGGAAACGCGGATACTCGCTGAGCTTCAAACCATTCCAGTGGGTAATCGGCACAGGCAACTATATTGACAGCATTGATGCAGTAATTGAAAATGAAAAAAAAGCCTATAACAGCCTGATATATTTTCACCTTAAAGTTTCAGCCGCTGTCTTCATCTTCCTTATATTATTAACTGTATTCATATCCCGGAGATTTGCGACAAGCTTCATAACAGGGCACCTCAAAGACGGAGACGGAGACCTGACCCGCAGGATAAACCCTGAGACAAAAGATGAACTCCACGACCTTGCCGAAGCATTCAACAGTTTCATTGAAAAAATTGCAGGAATAATAAAAGACGTAAGAGGAGTCGCGGACAATCTTGCGGCCTCATCCTCTGAGATGTCCTCAACAGCCGAAAATTTCTCAGACAACAGCCAGTCCCAGGCTGCATCTGCAGAGGAGGCATCGGCAAGTACCGAAGAGATAGCTCTTGAGGTAGACGCAATTGCAGGTCTCGCCTCCGGGCAGTCAGAGAACCTCATGGATCTTCAGAAAAAGATGAAGGACCTCACATCTGAAATAGAGATATTCAGCGGAAAAATAAGCACCTCCAGAGATATGACATCGAGAATCTCTGAAAGCAGCACTCTTGGAATAAAGTCCCTGGAAGAGATGGACAGAAGCATGATAAAAATAAAAAGAAGCTCTGCCGAGATGGATAATATCGTGGGCATAATAAACGATATATCCGAACAGATAAACCTCCTTTCACTGAATGCGTCAATCGAGTCAGCAAGAGCCGGTGAGGCAGGCAGAGGTTTTGCAGTAGTTGCCGATGAGATATCAAAACTTGCCGATGAAACAGCAGAAAGTCTGAAAGAAATAAATTCTCTGATAAAGACCAATGATGCTGAAATAAATCGGGGAATAGAAAATCTCAACACAGCAGATTCACGAATTCAGGAAATTATTACGGGTATGAATTCGATAAACTCCATGATCAATACTATTTCCGAAACAATGGACAGACAGCTTGAGACAAACAGAGATGTAAACATCAGCTCCGACAGCATAAGTGAAATGGCTCATCAGATACGAGAGAGGACCGACCTGCAGAAAATAACAATGGCTGAGATAGCCGGAGTGATGACATCCATAAGCGAACTGACCCAGTCAGGAGCTGCAGGATCGGAGGAGATGGCTGCCACATCACGAAATGTTTCCGCAATGGCCGATAACCTGAAAGCAAAGGTGGAGTTTTTTAAAGTATAAGAGTTTTTTAAGCCGCAGATAAACATAAAATAAGATGTATAGATGATGGAGAAGAAAGGACATTCAGTCAGAGTATTGCCCTTTCTGATTTTTCTTTCTTCTCCATCATCACTTCAGAGATCAGGCCTTCCAGCATAGTCATATCCAGCGGTTTACCAAGAATATAACCGACGCCGTATTTTTCTTTCTCTCCATTTGACACATCAGCGCCCCAGCCGGTTAGAACTGCAACCTTCATGTCCGGATAATTTTCTCTGGTTCTTTCCGCCAGCTGCCATCCGCTCATGCCGGGCATTCCAAGATCTGTTATCATCAAATCATATTCATTGTTCTTCAATAACTGCAGTGCATCTTCCCCTCCTGATGCGGCATCTGCACTGTGATTTAATTTTTCCAGCTGAAGTATCCCTGCCGAGGTAATAAGGACTTCATCATCAACCCATAGAACACGAGCTGAACCGTTAGAATTTTCAGGGAGGTCTTCAATACTTCTTTTATCTGTTTCAGAATAAGGCAGCACAAATTCGACTGTACTTCCTTTACCGCATTCAGAATTTTTAACATAGATATCCCCGCCATGCTCCTTCACTATTTTATATGCAGAGCTCATTCCCATCCCGGTATCCGAGACTGAAACATACACGCTGTCTTCAGTTTTACCAGTTTCGAAGGACAATGTACCGCCTTCAGGCATTGCATTAACGCTGTTTTTGATCAGATTATATAGAACAGATCTGATCTCTGCCGCATTTGCCTCGACGATTAAGTCTTTATCTGAATAATTCTTTTCTATTGAGATTGAGACACCCGCTTTCTCAGATGTATTTTTCCATAAAGGCCTTGTCTGGAGAATTACATCATCAACCAGAT
>CAYNFB010000300.1:0-4488 GCA_964396355.1 uncultured Leptospirales bacterium | reverse complement strand
TGTATATATCATCAAAAATATTTTCGATTACCGATGTATCGAAGAAGTTTCCTTCAGTGTTATAGTCCGTGGGGCCTGCAACAAATATTACATCTGCGTCTTTGTATGCCTCTTCGGGATTTGTTGTTGCCTTCAGGTTAAGCTTTCTGTTTGTCAGGAATTCCAATATTTCATTATCCTCTATGGGGGATAATCGGCTGTTTATGAGATCAACTTTTTCCTTAATGATGTCAACTGCAATTACTGAGTGTTTCTGTGAAGCGAGTACGGCAATTGAAAGTCCTACGTATCCTGTTCCTGCTACTGCTACTTTCATTTTTATCCTCTTTTGCTAAATAGAAAATTTATACGATGGTATTATTATTTCAAGCTTAGAAATGTATAATCTCTTT
The DNA here is from genome assembly GCA_964396355.1 of uncultured Leptospirales bacterium. Lineage (GTDB taxonomy): Bacteria > Spirochaetota > UBA4802 > UBA4802 > UBA5550 > CAYNFB01. The sequence continues at coordinate 4,096 of CAYNFB010000300.1, read as the reverse complement.
TTAAGTATGGCTTATATTAAAAAAAACAATCATACACTTTTCGGTCAATCTTTTTTTTAACTTCCCTGCTGTAATGTAGAGTTGTATTTTAATGGTGTAGCGAGGGAGATGTATGTGTATTCTGTTGATGCTCTGACCCTATTTTATAATAAGTGGTTGATCAAATTCACGCGCCTGTTAGTCTAGCAGAATTATCTAAAAGTGCTCAGAAGGAAGGCATCTGATGAGGAAAAGTCTCTCATTTACCGCTGTTTTTATTTTATTTTTCTTTTTTTATAATCAGGGATTTGGACGTTCCTGGTCTGATCTTGATGAGGGTGAACGCAAGTATTATGGAAGTGAAAAAGATGAGAAGTATACAGTAAATGCGTTTTTTGTAGAAAAAGAGGATTGGGAGAACCACTATTCTTTTTCCCTTTTCGGTTTATATAAATATACAGATTATCCTAAATATACCTCAAGAAGGGTGCTTCCCTTCTACTATGGACTTTCAAGCAAGATAGACAACAGGAAGATGACCGTTTTACCTTTAGCTCTGAGTTACTTCGAGACTGATGGAGATGAGGAGACTTCCTGCATATTATATCCTCTATACTATTCTTCAGTAGATAAGCGAGAAAGTGACAGATCTATTCTTCTTCTGTCCTGGTGGGGAAGTGAAAGAAGCTCATGGAAGAGTTATTCTTATCAGACTTTCATACCGTTTTTTTTTCACAGTAGCGAAAAGTTTTTCAAAAGTGAACGGGAGGAGTCTCTGTTCATAAGCCCACTCTTAAACAGGTGGACTGAGAGTAAAAAGGGCAATGAAACTGAAACTGTCTGGTGGTTTCCGATTATTCCTCTAACATATCACAGCACAGACAGGTACGGAGGACACAGGAATATTCTGTGGCTCATGGATTACAGGTGGGAAACTGTCAATAATGAGGATTATATGAAGCATTTCTGGATATTTCCTCTGGTTATGTGGAAGCGGGGTAATAACGGATATACCTCATTACTCCCTCCTTTATATATCAATAACAGATATTCAAATGGAGATTATTACAGGAATATTCTTCCATTTTATGCAGCCTGGAGGGATACGGATTATGGAGAAGTCGATGAGACGGCTCTGACCCCATTATTCGGTTATTCAACTGTGATAGACAGAAAGAGCAAAGATGAGATTTATTCGAGTTATTGGTTTCCTCTTCTTCCTCTGTTTTACAGAAGCAACGACAGAACTGATGGAACTCATACAAATCTACTGTGGCTTTTTGACTGGGCATCTGACAGCAGCGGAGATATGGAGCGGTTCTGGTTTATACCGCTTGTTTTTCATCAGTCAGAGGCGGGGGGATATAGATATTATGTTCCCTTTTATTTCAGGCCTGAAGGTACAGATGAGAAAGAGGGGTATTCCTACGGATTATTTCACTATAACAGCTGGAGCAGCAGCCGAAGTGTGACCTGGTCATGGCCCTATTATCACAGCGAGAATTACGCTAAAGCATCAAATGATAGTGCCGGTAGGGAAAAGAATGTGGAGGAGTATTACACTCATTTTATTCCATTTTACTGGTCATGGCAGAGCAGGGACAGCAGTGGGCGGATTATATTTCCTCTGATTTTTAATTATCGCGATGAACATACCAATATACACGTGAATCTGACCGGATATGCGAGAAAAACCTATACCGGCCCCTTGAGCCCTGACTTTACAATTGGTATAGAGAAGAAGGATGAGGGCTGGTATTTTGATACAGATGTTTCGTGGCTCTATGATGTGGTGAGCTTCTCAAGCCGCATTCCTATGAAAAATCCAGTCGCAATGACTTCGGGGTCAGAACAACAGGATGAATCTATGGATCAGCCCGTGGGGTCAGAGCAGATAGTCGTGAAAGACGTGATTAAGAAGAAAAAAGAATTCTCCCGTGAAAATTCGGAATACTTCTGGGGCTGGAAGGTGTTATTCTGCTGGATGGCCTATGAACGCGCAGATACAAAAAGGCATTTCCGGCTGCTTCCGCTTTCATGGTTTACATGGGATGAAAATAGTAATGATAAACTCTATATGTTTCTTCCCTTTTATCTTTCCTATAAGTCAGAAGAAGAGGAATACTTCGTCGCGGCGCCTTTCTATGCATCACAAAGGGAGGGGGAGTCATATGCGAGAGGGGTGCTTGTTAATCTCTACTGGGATGAGTATGAGGCAGATGAAGATTACAGGGAACAGACTGTCCTGTGGCCCATTGTAAACTGGTACTCCTCCCCGAAAAAGAGCGGATTCAGAGTTTTTCCTTTTTTCTGGCAGAGGTCATGGCTGGAGGATAATATTCAGTCATCACAGACATTTTCTCTTCTCCATTACAGCAGGGACAGCATAAGCAGGGGCAACGGAGATATTACCTACAGGAGGAGAATATCTCCTCTCTATCATCTGAAGCATGAAAAAAATGTATCGGGCGAGTCATACTCGTTATTTGCACCTGTCATTCCTCTTTTTTACTACAATACAGAGGAGTCAGTGTCTGAAAAACAAGTTGATACAAGTCGAACAGTATTATCTCCGCTTTATTATTCTAATGAAAGAAAATTCGGTAACGAGGGAGAGCTTTTTGAATCTTCAACATTCTGGGCGCCGGTTCTTCCTCTTTTCTACAGGAGTACATACGGAGATTATAAACACTGGAATATTCTGGGATTTCTCGACAGTGTAGAAAGCAGTGCATATAACAGGTTTTTTATACTCCCCTTCTATTATGGAAGTGATTATGACGGCAGGGTTTACCGCAATATACTCGGAGTTCTTGACTGGGAATCCGATGCCGATGGAGTGAAGAAATCCATGCTCTTTCCGCTTTACAGCTGGAATGAAGAAAATGGCACGAAGCTTATTCTTTTCCCTCTTCTCACATATATAAGAAATGCCGGAAAAGAGAGAGCCAGGTTTGTCGCGGGTGCATACTGGTATAGTTCTCCGGACTATGAACGCCAGAATTTTCTCTACCTCCTTGATCATAGAAAATATCTTTATCCCGGCGGGGATAAAGACTACTATTCGGCGCTTTTTACTACAATGCAGTACAATGTATCTCCTGAAATTAAGGAGATGAAACTTCTCTGGGGCTCTCTTTTAAACTATAAAAATTATAGTGAAAGCAGTGATTACAGTATTGATGCTGTCCTGTGGCTTGCCGCGCTTAACAGAAGGGGAGACTATTTCCATCATAGAGTTCTTCCATTTTACAGCTATTCATCAGAAGGTGATGACGGGTCGCTTCTGCTTCCGCCGCTTCTCAGCTATTTTAGCGAAGATAGTGCAGGTGACTTTGATCTTGGAGGATTGGGGCTTGTTTATTACAGGAACAATAATAAAATCAAAGGAAGTGACCGAAGAATGTGGCTTCTTGGTTCTCTCTACAATGAAGTGAAAAAACCTGAGAGAGGGTATCATGAAATGGGCAGTCTCTGGGGAATCCTCTGGAATTATGAGACAGAGGATGAAACCGGGTTTAAAAAATTTACAATCCTGAAAGGGCTTTATAAATGGAAGGAAAAAGACGGCAGGGATGAACACACTGTCCTTTGGATTTTTTGAGGAGTTATAATTAATGTAAAAAATAATTAAACTTTATTGTTTTTAGTGGTTCTTAAACTGTAGAGATTTTATGATAGGTGATTTTGTTGTTTCTACAGTTTAAGGGAGGTACATTATGACACAGGTAATCTTTATTATTGGTGCTGTTGTCATCGGTGCAATAATTGCGGTTACTTACAAGAGACATTTTTCGATTGATCGTGATATTGCAGCTCATGCTGATCGTTTGCACCACGACATTGCCGAATAGTTTTTTGAGGTAGTGTTAATACTTTTTTATTTTTTGTAAGAGCAGGGTTGGACTTTGCTCTTTTGTTTTTTTTATTATGCTCTGACCCCGATTTAACAAAAAGACATTTCTTCAATTTGTAATCCGGCTATTAATTTTTTTACACAAATTATGCTCTGACCCCAGGTTTTACTTAAGTTTTATCGTTTTTCAAACGTATAATTTTTAAACCTATACGGAGGAAGAAATGGCAAGAAAACTCAGAACAATACTACAGGGAGTTA
>CAYNFB010000299.1:3781-4499 GCA_964396355.1 uncultured Leptospirales bacterium | reverse complement strand
TATTTTTTTTTAAATATAAAATAGTTTATTTTATAATGTGACTAAAATGGAGGTCTCAACGTGAAAAAATTACTAGCAGTACTGGTTTTATCCGCCAGTTTCCTGGTTTTCGTTCAGGTTCAGAGTTTTGCAATAGCTGACGTTTCTGCCTATGGCGGAATCATGTTTAAGGGTGATGTCGAAAATGACAGTGATGCAGATCCTAAAGACTGGCACTACGGCCTGAAGGGACATTATAATACATCTTTGATACCGCTCATCGAGCTTGGAGTGGGTGCATACTATCAGTATTCAAAGATTACCTTTGATGTTACAGGTGGTGATGAAGACTATACCAGGCAGAGTCTCGGTTTCGATGTTAACCTTATTCTCGGTCTGCCGGTTGTTCATCCATATGCAAGACTGACCTATTCTATCTGGGATAAATTCGATGATGATAAGGTTAACTTCAAGGGTTATGGTGCAGGCGCCGGTCTTGAAATAACTTTCTTTCCATTCTTAAGAGCATTCGGTGAATACATGTATGATTATAGTGATCACGGCACAGATCTTGAACTTAAATCACACTCGGTAAATATTGGTGTGAAATTTGACCTATAAGTAGTAAAATAGGGACTGTTCCTTTTTTCAAAGGAACAGTCTTTTAAGAACTGCATAATGAAAAATTTAGATAATATTAAAATACTGCTCATCGGAACAGGAGCCGTGGGAAGTTTTT
>CAYNFB010000299.1:0-3771 GCA_964396355.1 uncultured Leptospirales bacterium | reverse complement strand
CAGGTGCCGGTCTTGAAATAACCTTCTTTCCATTTTTAAGAGCATTCGGTGAATACATGTATGATTATAGTGATCACGACGGATCTCTTAAATCTCACTCAGCAAATATTGGCGTTAAATTTGACCTGTAAGTAGAAATAAAGACTGTTCCTTTCTTCAAAGGAACAGTCTTTAAAAATCTGCCTAATGAAAAATTTAGATAATATTAAAATACTGCTTATCGGAACAGGAGCCGTGGGAAGTTTTTACTCCGCCGGGCTATCCCGTGCCGGTGCATCTGTTTCTGTTGTAGCAAGATCGGACTACAACACTGTTAAAGAAAAGGGCATCCTGATTAAAAGTTCAGGTAAGGATTACATTTTCAAGCCTGATAATGTTTATAGTACACCGGCGGAATGTGATTTTGAACCGGATTATCTGATTGTTGCAACAAAGGTTCTGCCCGAAATTGATGTTCCCAGATTAATACAGGATTGTGTTGGTAAAAACACTTCTATCATGCTTCTTCAAAACGGTATTGATATCGAGAGTTCAGTAGCTCATTCATTTCCCTATAATGAAGTGATAAGTGCTCTGGCCTTTATCTGTGTAAGCAGGCCTCAGTACGGAATTATTGATCATCAGGGACTCGGCCGGATTGTGGTTGGAACATATCCCTCGGGTGTGTCTGATAAGGCAAAACTGATTTCCGATATATTCAATTATTCCGGAATTAAATGCAATGTCTCCGGGGATGTTGCAGCTTCGAGGTGGAAGAAGCTTCTCTGGAATGCTCCCTTTAATCCGCTTTCTGTTATTGCCGGAGGGATTGACACCAGGACAATGCTTGAAAATACCCTGATGCGGAATCTTGTGAAGAATGTGATGACTGAGGTAGTCATGCTTTCAAAGGCGGACTCTCATCCTCTTTCTGATGAAATGATTAAGCAGACTATCGAAGATACTCTTAAAATGAAACCCTATAAAACCAGTATGCTCCTTGATTTTGAAAACAGAAGATCTATGGAGGTCGATGCAATTCTTGGTAATGCCGTAAAAATTGCAGCGAAATATTCGGTTGATACACCCTGCCTAAACTCTCTCCATGCTTTGTTGTCTATGATAAATGAGAATAATCTGACAAAGGATTAAATTCTTAAGTTAAAGATTTTTTTAAAATCATATTTTATTGATGTTATCTTTATAATTTCTTTAAATTATTTAATCAAATTGCACCAAGATAAAATAATCGAGAAAAAAATGAAAAATGAAAATAGTTTAAATTATACAAAGAAAAACCCGGATTCCTCCAGTAGAAATAAACGAAAGAGTTTGAGTATTTTTTATGATGTAATTATCGAAAAATTTTTCTTTGTGGTCGGGTTGTCCTGTCTTTTCATCCTTTCTATGATAATGTTTTTTTTAATCAAGGAAGGCCTTCCGCTTTTTAATGATGTACATCTGTTCGATTTTATTTACGGAATGGACTGGTATCCAACAAGTGAAAATCCCAGGTTTGGAGTATTTCCTCTAATTGTAGCATCTGTCACTGTTACTATCCTTGCCTCCATCATTGCAGTTCCACTGAGCCTCGCCATTGCGGTATATCTGTCAGAAATTTCAGGAAAATTGACCAGAGAAGTTGTCAAACCGCTTATTGAAATAATAGCCTCAATTCCATCTGTAATTATAGGATTCTTCGGCATGGTTGTCGTCGCTCCTTTCCTGCAGAATTATTTTGATATTGATACAGGACTGAATATGTTCAATGCCTCCCTGATGCTGGCCTTTATGGCAATACCGACAATAGCAAGTATTTCAGAGGATTCAATATCATCTGTACCAGTGAGCCTTAAGGAGGCATCCTACGCACTGGGTGCAAACCGATGGCAGACAATAGTTCATATTACAATTCCTGCTGCACTTTCCGGGATATGGACTGCTGTAATACTTGGTATTTCAAGGGTCATCGGCGAGACAATGGTCGTGCTCATGGTTGCAGGAGGGGCAACTGTAATTCCTAAATCTGTTTTTGATCCAATAAGGCCGCTTACATCGAATATTGCAGCAGAAATGGGAGAGGCTGAAGTCGGAGGAATGCATTATAGTGCTTTATTTGCTATAGGAATTATTCTTTTTATTATAACGTTTTTCTTTAATATCATAGCAGATTATCTGTCCAATAAGTATAAGTTTAAATCAAATTAGGATCAAAAAAGAAAATGAAAAATAAATCCAGAATAATTGAAAAAACGGCATTCATTTTAGTGAGAGCGGGAGCCCTTTCCGTAATATTATTTCTTATTTTTATGCTTGCCTATATTTTTCAAAAGGGATTTTCAGCTCTTTCCTGGGAGTTCCTCTCAGAAATGCCCAGAAATGAAATGACCGAGGGTGGAATTTTTCCTGCAATAGTCGGTACTCTCTATCTTATGCTGGGATCATCTCTTCTGTCAATTCCTGTGGGTGTTATTACTGCCGTCTATCTTACAGAATATGCCAGGAGTCCCAAAGTTGTGAAGATAATAAGGCTGGGAATAAATAATCTTGCAGGTGTTCCTTCAGTCGTTTTTGGTCTCTTCGGATTGAGTCTCTTCGTTGTCTTCCTGGATTTTGGAACATCCATACTGGCCGGATCAATGACTCTGGGGGTGCTTAATCTTCCTGTTATTATCAGGTCTACCGAGGAGGCTCTTCAGGTTGTTCCTGATTCGTACAGAGAGGCCTCTTTCTCGCTCGGAGCCACGAGATGGCAGACAATATACAGGATAGTACTTCCAGGTGCTTTTCCTGGAATACTTACCGGAATAATGCTTTCTCTTGGCAGGGCTGCCGGGGAAACAGCACCTATAATGTTTACCGCTGCAGCTTTTTATACTCCTGACCTGCCGGTGTCGGTGTACAATGAGATAATGGCCCTTCCCTACCATATTTACGTTATGGCTACTGCCGGGACACATATTCAGGAAACCAGGCATCTGCAGTACGGAACCGCAATTGTCCTGATAGGGCTTGTGCTGCTCCTTAATATGACGGGTGTTATTCTTCGCTATAAGTACAGAAAGCAGGCTAGATGATTTTGTATATAAATGTTATGAGGAAGGGAACAAGCACAGTCAGGACGACTCCGCTGAATATCGATACTACTGCATATTCCTTTCCTGAATATCGGGCAATTATGGGAAGTGATGTATCCATGGATGTTGCACCTCCTGAAGCAATGGGTGCCAGCTTGCCGAAGTATTTTACAAGAAGCGGAGTTGCTATGAGAGTAAATATTTCTCTTGAAATATTTGAAAGCAGAGCCATAACTCCAAGAGTTTCGTTTCTTATTTTTGAAATAATAATGCTCGAAAGACTGTAGTATCCGAATCCTGACCCTATGGCAAGAGAGTCAGCAAGATTTATATCGCCGGAAAAAAATGAGTAAACAGCAACTCCCGAGAGTGTACCTAAAATAACAGCTAAGGGTACCAGGAGTATTTTCAGATTCATGCTTTTTAGTACTGACCACACGCTGGTATCAGAGCCTACTCCTATTCCTACCAGGAACATCAGAATATAAAGCGCATAGAGACTGGGATCTGATTTTACAATAATATCAGGAACTAATCTGTTTATTCCCAGAATAAGACCGGAGCAGAAAAAAAGAATAATGATTATGCTTCCTCTCATTTGTTTTTTTTAGTCTCCCTGAAAAAAAATATGTAAATTATATATGATAAAAAAATGCTTCCAGTGAGGCCGCAGAGAGTAAGCATTATTGATCGTAACCCAATAATCGCAAAATTG
>CAYNFB010000298.1:0-4535 GCA_964396355.1 uncultured Leptospirales bacterium | reverse complement strand
AAAATCATCTGTCAAAGCATTATAGGACTCAGGATCAGATACGTCCTGAATAAAGAGAGCCTTGCCTGTATTCTTAATATTTTTCAGCACAGCATCCTGAGTTTCAATACTGAGAACATCTACTTTAAATTGATCACAGAATTTAGCATTCATAGACTGAAACTGATCAAGTACAACCTTAATGCTCGTAGGGATACTGTATTTGCTCAGTTCGATAGTATGTTTGGACACCCTGAAATTAGTTGCAACAGCATCATCTCTGCTGATTTTAAAACGAAGATCACGGCGCCCCTCAGTTGCCCTTCTTGCTGTTGAGATTTTACACTTAAAGTATCCCGGGCCCAGCTCATCGATGACTTTAAGATCAACTTCTACATACTTATCAGAAAGACCGTATATAACGATAGTACCGTCAGTCTTATAGTACGGATCAGTAACCACCATTAACGTATTATCTGCATTATATTCGTTGATAGTTACTTCACGCTTCTCTACATCGTACTTAAGATACAGCTTTCTGGAATTAAACTGTTCCTTTAATATTTTGATTACATCATCGACAGTTTTAAAGGGATTAAAATCCCTGCTGGCTCTTTCATCAACCTTGACCAAAACAGACCCCATAAAAAAATAAAATTACACTATAGTTTGTTTATCGGCAGAGAGGATATAATTCAAGAATATTTTCAAAAGAGGAGAAGAAAAAAGAGGGAAAAGTTCCCTCTTTTTGCAGAAAGAATAGATAAAATTATTTCTTAGTCTTGGCTTTTGCTTTGGCCTTTGGCTTTGCCTTGGCTTTTGCTTTAGCCTTTGGCTTTGCCTTGGCTTTAGCATCAGCTTCTTTTTTCTTGGCAGAAGCAAATTCCTTCTCAAGTTTAGCTATTACAGCACTCTCTGCCTTTAGTTCTTTTTGAAGCTTAGCGACCTTGGTCTTCTTACGTTTAATGTTATTTTCCAGTTGTTTAGCTGTTGCCATAAAATACACCTCAAAAAATAAATTTTAATTTATTACTCTCCGATCATTACATTATAATAAAATATAGAGATCAGGAATTATTACAAGAAAAAAAATAAAAAATCACATAACACTGTGATTAATAACTATTTATTCTTATATCGGATAACATTGATTGAACTTTAAACAAAAGATATGACACAATGACAAATTATTAATGTCTTGACTAAATAGTACAGTAAAATCTGCTGAACAATTACCACGTATTTATTAACTGGAGGAAAAGGCAATGAGCGCGAAGCTGCCGGTAGTTTCAATAGTAGGAAGACAGAATGTTGGGAAGTCCACTCTCTTTAATGCACTGATAAAAGACAAGAAGTCAATCGTTGACTCATTTCCCGGACTGACCAGAGATATTATTTCAAGCAATGTGACGCACAAAGACCAGAGTTTCATTCTATCCGACACTCCGGGACTTGACCTGTCCAGCTCATCAGAACTGTCCGACCAGATAATAGAGGGGGCAAGGAGCCACCTGGAAAAATCTTCTCTGATTCTTTTTCTCATGGAAGATCCCGGACCAGACGGATTTGATATGGATCTGGCCAATATACTGAGAAAGCTTGCAGTCCCGACTGTTATTGCAGTAAACAAAATGGACAGCCACGAAAGAATGGAGAATATGGTAAACTTCTACGAAATGGGTTTCAACGAGATAATCCCCATTTCAGCAAAGAGAAAAACCAACGTAAATATGCTCCTGGACAGAATTACTGATTTGCTGCCCCGGAATAAAAGTGAATTAAAGGAAGCAGACCTGAGAATCGCCATTGTGGGACGCCCAAACTCCGGGAAATCGACTCTGCTCAACGCATTCATGGGATATGAAAGATCTGTTGTGTCGGATATCCCGGGAACAACACGCGACTCGGTTGACGATACCTTCCCCTTCGACGGCAAGATAGTTCAGGTCATAGACACTGCGGGAATACGCAAGAAGAGCAAGATGACCGAAAGCATCGAGTATTACTCATTCACAAGAACAGTGGAGTCAATAAACAGATGCGACGTAGCAATTCACATGATAGATGCTACAGTGGGCCTGACAGATAATGACAAGAAGATATCAGATGAAATACTCAAGTCGAAGAAACCTATTATAATAGCGATTAATAAATGGGACGCAATAGAAAAAGACCATAAGACCTTCAAAGAATATAAAGACAAACTGATTTTCAGATACTACAGGGCAGCCGACTTCCCCATAATCTCGATTTCAGCCAGAGACAAGCAGAGAATAAATAAGATTCTCCAGACAGCAGTAGAGCTTGATGAGAAGGCCAGAAGAAGGATAGAAACACCGAAACTCAACAGAGTGGTAGCAGAACTCCAGAGCAAGGGCAGAATACCGCAGCTTGGAGAGAAAATACGAATATACTATGCTGCCCAGATAGACACAGTGCCGCCCCAGTTTAAATTCTTTGTAAATAACCCTGATTTTTTCAGAAAGGATATTGTAAGATACTTTGAAAAATCTATTCAGGAGATCTTCGACCTCCAGGGACTTCCTATCATAATACACATTGAGGGAAAAAAGAATAGAAAGGAAGGCAAGGAGAAAAGAGAGGCTAAGCCGAGAAGCCGGGGGACACAGAAAAAAGACAGCAAAGGCAAGAAGGGAAAGAAAAGCTAAACTCTGACCCTTCCCTGAATTGACTTGGTTATTGTAGCGCTGTCTACGTACTCAAGATCAGCTCCGACAGGAAGCCCGTGGGCAATTCTTGTTAATTCAACTCCCATGGGAGCAATGATACCGGCAAGATAGAGAACAGTTGCATCGCCCTCGATTGTAGGGTTGAGGGCGAGTATAACCTCCCGAAACCCGTCCTCACCGCATCGTCTAATCAGTGAATCTATGTTAAGCTCATCAGGGCCGACTCCATCCAGAGGTGATATCAGTCCTGACAGAACGTGATATAATCCGTCAAAGCCTCCGGTTGCCTCGATGGAAAGAAGATCTCTCGCCTCCTCGACAACACAGAGCAGCCCTCTGTCCCTGGCTGTATCTGAACATATGGTGCAGACATCACTGTCGGAAATACCTCCGCAGATTGAGCAGGTGAAGATATTCTCCTTCAGATCACGAATGGATCCTATGAGAGAATCCAGCTCTCCCCCGTTCATCCGGAGAAGATGAAATGCAATTCTGGAGGCGCTCCTGCTGCCTATTCCGGGCAGCCCGGCAAGCTCCTTTGTTACTCGTTCAAGATATGCCGAAGGCTTTATCATTTAACAAAAACCATTCTATTTAAAAAGACTTCCAAGATCCATTCCGCCGGTAAGCTTCTTCATTTCCTCTGCAGAATATTCTCTGGCATTATTAATAGCATCATTTATTGCAGAAAAAACCATCTTTTCAATTTTTCCGGCATCACCTGTTTTTGCCAGTTCATCGCTTATGGAAAGATTCATCAGAGTGAATTCACCGTTTACAACGGCCTTCACACTCTCATCGGAGCTCTCTCCGCTTATTTTTGCCTTCTTTATCTTCTTCTGAACATTCTTCATTTCTTTCTGCATCTTCATCATCTGGCCCATATCGCCTAAACCTTTAAGCATGTCTATTCTCCTTTTTTAATAAGTTGTCCGAAAAATGCGTCCTTGAGCTTTGCCACTGCGGGGTTGTCCACAGCATAATCACTCTTTTCAGGCTTCTGAATCATCTCAGCCTCGGGAACAGGTGCATCATCCTCAGGCGGAGGCAGCTCCTCTTTCTCCGTGGCAATCTCCTTTTCAGGAGTCTTAATCATCTCCCCAACCCGCACCTTTACAGCTCTGCCCAGGCGGGATGAGAGATTTTTTTCTATAAAACCGAGTGCCTCAGCGTCAAGCGTTTTAGTATAATTTCCGGTATCAATTCCCTCGGGGTAGCGTATAGCAACCTGATCTCCGTCAAGTTCTGCGCTGGCCGGCCTGAGGATAAAGAACATAGGTTTACGCTGCTCACCCAAATCCTTAAGCATTTCAGACCATGCATTCTCTATGTTTACTTCAATATTTCTTTCAGCGCCGGTATTTTTCTTCAAAAAATCATTTTTTTTTTCAGGAAGGGAAATTTCGACCGTGCCGGTTTCATCAAGCTTCTTTATTATTTCGGCTATAGAGGGACTCTTCACTACAGAGACCATGTCAAGAAGCGCCATTTCCAGATAAATTCTGTCATTGGATGCAAACCGGAGATTCCTCGAAAGCTCTGTACCAATGTGGAACATTCTGCTGAGCTCAGGATCATCAAATCTGGAGGTGATCTCCCGGAGCTTCACAGTTTCAGTCTCAGACAGCCCGAGAATTCCCTGGACATCAATACCCTTGCCGATTAAGCGAAGAGCCCTTATATTGTCCATGAAACCCGCCACGTATCTGAAAACATCTATTCCCTGGGATGAGACCTTCTCTATTTCACCAAGAAGTCCCGCCTCATCTGCCTCAGATATGAACTGCAGTATTCTTACGTAGCTCTCAACAGCATTCTGGCCGGATCGGCTCTGTTGATAGTAATACTGGCCTCGAGCATCCGGGT
>CAYNFB010000297.1:0-4566 GCA_964396355.1 uncultured Leptospirales bacterium | reverse complement strand
ATGGTCGAGAGTGTAATCCTTGGTATGGTAATATCTGTCCTGGCAAACATCGGAGATCTGGTTGAGTCTGCGGTGAAGAGAGATGGAGGAATAAAGGATTCGGGTTCTATCATTCCCGGGCACGGCGGTATGTGGGATGTTTTTGATGCAACTATGTTTGCACTTCCTTTTTTCTACTACTACCTGGTCTTTCAGGGAATTCCCTGATAATATATGCACTTCGTAACAATCCTCGGTTCAACCGGTTCGATAGGCGAGTCTGCACTGCGTGTAGTCAGGGCGAAACCTGATTTATTCAGAGTTTTCGGACTTGCCTGTAACAGAAATCTCGAATTATTGTCAAAACAAGTTGAAGAGTTTCATCCCTCTGTTGCTGCAGTGGGAGACTCCTCTGTGTGTATGTCTGATTCTTTTAAGCAGATGAAGAAAAAATTCGGAGATGTCAAATTTCTGGAAGGATCTGATGGTATAAGTGATATTGCTTCTCAATCGTCGGATATTGTAGTGTCTGCAATTGTCGGGGCAGCAGGTCTTGCTCCCTCTCTTGCTGCTCTGGAAGGGTGCAGAAGACTCGCTCTTGCCAATAAAGAGACTCTGGTCATGGCCGGTGATATCTTCATGAAGAGAGTGGCTGAAAAAGGAGTGGAACTGATTCCTGTAGACAGTGAGCACAGTGCAATATTTTCTCTGCTCCATGATATATGCAGAACTGATGTTGATAGAATTCTCATTACAGCATCAGGAGGGAGTCTGCGTGATTTTACTGCAGATCAGCTGGATTCTGTTACTCCCGAGGTCGCGTTGAAACATCCGACCTGGAGTATGGGAAATAAAATAACCATAGATTCAGCAACTCTTATGAATAAGGGGCTGGAGGTTATAGAGGCGCATCACCTCTTTGATTTTGATTATGACAGGATAGATGTAATAATCCATCCTGAAAGTGTAATCCACTCTATGGTTGAGACAGTCGATGGTGCCTTATATGCACACATGGGTGTGGCTGATATGGCAATACCTATAATAAACGCCCTTACTTATCCGCAGAAGATGGAAAATCCGTTCGGGCGGCTTGATCTGGCTGCAGTTGGAAGTCTGACCTTCAGGGCATATGACAGAGTCCGATTTCCCGGCCTTGAGCTGTGTTATGCAGCAGGGAAAGCCGGCGGCACAATGCCTGCTGTGCTGAATAGGGCAAACGAGGAGGCTGTATATGCTTTTCTCGAAGGGAAAGTAGGCTATACTGATATTGTCAGGATAGTCGAGGAGACCATGTCAGGTTTTGCTGTAAAGAATGAACCCTCAATTGAGGATATTTTTGAGGCAGATATAGAAGCAAAAAATATAGTTTCAGGCATTATTAAGGAGAAAAGTTTATGATGACACTTACATATATATTCGGCGCTCTGGTGCTTCTGGGGTTGTGCATTTTCGTGCATGAGCTTGGGCATCTTCTGGGCGGGCGAACGGTTGGAATTAAGGCCAAAGTATTTTCCATGGGATACGGCAAAGGCGTATTGAAGAAAAAAATAGGAGATACGACCTATCAGGTAACTCTTATTCCCTTTGGAGGCTACTGTCAGTTTTATGGTGAAGAACCGGGAGAGGATCGCAGCGGAGATGGATTTGAGTTTCTGTCTGCACATCCTCTTAAGCGGATAGTGACTGTAGCGATGGGACCGATATTTAATCTTATTTTCGGTATAATACTTTTTTACATGATGAATATGATCGGCTATACCAAGGAGACAAACAGGATTATGATTCCTGCTGAGTACGTCTCTTCGGAGTATACATCACCGGCATACAGCGCAGGTCTGAGAACGGGCGATACTCTTACTTCCATAAATAAACGTGAAGTAAAAGCTTTTTCGGATATTCAGACAGAGGTTTTCTTTTCGGAAGGAAGAAAAATTGATGTTACAGCGCTCAGAGACGGCAGGGAGCTTTCTCTTTCTGTGCAGCCTCTGGCTGAGCCCAGAAGCGGAAGATATACAATTGGTGTGATGCCCCTGACTAAGGGAATCGGCGTAACCAATCTGGTGTCGGGTGGAGCAGCCGATAAAAGCGGAATCAAAAAGGACGATATAATAAACAGGGTAGACGGAGCTGTGGTCTACAGCCCAAGCGATTTTTCTGCATATCTTCAGAAGCATCCCGGCAAAAAGGTCAATGTGCACTTTCTGCGGAAGGGCGTTGAGAAGTCTGTTGCGGTTGTGCCTTCTGTAACTGAAATATTTACAGTTTCTTCAGGAACAAATAATAAGCAGAGCTTCGTAGGTGATGAGGAATTTAAGAGGTCGGTAGCAAAGGGTGCAGTCCGGGTTGACGGGAAGCCCATGCTGTCCTACGGAGAGTTTGTGAAGGATGTAGGAAAGGGCAGCGGCAGAAGCCTGATCATTGATGTCGGTGACAAGCGTTATGAGGGTAAGGCTGATATACTTCGCCGCTCAATGATTGGAATCGGAATCGGATTTGTTTTTGATACAGTCGAAGTTAAATACGGTCCCGGCGAAGGACTGGTTCAGGCCTTTGTAGAACCCTGGGAATTTATTGTGATGAATGTGAAGGGAGTCGGCATGCTCTTCAGCGGGAAGATGGACGTTCGTGAGAATCTTTCAGGACCTATAAGAATTGCTAAAATTGCAGGTGATGTGCTTTACTACAGGGGTATTTCAGATTTTATCCTGCTCATGGCCAAAATATCTATAATACTGATGATAATGAATCTCCTGCCTATTCCTGCAGTTGACGGCAGCCATCTTGTGTTCTATATAATTGAAGCAGTGAGAGGGAAGCCTCTCAATGAAGCTCTCATGGCCAGAATTCAGGCCTTCGGTGTTTTCTTCCTTATATTGCTCGGGGTGTTTGTTATAATAAACGATATTTCGATGCTTCCATTCGTACAGGATCTGTTTAAGTAGAATAACTGCTGATTACAAGGGGGGATATTTCCCCCTCTCGCATTATCTGTTTCTGAAAATTACAAAACTTGACAAAATTGTTGTTTCTATCGATTCTGTTATTGAATTGTATAATTAATAATATTATTAGGCGGAGGTTGTATGAGTAAATTGAGCCTGTATCAGCCCTCTTTCAAGAACAAAGATATAATAAAATCGCTCAAAAAGATAAAGGATGGAGAGGTTCTTCCCGAAGACGGAGCTACTCAATTTTTTTATTCAAATTCAAACAATCCTGGAGATGTGATTTACCTGAATTCAGGAAGAAGGGTGAATTTTTTCTACGTAGATCATGATGAGTTTATAATCGAAATTAGAGATCAGGAGCCGGGATGGAATATTGATGTGGAAAAGGGGATTGCAAAAATCACGCTTTTCTTCGAAGATAATAATAACCACGTTCCTATGAATTTCAACTTTGATCTTACAAAAGAAGAATTCCGGTCCGGGATAAAAATACTCGGCAGGAAGAAGAAATTTTCACTTACATTTCTTACAATGCTTTACGGTGGTCTGGTAAAAGACTCTATGCATGAGTATAAAATCCCTGACAGGATAGTAAAAGTTCTGAAAGAGATGTAAAAAAAAGAGACCGGTTTTCCCGGTCTCTGAATTCCTTTATCTTTTCAGATCAGACGGCCCCGGCAGTCTGATCTGTATTGCCTAGTTAATTGTAATTTTTTTCGGTTTAGCCTTTTCGCTTTTGTGCAGGATGAGAGTCAGTACTCCATTTTCGAGGTTTGCCTCAATCCTGCTTCTGTCGATGCCGCGGCCTATTTTAAAAGATCTGTAAAAATCTTTGCTGGTGTATTCTGAGTATTTCAAATCCCCGGAACTCACATCTTCTGCGGACTTTCCTGATATTTTAAGCACATCATCATCAATTTCAATCTCCATATCTGATTTGGATATGCCGGGCATTTCCATTTTGAGGGAGAACAGGTCCTCCATCTCGTAGATATCTGTTAGCGGAGAATATGCATCCCGGTTTACTCTTGTTGTGTTATTCATAATATTCCTCCTCTAGTTGATTTTTATTTTTTTTGGTTTTGCATCTTCTGACTTAGACAGTGTTACTGTCAGAATACCGTCATTAATTTTTGCATTCACAGAATTACCATCCACCCTGTAAGGAAGTTTGATGGATTTCCTGAATTTGCCGAAACGTCTCTCCTGTTTTACATAGGAACAATCTTTATAATCTGATTTCTTATCACCCTCTATTATCAGATTCCCATCGAGAAGCTCTATGTCTATATCCCCGGACTCTACTCCCGGAATAAGTGCTTCAATCCGTATTGTGTCATCTGCTTCGTAAATTCTGACAGAAGGGTAGTCTGATGGAGAGTCTCCTTCATTAAAAAAATCGTCAAAAAGGTTTCTCATCTTGTGAGCTTCATTAAAAATTGTGTATGTATACATAGCATCCTCCTGAGCTTTTATTGTTGTTAGCACTCAATCCCCTTGAGTGCTAACAACAATATACTGAAAGCATAATTATTCGTCAAGCACAGAATTATTTTTTTTTGAAATTAATTAAAAAATTATATGGCAGGGAACATGCTTTTCAGGATCAGGGCTGTTATACGGACTGTTTACCCAT
>CAYNFB010000296.1:0-4569 GCA_964396355.1 uncultured Leptospirales bacterium | reverse complement strand
GAAGGTCTTGGTGTCCTCAAGTTCCTCTTCGGTAATTCCATCAATGAGCATATTTCTGCATTCTTTCATGATGAGATCAACGGTACGTCCGAATTTTTCCGGCTGAGTTGCGCAGTAAATTCCGAATACACCGCAGTCGGTGTACGACGAATGAAAGGAATATATGGAATAACTAATGCCTTCTTTCTCTCTGATATTCTGAAAGAGTCTTGATGACATACTTCCACCTAGAATAGTGCTCAGAATATAAAGAGGCCACCTGTCTTCATCTCCCCTCTTCAGACCTTCAAGTCCCATACAGAAATGAACCTGCTCGAGATCCTTTTCCATGTGCTCGATAGAAACGCTGACAGGAGGTTTAACCTCAATGAGAGATTTATTTACAGATGCAGGTCTTGGCTTGTCAAAATATTTGGCAATAAGATCTGCGGTTGCATCCTGCTTAAAACTTCCGGCAATAACGAGTATGACATTTTCATTGATATAGTGCTCATTATAAAAATCTACAAGAGAATCTCTCGTTGTTGCATCTATTCCGTCTATCGAACCCAGAATAGAATGGCTGAGAGGATTTTCCTGAAGCATCTTTTCCATGAAATAATCATGTATGAATTCATCAGGCGTATCCTCATACATCCTGATTTCCTCCATTATTACATTCTTTTCCTTAAGCAGTTCTTCCTGGTTAAATAAAGAATTGTAATACATGTCAGATAAAATTTCAAGAGCCAGCTCAAGATAGTCTGACACGACGTTTATGTAATAGCAGGTATATTCTCTGTTGGTAGCCGCATTATGCTGACCGCCTACGCGGTCAACATTTTTTGCTATATCCATTGCGGTATACTTTTCAGTACCCTTAAAAAGCATATGCTCAACAAAGTGAGCATATCCATATTGATCCGGCCTTTCGTGCCTGGAACCCTTATTGATCCATAGTCCCACTGAAACGGAGACTACACCTTCAACCGGTTCCAGCAGAACTGAAAGACCGTTATCCTGTTTATATTTTTTTACCATTAAAATTTACTCTGTCTCGAGTACTTCCTTTCTGCTGAGATCAATTCTTCCCTGACGGTCAATTTTAATAACCTTAACTTTCATCTTGTCTCCAACTGCACAGATGTCTGTAACTTCTCTGACTCTCGAATTATCAAGATTAGAAATGTGTACAAGACCTTCCTTGCCTGGAACAATTTCAACGAAAGCTCCGAATTCTACTATTTTCTTAACAGGACCCGGATAGACTCTTACGATTTCAACATCTTCAGCAATACCGAGGATTATTTTCTCAGCAAGTGCTATAGCCTCAGGATCAACAGCAGAAACAACAACTGTTCCTGTATCGTCGATATTTACTTCAGCACCGGACTCTTCGACTATCTTCTTGATAACCTTTCCGCCAGGGCCGATGATTTCGCCGATTTTTTCAACTTTAACCTTGATGATCTTTATCTTCGGAGCATGAAGAGATACAGTAGGTTCTGGATTTGCAAGGAATGAATTCATTTTCTCGAGAATATGGAGTCTGCCCTCTTTTGCCTGAGCAAGAGCATTCTTCATTATTTCAGGAGTAATTCCTTCTATTTTAATATCCAGCTGAAAAGCTGTAATACCATCTTTCGTTCCTGCAACTTTAAAATCCATGTCTCCAAGGTGATCTTCAAGCCCCTGAATATCACTTATAATTGCATATCTGTCCTCTTCCATGACAAGGCCCATTGCTATACCCGCTACAGCGCCTTTAATAGGAACACCTGCATTGAAGAGAGCCAGCGATCCTGAACATACACTTGCCATCGAAGATGAACCGTTTGATTCAAGAATCTCAGATACCTGTCTGATGGTGTAGGGAAACTCCTGCGCACTTGGTATAACATACTCAAGAGATCTCTCTGCAAGCATTCCGTGTCCGATTTCTCTACGGCCGGGAGTTCCGGTTCTTCCTGTTTCTCCAACTGAAAATGGAGGGAAGTTGTAGTGAAGCATGAATCTCTTCACTGAATCACCTTCAAGGTTATCCAGACGCTGAGCATCAGAAAGGGTTCCGAGAGTCGTTACACCCAGACTCTGAGTCTCTCCTCTTGTGAATACAGCTGATCCGTGAGCTCTCGGCAGAGTTCCTGACAATATATCGATTGGCCGGATTGTGCTGAGGTCTCTTCCATCGGCTCTGGCACCCTCATCGAGAATTCTTGCACGGACAATTTCTCCATCGAGTGAATCAATGATTCCCCATATCTGACCTGAAGTATCAGGAAACTGCTCCTTCAGTTCATCAACCGCCTTCTGGGCGATTGCGTCTCTTGCTTCTTCCCGGGGCTTCTTGATAGTTATATCTTTAAGTGTCTGCAGTTCAGTGAAATACTTCTCTCTCACAACTTTGGCAAGTTCAGAATCGGGAATATAAGGAGTATACTCCATTTCTTTTTTGCCGACTGCTTTCTTAAGTTCTTCCTGAACTTCACAAATAGGGATGATATTATCATGGGCAAACTGCACCGCGGCAAGTATATCTTCTTCTGAAACATTTTTCGAAGAGCCCTCTATCATTGTGACCGCTTTCTTTGTACCAGCGACCATGAGATCAATATCACTCTCTTCAGATTCGGCAAATGTAGGATTGACGATAAATTCACCGTTAATTCTTCCTACTCTCACAGCACCTACAGGCCCGTGAAAAGGCATGCCGGAAATACTAAGGGCTGCTGATGCAGCATTTATTGCAATTACATCCTGCTGATTCTTTGCATCTGCAGAGATGACGTATAATATTATCTGTACTTCATTTAAAAAATCTTTGGGGAACAGGGGCCTCAGCGGCCTGTCGGTAATCCTTGCAACAAGAATCTGCTTGTCGCTTGGTCTTGATTCCCTCTTAATAAAGCCTCCGGGTATTTTACCGGCGGCATATGCTTTTTCCCTGTAGTCAACTGTTAAGGGGAAAAAGTCCTGGCCTTCTCTTAAACTTCTTGAAGCAACTGCTGATGCGAAGACAACTACTCCTCCATAGGAAACGGCAACTGATCCGTCAGCCTGCTTTGCAAGGTAACCAGTATTAAAATTAAGCTTTTCCTTTCCAATTTCTACACTAAAATCCAATGACATCAAAAACCTCTCATATTACGTAATTTACTACCGGTCCTATCAACTGTTGAGAGATATTACCAATATTTGGTTTAACAGTTGAGTTATCTTCTAAGACCGAGTTCTTTAATCAAAGATCTGTACTTTTCAAGATCTTTCTTCTTTAGATAATCAAGTTGTCTTCTTCTCTGGCCTACCATTTTCAACAGGCCTCTTCTTGAATGATGATCCTTCTTATGCATTTTAAAATGCTCTGTAAGATGGTTAATTCTTTCTGTAAGTAAAGCAACCTGAACTTCGGGAGATCCTGTGTCACCTTCGTGTCTCATGTGCTTTTCAATTATTTCTGCTTTCATTGTCATGGCTTATTATATCCTCCTAAATAATTCGTTTATTTCATTTTTTAAATAAATACACTATGGTATTTTATCTGCCATATTTCAATATCTATTTCAGCTATTGCAATCAGATTTTTACTTTCGTCCTGAACAATAAAGACATTTTCGTCCTTTTTTTCAAGTTCAAGAACGCTTTCCCGGTCAAAGAAGGCTCCATGTGCGACTCTGGCAGCCCCTGTGCCGTTAATAACAACTCTTCCCATTGAAGGCAGGGCATCTTCCGGTTTTATAATGAAAAAACCATCCCCGCCGCCCTCTACAAACTTTCTCACATCCCCGGCAGTTGCAGCTCTGTCAATTCCGAATGAACCTGAACCGGTTCTTCTCAACTCGCTGAGACAGGCGCCTGTTCCGAGTCTTTCACCTATATCCCTCGCAAGAGATCTGATATAGGTTCACTTTGAACAATCCACACTGATATCTATAGTGCCTTGTGCAAGATCAACTGCCAGCGTATCGATCTTATCTATCCGGACATTACGCCCTTTAAGCACTACTTCCTCCCCATTCCTGACTCTGTCGGAGGCGCGTTTACCATCGATTTTCAGAGCCGAATACTTCGGAGGAATCTGAACTATCTCTCCTTCAAATTCCCTGACAGCTTCTTTGATACTCTCCTCTGTCAGTCCTTCAAAGGTCTTCTCGGCAATTACCTCTCCTGTTATATCACAGGTATCAGTCGCAATACCGAGTTGAATCCTGCCAATGTATCTTTTATCACTTTCGAGAAAATACCTTGTGAGCCTGGTAGCCTTTCCAGTACAGATTACCAGCAATCCGGAAGCAAATTTATCGAGTGTACCAGAATGGCCGATCTTCTTTATTTTACAGAGTCTCTTTAATGAAGAAATTGTTTCAAAAGAAGTCTTACCTACGGGTTTATCAAGCAGAATTACCGTGTTGTTCAAATCTCCGATTTTTACTGAATCGTGATCTATTCTTCCTCCTCCTCGACGTCCTCTTCCCTCTTTTCATTTGCAGCAAGAGCGTCAATTTTACTAACCAGATTCACACCCTCTTCTACCGATTTATCAAGATAAAAGTAAACTCTGGGTGTATTCCTTATTTTAAGCTCTTTGCCGAG
>CAYNFB010000295.1:0-4570 GCA_964396355.1 uncultured Leptospirales bacterium | reverse complement strand
AAGTAAGAGACATTATAATATCTGAAAAAAAGGAGACCCCCGGGGTCTCCTTTTTTTGGTGCGCCATACTGCCTGATGAAAACTATAAAAGTGAGTATCTGATTAAGACAGAAGATTTTAACTCCCAATCCGCACATGAACAGGCAAAAAATATTGATTGAAGCTGTGGTTCTCATTATAAATTAATAAAGAGAAATAGAAATCAACAGGAGCTTTTATGAAAAAATTTATTGTCGTTATGACCGTTCTGGTTTTGACTTCCTGCGGAAAATTTTCTCAGGATAAACCGGGGACCGGTGTAATTATATTGATGCTGGGAGATGTTAAAATTGTGCATCAGGACAAAGCTCAGAGAGCCTCGGCAGGAGATGTATTTGCAGCAGGAGACAGCCTTATTACCGGTGAAAATTCAGTTGCAGTTGCCTCTGTGAATAACGGCGCTGCGGAGTTTGAACTGCAGGAAAACTCGGTGTTCAGGTTTAACAAGGAGAGGGAAGTTGAAATCGCAGAGGGTAATCTCTGGCTTCGGGTAAACAGAAAGCTTGCCGGAGACGGAGTCTATCATCTTAAAACACCTGCTGGAGTGGCAGCTGTCCGGGGGACCAAGATGTTTGCCTTTCAGATGTTTGGAATTACAGGAATATGTCACTGTGATGGCAGTGTGGATTACTCATCAGAAAAAACAGGATACAGCCACAGACATAACAGAGATCATTTTGTGGTGACCCGTGACGGTGTTACGGCTCTCCTTACTGCCGAAGATATTCCCTTTATAATAACTCCGGGAGATGACCACCGGCATTCTGTAATTGAAAACAGTCCCCTCGGAGAAAAGGGGGATGTTATGACCCCTGAAAAGAAGAAAAAGTTTTTGAAGATCATTGAAGCAAAACTTGTGCAGGCGAAGAAGGACGGCAGGTAATGATTCTGTTTATCTGACAGAAAACTCAAAATCCCCGGCAGACCAGGATAAGTATCTCAACCCTGGATATGAATGTCAGACGGGCCGGCAGTGACGCATTGATGAAGAGAGTCTTTAAACGTTTTAAAAGTGGCTATGCTTATGATGACAGCGCAAAATGCAGAAAGGTCTGCAGACTTTTTCCGTGTATCGTTTTAATTCAGAATTCCTTGACATACAGCTCTCCAAAGTGAAAAAATATTTTAGAAGATTTTTGAGGCACCGTGAAGATTCAGTAATCTTCACGGAGTTATTCTCATGTATGCTGAATCATTTATAAAAACATAAATAAATATCAAGGATTTAGAAATGGCACCGATAAAAAAAAGCGCACTGATACTCACCTATTCCTGTACAGGTAATACAGAGAAGCTTGCTGATGAGGCGGCCTCGGCTCTTGAAGCAGATGGCTGGTCTGTTGAGAAATTATCTCTTCGGGAGGCATCTGAGGGCTTAGAGAAAAATTTCGATTTCCTCGTCGCAGGTGTCCCTGTTCACTATTGGACGGTGCCCCCTGCAGCGTCCCTGTTGATTGATAAAATGCCCTCTCTTGAAGGTGTTCCGGCCTTTGCTTTCTGCGCTTTCGGAGGATGTGTACATCATAATGCCGCAGAAAAGCTGGCAGCGGAACTATCTGCAAAGGGTGCGCGAATAACAGGAGGCGCCGTTGTCCTTACACCTCATTCATGTAAGGTGTCGGAGGGAAAGACTCTCGGTGAGGTTGATGCCCGTTTCGGCATGAATGAACCCTCTCCATCATCAATTGATCAGTTCCGTAAAGCCGTAGTTTCATCTGCAGTGCAGGCATCAGATCCGGGATTAAATCTCTCATCTGAAAAGATCCGGTTCAGCAATGCCGGAGTTCTTGCCCGTATGATGAATGTCTTCGTGCCCCTTGAAAAGAAAATGGCCTCCATGCCGGGAATCAGATTCAATAGTGAAAATTGTATCGGCTGCGGAAAATGCATGGATGTCTGCATAGAAGGAAATTTTATCAGCGACGGGAACGGGAAGGTGAAGATGGAGAAGTCTGTCTGCCATAAATGCTACGCCTGCGCCTCGGGTTGTCCCTCTGATGCAATTACAAGCAACTGGCAGGCCATGGAGAAGATGACCCGGGCCATGAACAGGCTTGCCGGGCGGTCTCAGCCGATAATCTGCTGCAGGTAATATATGGATAATAAGATGAACGCTTTAAAGCCGGACGGGCAGAGGGCAGGGAGAAGAGTAATGAAAAAAATTATGCTGCTGATTCAACTGCTTCTGGTTGTAAATGCCGGATGCGACAGCAGGTCGGTAAAAACTGCAGAAGTCAGGGTTCTGGATAATAAATTCAGGGTGATTAAAACCGTGAAGGACCCTGGTGAGCTGAAACGCCTCACTGACCTCTGGGAATCCAGGAAGGAGGCGCCTCGTGGGACAAGGGCGAAATTCTCTCATAAGTTTGATATTGTTTCAGAGGAGGGAATGTCCGCCAGGTGGCTCTATGATAAATCGGGCTACGCGCTCAGGCTTACAAAAATGAAGACTCCGCTCTATGAAATTACAGACAGGGAAGAGTTCAACAGGCTGCTGATGCCGTGACCGGTCAGAGCAGCCGTTCGGCCCGCTGCTTTTTTAATCCGTTTAACCTGCCTTCTGCTGAAGTTTCCCCTCCTGCCTGATGCTCTTGAGTGAAAATACTTTTTTATAGTCATGCCAGGTAACGGCCTTGTCGGCAACTGTGACGATGAATGATTCCCTGTAGCGAGGAGGCAGCGGCGTGAGGGGCCACATATGCCTCTTTATTGCATCTCTTTCTATTTTATTTAATGTGAAGTGTTTCTCTGCATTTGCAAGGGCGCTGTAGGGATGTTTAAATCCGTGGAGACCCGGGCTGTCGGTGTGCCAGTCATATAGGTAGAAATCGTGGAGCAGCGCGCCTCTCACTGTGCTGATAACATCTATGCCGGGTTTCCCCTCAGTCATGGAAAGTGCAGTCTCTGCGACCATCAGTGTGTGCTCAAGACATGATACCCTGCCGTGATGATTGAAACTCTCCATAGATTTGAAAAGGTCATGGGTGAGAATTTCTTCTATATCAGGTACACTTTCGAGTCCCTGAAGATTGAAAACTTTCCGTATCACGTGCGGTCTCCTTTAAGTCTCCTGATAATATTCAATCCCCTGCGGCGCGTTATAGCCCGGTATCTGCGAAGATCCTCCTCAGCCTGTTTTATTCTTTCGTCTTTTATAATCATGGTAAACTGTCTCCTGGCCATTCTCAGTCTTGGTGAGCTGAATATGAGCGTGCCCATCTCATCGGGAAGCTCTTCCAGCCTTTCACTGATAGCAGTGCCGTAACGCCTGCCCATTTCTGCGGCACGGAGGGGCAGTCCGCTTGACCATGCAAAATCAGCCGTCAGGAGAAGAGCAAGTCCGGTGTTTGCGGCGCGTATATGTACAGGCTGAATATGGGACAGTATCAGAACAGATCCCGGGAGCAGAACTATTTCAAAGAAAAAACAGGCAGCCACCCATGCAAGGGAGAAAGTGGGACAGACGTGGCCGCGGAGGTGTATGGCGCTGTCCCTGTAGTCCCAGTATCGTTTTCTGAATATGGAGAGCATTATCTCCCCAGTAACGTATTCCATTCCTGTTGTTATTAC
Organism: uncultured Leptospirales bacterium; assembly: GCA_964396355.1. Classification (GTDB taxonomy): domain Bacteria; phylum Spirochaetota; class UBA4802; order UBA4802; family UBA5550; genus CAYNFB01. Next base: position 961 of record CAYNFB010000295.1, on the reverse strand, counting down.
AAGATAGACAAGAGCCCTCACAAAGACATTCTGGTCTGCAATATATCCGCTGGTAATGATTATAACTGCAGACGCAGCGCCGTACAGCGGCACCCATGGGCCTCTGTTGAATCCTGCATTGATAAATTTCTTGTCCGTGATGCTCCTGTATGATACCTCAAGTATCCATCCGAAAAATGAAAAGAGAAAAAACTGAAAAATCAGAGTGTCTGCTGCAGGCATTATCTTGACCTCCTCATATCAAGACGGGATCCGGTGGGCTCGGGAAATATCAGCCTGATGAGATAGTCCAGATCCCCTTCTATTTTCTGCAGAGAGATATTCTCTACAGCTTCTTCTATTGTCTGCTCTATGCCTCTGAGGGTGAATGTCACGGTGTCTCCGATTCTCCTCTTATCATCGCTTGTAAAGCTCCGGCTGATATCGCCGTCGAGAATTTTCCCTATGAACATCTTTAGTCTCCTGTCAAGCTCGGTGTAGAGAAAACTCAACGACTGCCCGTCGGCCTTTATCATTGAATCTGAAAGGAAAGGGGTGTTCTGCAGGAGGGTGACTCTTTCTTTCAGCAGAGACTTCATCCTCTTCACAGGATCCTCAAGTGCCCCGAAGATTTTTTCCGCGGACTCTTCGAATTCCGATGCCTTCTTCAGCATGAGCTTTTTCAGGAGCTCCTCCTTGCTGCCGAAGTTATTGTATATTGTGCCCTTTGCCACTCTGGCCTGGGAGGCTATCTCCTCAACGGCTGTCTTTCCTATGCCGAAACGGTTGAAGAGCTTTTCTGCTGTTTCGAGTATAAGATTGTACTTCTGTCTGTTCATAATGAGAACTCCGGCTTGATTTTGAACTTTTGTACTTTATTAGTTCAAAAATGCAAGAAAAAGTTTCAGGTATATCGAATTTTTTTTGTTTTTATGCTGTTATTGATGGAAAAAGCTGTGTCGGAGACGCTCGCTTCGGTGTC
>CAYNFB010000294.1:0-4658 GCA_964396355.1 uncultured Leptospirales bacterium | reverse complement strand
CTTCCATCCTGTCTGAAGGATAGTAATGGTTCAAAATATACCACACCCGCCTCACATTTATATAGTTTTGACACTTACCACTAAATGAAGGAGGAAGTAATGGGCAAATTTAATTACAGTAAAGAGGTTCTTGCCAATCTCCGTATTGAAGAGAAAGAAACCTCGGTACTTGACAGACTGATTGATTCTGAGTCTGCCAGGCAGGCACATTCAAAAAAAGTTCATGCCGCTGTGGACAAACGCATGTCATTAAAGGAAGCAGTTGCCGAATACGTCAAAGATGATGATATTCTTGCAGATGTCGGTTTCAGCTATGTACGAACCCCAATAATGGCTTTTTTCGAAATCATGCGTCAGGGAATAAAGGGTCTTCAGATGATCGGTTCTCCCAACACGAACCAGAGTTATATGATACCCGATGGCACCGTAAAATACACTCACTGGTCATACTGCGGCGCAGAAATGAGAGGTACCGACAGAAATATGTCGAGATCCGTACTTGCGGGTAAAACAAAAATATTATCGGAATGGAGCCACGGTTCCATGGGGCTCGGATTCAAGGCCGCACAGCTTGGATTACCGGGTGTTTACTCCAAGTCTCTTCTCGGATCAGACATCATCAAGCACAATCCATTCGTAAAAACAGTAGACAATCCGATGAAAGAGGAAAAGGATCCATGTGTCTTCATACCCGCTCTTTACCCCGATGTGGCATTTGTACACGTACATCAGGCAGATAAATTCGGAAATGCAAGGATCATGGGCCCCCTGGTAAATGACGTGGCAATAGCCGCTGCTACAAGAAAACTAATTATTACCGCAGAAGAAATTGTACCTCCAGACACATTCAGATATGATAACAAGGGAGTTGTAATACCCTTCGTATATGCAGATGCTGTAGTAGAACTGCCCTATGGAGCCCTCATCGGTTCTATGCCGGGAAAATATTACTGGCCCAGAAGATTATGGGAAAAGGTAATGAGATACTGGTCCTATGAAGAAAATGGCATGGAAGATTTCTACAAAACATTCATATTAGACTGCAAAGATCAATATGATGTCATAGACAAACTCCTTGGCGGTTCTAAATGGATAGCCCTGGCCAGCAAACTAACAAAGGCTGCAGAATATGATAATGAAGACGATGGTGTGGATTTCAGCTATCGGGAATGGACTAAAAACGATCCCGATCCTGACGATCTCAGCTGTTAGTAAACCATCAAAACTTTAGGAGGATAAAAAATGACTGAAGCAAGACCAGCAAATCCATTAGAAATGATAGCCTACGTCCTGGCACAGCAGATTGAAGATGGAGAAGTAGTTTATATAGGTACAGGACTCCCAATGGTAGCAGGAATTCTGGCCAAAATAACCCATGCTCCCAACATTACACTTGTTTATGAATCCGGCGCTCAAAATCCAATGGAAGGAGATATGCCCTGGTCAGTAGGCGGTCCCTTTACATGGAGAAAGTCTCCAATGATTCTGGAGATGACTTACTCTTTCGGACAACTCTATAACGGTTATGTAGACAAAGCGTTTTTAGGATATGCACAGATTGATAAGTTCGGAAACGTTAATACGCACCTGATCGGCGGAGGATTTCACAACTACAAACACAGACTAACTGGTTCAGGCGGAAATAACGATTTATCATCTCTCGCCAAGACTCTTATCCTGGTAGGACTGCAGTCTCCCGATAAATTCGTCCAAAACGTAGACTTCATGACTTCTCCCGGATTTTTAACAGGCGGCAACAGCAGGAAAGAAGCCGGTCTTATTGGCGGCGGCCCCAAGACAGTAATAACATCAGCAGGAGTTTATGATTTTGAACCCGAAACAAAGAGGATGAGAATACAGACTCTTCATCCGGGAGTATCTCCTGAACTGGCTCAACTTGCCAGCGGTTTTGATCTGATACGCCCTCCGGGTGAATTGCCGGTTACTCCGGTTCCAACAAAGGAGATAATTGATATTCTAAGGAAGGAAGTCGATCCCAGAGGTATATTCACATCAATGCCCAGCTGATTTAAAAATAAGAATACCTGATATAAAATTTAAGGCTGACATTACGTCAGCCTTAAATTATTATCCCCTTTCAGATATATCCGGATATTCAAAAATCTCGTAATTGGGTGAAATATATGCCGGCCTTATTATCTTACCCTGAAGAATCTGTTCAAGTCTGTGAGCAGACCATCCGACTATCCTTGCCATTGCGAAGATAGGTGTATAAAGAATTTCCGGTATTCCCAGGAAGTAATAAACAAGCCCCGAATAAAAATCCACATTTGCACAAGTCTGCGTACCCTTGTCCTCCAAAACCAGTTCTTTACCTATTCTCTCTACATTATCGAAAAGCTCGAAAAGATCAAGCCTGCCGTGCTTCTCCGCAAGCATTTTTGCATACCTCTTGAGGATGATAGCCCTTGGATCGGACAGAGTGTATACAGCATGACCAAGACCGTATATTTTACCGCTGCCGTCTGCTGCCTTTCCGGCAAGTACTTTCCGGAGAAACTTTTTTATCTCCTTTTCGCTGGTCCAGTCCTTAACCTCTTTCTGACACTGTCTCATCATAAACATAACAGATTCATTTGCTCCGCCGTGGAACTGACCGCTAAGAGAAGCTATACCTGCAGCTATTGCCATATAGGTATTAGCACCGCTTGAAGAAACAGTTCTCACTGTAAATGTAGAGTTATTACCTCCTCCATGTTCAGCATGAAGGACGAGACATGCGTCAAAAATGAGAGCTTCATCCCTGTCGGGCATTTTCCCGCGGAGCATGTAGAGAAAGTTTTCTGCAACAGATAGACTCTTCTTGGGCCGTACGAAGGAGAGATCCTCGCCTTTGTAGAATTTATATGCATTATAATTGTTCGCAACAATCATAGGAGCCTTGGCAATAAGATCAATACTCCTTTTACTTACTTCAAGAATTTTAGTAGTATCAGGATTATTATCACAACGGCTCAGATGAGAGATAACACTATGAAGAGCATACATCTGATTGCGGTTTTCAACTTCATTGATAATAATACTTCTTTCAAGATTTGAAAGTTTAGCTCTCTTATGCAATGCTCTTGAAAAACCTTTCAGATCATCCTCATTGGGGAGTTCACCGGCCATTAGCAGGTATACAGTCTCCTCAAACCCGAACCGTCTCTTCTCTTCATTATATTTGACTATTTCACTCACGTCGTAGCCGCAGTAATAGAGTTTACCGTCTGTGGGAACTATCCTCATACCTGTAGGCTGTTTCCTGTCCTTTACTGTATCGTATCCAATTACCCGTCCCTTGGTTGTTATGCCTACAATAACTCCGGAACCATCCGCATTTCTCAGGCCAAGCTTAACATTCTTCTGGTTGATTACGTCAGGTGATATTTGATCGTGAAGAAGAACCAGCCTTTCTACTTTTAATAGAATCTCTTCCATTAAAACCTACCCCTTTTATAAAATAATAAAAACAATTTATTTAATTCTAAAATTCTTAATCATCTATATAATCAAAAAATGAATATTGCATACAAAAAACGATTCTGCTCATTTCAGATTCTGGGTGGAAAATCGATTAATAATGCGGTCATATCATCTTTCTGATGTTCATGTCTGCCGATATACTCATAAACAGAATCAAAAATACTGTTTATAATAAGCTGTGGAGGTAATTCTATTAATTCAAGCAGTTTTTTTTCAAGTCTTTTATCGCCGTACTGAGTCTTTTCTGTCTTATGATCAAAGGCTTCAGTAAGACCATCTGTATACAGAAAGATCATATCCCCCTGATGAATATCGAATTCACATTGCGGGGTAAAGTAATAGTCATCCTCTCCGACTATACTCTTAATATCACTGCCAAGAAGATACCCCTTATCAGGCTGCCAGTTTTCAGACGGATTATTCAGATTAAAGACTTCAACACCATCTCCGCTTCTCCGCAAAACTATGGGGAAAAGCATACTCCTGTTGAAAAAACGCAGTTTAAGAGAATCATCATTCTGCTCGATGAAAATAAAATTGGCAGAGGCAAAATCATTTGAGTTTGAATAGTCCATAATGTCAGTAAACTTTACAGAAATATTTTTAATGAAAAAGGAATAGTCCAGCGCCCCGGTCCTTTCATATATCTCTGAAATTTCTCTGACAGCAAGAATAATTGCAGATCTAAGCCGTATGAGAGTAGTATAGGCAGGAAGTCCATGTCCGCTGATATCCGCAAAGACTATCATAAAACTCTTGTCAGGAAGCTCAAATAAATCGAAGTAATCCCCCGAAAGCATTGAGCCGTAGGCTCTCTGAAAGCCGATGCCGATAAACATGTCCATGTGACTTATATTTCTGAACATTTCACGGATAAGGCGTTTATCCTTTTCCCTGACCAGGCTGGCTTCCTGACTCAATATTTCATATTTTTTAATTTTATCCTGAAATTCCTGAGGAAGATCTGATTCATTAAATCCGTTAACACTGTTAGCCAATTTTTTTAGCCCTGTAATGCTCTATCAGTTTCATTGTTGAAGAATCATGTACGGCAGAATTCTCCCCTTTTACTTCTTTAAGTATTTGTCCGGCAAGGACCTTGCCCAGCTCCACACCCCACTGATCAAAAGAATAAATATTCCACACAATCCCCTGTGTGAAGACCTTATGTT
>CAYNFB010000293.1:0-4689 GCA_964396355.1 uncultured Leptospirales bacterium | reverse complement strand
TTTCTCGTACCCATCTTCTTTCTGTGAGTTCACATATATCTTTGATATTCCTTCCTGTCAGATTTGGAGTTCTTGCTCCAAGAACTGCGTATTCGTCATCCTGCAGATGTCTTGCGTAGTTGGAAAAAATTGAAGCTCTTTCATCTGTATTTGGATAGGGGAACTTTATAATCTGGTCGAACCTGCTTATAAGAGCGCTGTCCAGATCGCTCAGCCTGTTTGTAGCTCCTATGGTTATGGTGTTGGCAGCCGAGTCTATCCCGTCGAGTTTTCTCAGCAGGACTGAAAGAATTCTCCGTGTTGCCTCAAACATATTCTGGTCCCTTGAACCTGCCAGAGAATCTATTTCATCGAGAAAAATTATTGCCCCTCCCATGAGTTCACACATATCGAAAATATCTGCCAGATTCTGGGAAGACTGTCCGTACCACTTGGACATTATTGATTCAACCGGAACGTATACCAGGGGGATGTTTGACTCTCCTGCAATTATCCGTGCGGCTGTAGTCTTTCCTACTCCGGGAGGTCCTTCAAACAGAACAGCATTTGGCAGATTTGATTCATGAACTTTTCGAGTGAGCATGGAAACTGAGTTGTATATTTCAGGATTCTTAAGCGGCAGAATAACCGATTCACGAATCTTTCGTTTCGTGTCTTTGTATCCGGCAATGTAGTCCCAGTCCGGGCATTCTCCTCCTATGATTGATGCACCAAGTTCTTTAAGTCTGTCTGCAGGGCTGAAGGAGAGGTTCTCGTTGAGCTTCTTTATCATTTCGATTGCGGCGTTGATCTCTTCCTGAGAAAGGTTGCCCTTTCTGGATATTTCGACAGTGGAATTTATCAGGCTGAAAAAATCTATCTTAAGATTCTCGGTTATTTTATCAGTATTGAATATATTGCTGTTCAGGGCTTGAAAGGAATAGTGCCCCTTCTCAAAGGATAATATACGGATGTTTTCGACGTGACTCTTGAGAATAATCATAGCCTCAATGAGCATTATGTCTGTAAGAGGTGGAATGGAAAATTTAATTCTGGTATGACCTTTCTGAAATTCAACTGAGAAATTTATCGATGAAGTACTGTTTGCAGATATAATTGATACTGCATTATCGATCTGGTTCTTCGCCTGGTCAAAGGCTATTAGATTATTTTCAGTCATTAACCTACCTGTTTATCAGATTGTGAATTTGATTATAAATATTTTTCGTTCAAGTTCAATGCGTTTTGTATAATCCTGATTCCACTCGATTTTCATTATGACGAAGTACATTGCGTCCTCATTTAACTGAAGAAGCTCAGTCCGGCTGTTTCCTGAATCGATATTTGTCAGGCTGTCTATTTTTCTTCTGCATATAACAGTTTCTCCTTCTGTCGTTACCGACGAGAACCTGTGATCTGTTTCACTGCTGTAGTACCAGAAGTTGGGAGAATTCTTTGATACGAATACTGTGCTGTTTATATTGAACAGTTCCTCTGCAATACCTGTTTCTGTGAAACCGCTGATTTCATCGATGGGCAGCCCCATCTTAGCGTTATTAAATGAATCCGGAGAAAAGGACGAATTGACCAGTATGCCGTCGCCTGATTTGAGCTTCACAATAATTGTGAATGGCGATTTTCGGATCTCGGCTATATTATCTACTATTTCAACAGGTTGTCCGTCCTGTTCAATTGATATGTCTATATATGATGGTTTATTGTCTTTTATATTTTCGGCGCCTGAACATCCTGAAAGGATGGTGAGAGCCAATAAAAGAAGAATAGAAAATTTCTTCATTTTTTTCCTGCCCTGTAAGAGTACGTTTCTGTTTTTAGTAATTGGTACTGAGGTTCTTCCTGCTTCTACCTGAAATTCTATTGAAAAGGATCTTTAAAAATTTTTTTAACAGAAAATATGATATCATTATAAAAACGATACCTGCTATTGAATAGTAGAGAGTATCAATGGAAAAATTCAGCGCCGGTACAAAATCGCTGGCTGTTTCTTTGAATATAGCCATATCGTAATTTTTAATAAAAGCCGTAAACTTCATAAATCCTTCTGCTTCTTTTATTCCCGTCAGTGTCTGGCTCAGATCATTATATCTTTCCACGCTGGCGGCCATTATTTTTCCTGTTGAAGAGAAATCGGCCGCAGATGACTGAATATGGACTGATATATACTGCTCCAGAGTTTTTCCGCTGCCGGCTGCAGCCGTTTTGTAGGCTTTGACAATCGATGTCAATTCATCCACGTGGCCTCCCAGACGCTGCTGATACTGAACGATGAATGCCGGGAACTGTGCGAAGGTCAGTGCCCCTGCAATTGTTAAAATTCTATCTGCCAGTGATTCAAGAAATACCAGGGGAGATAAAATTATTTTTTTTATCATGAATTTCCTGTGCTTTTTTTAATAGTATAAAAGTCTATTATACATGATCCAAAAATTCCGTCTATCGTATTGTATGCTGATTTTACTGACGGAAATATAGAGTTTTAATCATCGAATGTTTTAAACTCTGGTAAAGCCATTCAGTTCTTCTTCTTTTCTGTATAATTGTATGGTAATTTTTATCATACAATAAGTCAACAAAAATAGAATTAACTGCAGGGGAAGTGTTTAGTGAGATGTGTCATTAAGGTTAAAAATAGCCTCTCCGGGGCCTGTCACGTCGAATCCCTGTCTGCAGTGCGGACATATGTGGCGGCCCGGCTCATTGATTCTTACCGGCGAGTCGCACTTGAGACATTTTATGATGAAGGCCTCAAAATCTACCGGCGGGGATGGTTCCAGGACCGGCTGTTCCGGCAGCACAGGACGATTTTCTGCCGGTTTTTCACTTTCGGAATTGTCCAGCTCATCGGGACTGGTGCGCACCGTCTCGATTTCCCTGTGAGGCGGCAGGCCTGTTCGGCGCATCTCCATTTGTCTGTCCAGTCTTTCCATGGCCTCGGACTGATCCTCCGCGATGGTGAAGACCTTGTCGAAACCCAGTAGTCTGTAGAGAGTATTTACTTCTCCGGACAGATTAAAGAGAACTATAAATCCATTTTTTTCAGCAATGAGTTTCTGCACAAGAAGAGTCACTCCTATCCCTTCGGAGCTGATAAAGTGCAGTTTCGAAGCATCCAGAAGGATGTAGCTTATTCCGCCTTCGATAATTTTCATGATATATTCTTCAAAGTCAGGGCTTGTTTCGCTGTTGAGCGGACCTTCTACTTCAAGGAGTGCTGCTTCTCCGTCGCCTATTTCAGTGTGGTTTATGAAAAACATCTCTACCTCTTTCTTTCTACAGGAATGGCATCTTTGACTGCACCACCCCGAATTGCTTCTGCACTTATTACCGGTGCTGCAAATTTTTTATATGCTGAAGGTTCATCAATTTTGTTTTCTGAACTGAAACCGGGTTCCTCATCGATATCTTCAAGCAGTTCTATTGTTATATACTCATCTTCTTCAAAGCCGGTTTCATAGTCTGATCCCGGCCTGTAAATCTCTTCTGTGCCTTCCTCGGCAATGACCGGATCATCGACCGGTTCGTCAATTTCTTCATCGAAATCAGGGCCTACTCTGCTGTCATCTGACAGTGCGAGCACCTCCTCCTCCTGATGTATCTCCGCTCCGCTTTCCGGAGATATTCCTGTAAATGCTCCTCTCTGAATTGTCCTGTATCGGATCATTACTACTGCCGACACTGCAAGGGATATTATAAATGCCATAAGTACTGCAACTGCAGAATATTTCTTAACCTCACGCATTTGATATAATATTGAAGAATGTATTCTCTCCTTGCTTACGATGAAGTTCACAGTTCCCACCGGGCGGTTTTTTATAAATACACCTTTTGTAAACAGCCATCCGGTTGATAAAATCCCTTTGTATACATAGTCCTTTATCAGCTTTTTCTCGTCGCGGCTGAAGGGTATTTTCCCGTCGATTATATTGTAGTCTGAGAAAAAAAGCTTTCTGCTTCTTTGTCTTACCGGCTGGAGAATGAGATCGAGATTGTAGGTTATTTCATCATTTGCAATATTGCCTTTGAGCTCCTTTTCAACGGCGGTGCTTGAGTGAGCGATGATTTTACCGTCATTCAATATGAAGAACGCTTCATCAATTGTGTCGGCTTCTATCTTCTGGTGAAAAAGAGTTTTCAGAGATGAATACTGTTTTGTTTTATGGCTGAATTCTGCGACCCTGGAAAAGGCTTCTGCCAGAGTCTTTGAATAGCCCATGGTATACTTCTCAATATCAGCAATATTCTTTTTGCCTGACAGGTAGTAGTATGTGCATACAGATCCGGCACCCACGATCGATTCGACGAGGAAGAGCAGCAGGAATACCCCTACGGGGAACATGATTCGGTTGAATTTTTTCTTATTTACCTGGGTCATATATCAGGAATCCTGTGAATATATCATTATACTTAATTATCGGCACTATATGTAAATGAATTGAAAAAAAAGAGATAATTTTTATCTTTTCATGTAATCAGCGAAGAGGTGGATAGATGTCAATTGTAACAAGTGAAGAGCTGCTTGAGGAGTGGGACTGGGAAAGCGGAAGACCAACAGGCAGACCCGTTACAAGAGCAGAATCATACAGGAGGGGGATTCCCCACGAGGGCGTCCATCTGTGGATTGTCAGGGGCGGCGGTGAATGTGAACTGCTTTTTCAGCACAGATCAAAGGACAAGGCCCTGTTTCCCGAC
>CAYNFB010000292.1:0-4726 GCA_964396355.1 uncultured Leptospirales bacterium | reverse complement strand
CAGGGGCCATCGTTGTGAGGAGATGAACCATGTGAGTACATCCTTTATTGCCGCCTGCAAGCTCCCTCACTTTGGAGGAAAAACCACCGACTATACGGAGCCCCTTCACTGAATCAAGACTTTCAGCCATTTCCCCGCATTCTAATCGGGGGAAACGGTCCATAATAACCTCAATATCGTCTATGACCATATTGGTTGTAGAGATGAGAAGAACAATAGTCATGTCGTGGAGTATCCCGGCATCAACACATTCTCCGGTAAATTTATAGTAGCAGCCGAACCTCTCATCTGTAAGCCGGCCCCTTACGATCATATGATTTTCTCCCGCAGGCCAGGAGCTGACTTCTATCTTTCTTTCATGAGGCCTGTTATCTGATGTATCTATCCCGGCTTCTCTTATTATTCTGCTCATGAATCTTCATGCTCCAGCAGATCACAGAGAGGTCTGTATTTCTTCTCACTGAGATCATCAGAGTTGTTGATTCTCCGGCCCTTTTCATCAACAGAGGAGCTTCTGAATACATCCGATATGGCCGCGCCGCCCGAGAGATTTATTATATTGTAATGAACAAGCTGAAGCAGAAAAGTTCTCATCACACCAAATGACATCTTCTGAATTCCCCGGTCACCGTGGTGCTCGTGGTCATAGAGTCCCAGATTAACATCAGCAATAGAAAAATCATTCATCAGAGCATCTACAATCATTCCGGTCTCCACTCCGTACATCTGCCAGAAAGATACAGCATTGAAGAAAGCGAGTGTCCCGGCCACCTCACCAGCCAGAGGATAGGAAAGTTCAGACATTCTGTTCAGCAGCGGATGATCAATGAGAGAAAAAAGGGGTTGTGCGGCATATTTCTTCACCCTTCCCTGCTCTCTCCAGAATGAAGCCTTTGCAAAATCCGCCCCGCCAAGAACCGCACCTGCAAGAGCCGTGGGGAAGTGAGCCCCGAAATGCTCAGGCACAACATCAGCATCGAGAAATATGACAATATTCTCTTCAGGCGCAGAAGACCCCGAAGAAAGTCTGTTTATATGATAGAGGGCACGCCGCATATCGGCACCCTTTCCCTTTTCTGAACCCATGCCGGGCACCTTAAAATCATTGCAGATCAGAATATCAGTGCCATCCCAGGCAAGTAGAGCAGTCTCTTCGGTCCTCTCCGGGATCTCGTCTGTTCTTCTGTGGGACAGAATTATCCGGTCAATAAGGCTGCCGGTATTTTCTCTCACCAGTTTTATTTTCCCGGCAACCAGATCGGCCTCCCTCTCACCGAGAGTGGAGAATACGAGAAAAATTTTCCGGTCACCCTTTCCCCGCAGAACAGAGTCCAGGGGAAAGCCGTCTGCTTCATATTTCTTTATTTCTTTCATTTTTATCTCTTTAACGTAGTTTACTCAATAATCCTGACAGCATCATAGAAAAATCAAGTGACTTTTAAAAAAATCAGCTAAAGGGGAAGATGATGAACACGGCGATATCCCATACAGTGTGGCTGATGCAGTTAAGAAGCATTGACTGATACCTCATGTAAAGGAAGGCCCAGAAAAAACCGCAGGTGAGAGCAGCACCGATGAGCATGAAATTCATAGATGCAATATGCACTGCCCCATAGATCAATGCAGCTATTATCATTGCCGGCAGAGGCCCGTAAATACCGGCAATGCGGCGCTGAAAATATCCCCTCCAGACAATCTCCTCTCCCGGGCCTATAACAAAAAGCATGAGCAGAACTATTCTCAGACTCGATGCCTCACCCTTGAAACTGTAAATTGAAGAAATGTCCTTGCCGGCAAATTCAAGTATAAACCGAGACAATACATTGCCTGCCTTAAAAACAAAGAAGAGCAAAAGAGCACTGAAGAGGCCCATGAAAATTTTAAACAATATTTTATGAGTAAAATCATCTTTGAGAATATTCAGATATCCTTTGTCTTCGATTAAGAAGACAGAGATCAGCAGTACCTGATTAAAGGACATCCACCACCAGAAATCGAAACTGCCCACTCCCCTTAAAACAAAGAGCGGGGTAAAGAGCAGAGCCGCCAGTCCGTAGAGAGCCAGCAGTTTCTTTTTTTCTCCTGAAAGAGATGTATTAACCGAAGCCATGATTTAGAGACACTCCAGAAGCGGATTCACAAGAAGAGCCGCAACACAGAGAAGGCCGAATACGGTGTTGAACTTTGCAGTAAAACCATCAAGAGCAACGAAATCCATGATATTTTCAGATCTGTTACGGGCCTTCTTTAGCAGGCTCAGAGCCCCGGGAAGTGCAAGAAAAACGAGAAAGAAGCTCAGGGGCATGCCAAAATCATTCATCCTGGAAGAATAAGACAATACAATAAGAAAAAGTATAATTGCAAAGGGCATCAAAACCAGCAGAGAGTAATAAACGAAGGAGCCGCGCTGGCCTAAAAAAATGGCAACCGTTACAATATTTCCCTCCCCGTCAGACTTAATATCACGCCAGTTATTAGCATGAAGAATGGCTATAACCAGCAAAGACATGGGGAGCGACCAGATAACGGGAAGCCAGGAAAATGTTCCGGTCTGAACCATCCAGGCACCCAGTGTACCGAGTGTGCCGAAACTGAAAAAAACTGAAAAATCGCCAAGAGCGTTGTATTTCAAACCAAATATGCTGTCCAGGGAATAGAAAATGCCGATTGCGGCGCCAGCAAGACCTATATATAGAATATTTATATTAGTGAGCCAGACAATAACCAGCCCCAGAAGATCTCCGGCTGTTAAAAAAATACAGGCAGCAATCAGTGTTTTACGGGGAGAATGAATCCCCTTGAGAATTCCTCCCGATACAGGAGAAACATCAACATCGATTCCCTTTTTATAATCGAAGTAATCATTTAAGAGATTGGCACCTGAATGAAGAATTATCATTGCTAAAAGTGCCAGAATAAAAACAGCTATTTTCAATTCTGCTCCGCCCTTTACTGCGGCCAGAACAGTTCCGAAAATAACAGGCATTACAGATGCGGGAAAAGAAAAGGCTCTTACTGAAACAAGCCAGTTCTCCAACTTATTACTTTTCAATTCTGTCATGAACCGGACTCCAAACTTTATTTTTTTATAAGAGTAGCGACTTTAGCGAAAGCAGGTTTATTATTGCAAGAAAAAAGCACCAATTTCACCGGTAAAATAATTATAATTGACAAAATTGTTAACAAAAAACATTCTTAGGCAAATTTACTATTGTAATATAATGAAGGATTAAGATTTGAATAAATATGAAACAGACAGTGCGGTTCTAAAGGCACTTGGTCACCCGGCAAGACTTAAAATTGTCGTTGAACTGAGTAAGGGCAACGGCTGTAATGTAAATGATATAGCAGACAATATGGAACTGCCTCAGTCGACGGTGTCACAGCACCTGTCAATACTAAAGAGCCACAATATCATAACGCCGGAGAAAAATGGAGTAAAAACCTGTTATAAGGTAACAGATTCAAGAGTTCTTCAAATTATTTCAATACTGAACAGTTAGCAGCGCTATATTTTTTTATTATAAATATTGCATTATCTGCATATAATGTTAATACAATCGAACAATGCTATTATATATAATAGATGAAGAAAACAAATTGGAGGCCTTAATATGGAAAAGACTGATGTTTTAGTGATAGGAGGAAGCGCAGCAGGACTTGTTGCAGCATCTACAGCGAAAGCTGATAATCCGGAAAAAAGAGTTGTAGCAATACGCATGGATGAAAAAGCAATGATTCCCTGCGGTATCCCCTACATCTTCGGTTCAGTGGGAAGCAGCGAAAAGAATATACTTCACGATGCTCTTGTCACAACTCCCGGAGCAGAAGTTGTAATTGGAGAAGTTGAAGACATTGATACAGAAAAAAATGTCTGCACACTGAAAGACGGAAAACAATTCTCCTACGAAAAGCTTGTTATGGCTACAGGTTCAACACCGGTATTCCCTGGATGGCTCAAGGGCAGAGATCTTGAGAACGTCTACACCATCCCCAAGGTTAAAACATATCTTGATGATATGATGAAAAGACTTGAAGGGTGTCAGAAAATTGTCACAATCGGTGCAGGTTTTATCGGTGTTGAACTTTCAGATGAGCTTAAAAAGGCAGGAAAGGATGTAGCTCTTGTCGAGATTCTTCCCCATATACTCGGAGCAGCCTTTGATGAAGAGGTGGCTATTGATGCAGAAGAGGCTCTGAAGGAAAGAGGAGTTCAGGTCATAACAGGAAGAAAAGTCACAGAGATCACAGGAAACGGTAAAGTTGAAGCGGTAATGCTCGACAATGGGGACAAACTTGATGCTGATGCAGTTGTTCTTTCAATCGGATATACACCAAACACAGCACTTGCAGCAAAAGCAGGAATCAGAATTGATTCTAAAGGCTTTATAGCGGTTGATGAATACATGAGAACAGATAATCCCAATATTTTCGCCGCCGGAGACTGCGCAGAAAAAAAAGATTTCATCACAAGAAAATCAAGCGGTGTAATGCTCGCATCAACTGCATGTGCTGAAGCCCGTGTTGCGGCAATGAATCTCTATGACCTTTCAGCTCTGAAGACATTCAACGGCACAATTGCAATTTATTCAACTGCAATCGGACAGCACGGCTACGGTACTGCGGGAATAACTGAAAAAGCTGCTGTTGCTGAAGGATTCAATGTAATAACAGGTTCATTTACAGGAGTCGACCGACATCCGGGTGCTCTGTCAGATTCACACAA
>CAYNFB010000291.1:0-4760 GCA_964396355.1 uncultured Leptospirales bacterium | reverse complement strand
GGCTATGCCTACGCCGCCTGGTATCTGCGCGATCTGTCGGCCGTGGCGCGCGAGGGTTCCCAGTCCAAAGAGCCCCTGGTAAATCCAGTAGGTAAACTCGGCTTCTCTGAGGCCGTCTCCCCAGAGAACGGGCTTCATTCCCTTCCACCGCTCTTCGAGAAAATCAGCCAGAAGATCTACCGACTCTCCCGCGCTTATATCTCCGTATTCATGGAAGAGCCCTGCCGATCTGTATGCGCAGAGTTCGCCCTGACATGGGCCCATTCCTACTCTGGTTCGTCTTCTCAGATCGACTATATCGTGCACATCGAGTTTCTTTATTGCATATTCGATCTCACCTTCAGTCACCATTTCACATTCGCATATAAGCCTGTAGTTTTTCTTATCTCCAGTGAGTATACTGCGTATACGCTGACCGTGTCTGTACATTGTTGATCCCACTGTGGAATTGGGAATGCCGCTGAATTCTTTTATATGTTTCTTTCTGCTTATTCGTTTTTCTGAACCGGGCAGAGGAATCTTGTGAGTTCGGCATTCCTTTTTTACTCCCAGTTTTCTGCATATCATATCTGATGCCATCTCGGCCATGAGACGGTAGGTCATCAGTTTCCCCCCGGCAATAGTAATCATTCCTTCAAGTCCGTCTCTCTCCTCATGATCTATGAGAACTATTCCCCGGCTGAGATTCCTCCCGGCTGTTTCTCCGGTTATCGCAACCAGGGGCCTTATGCCGCAGTAGGCTCTCAGCGCTCTTGTCTTCTTTAAATTGGGAATCAGTTTCTCTCCGTCATTGAGGAGTACTGCAATTTCATCATCATCCACCGTGAGGTTTTCGATCTCCTCATAGGGCACCTCCTTTGATGTTGTGCCTATGAGAGATACCGTGTCGCCGGGTACGATGATGTCGCCGTCTGCAGGAGGTCTGCATCTGTTTACCACCACATTGTTTATTCTGTAGTCAATTATCAGCATGGAGCCCTTGGACGGGAACATGCTGATCTCGATTCCGGCCATTGCACAGATTTGCTGTCCCCATACTCCGGCAGCATTTATTATTATTTCGGCATTTATTTCAATTTTTTCGCCTTTGCTGTTTATGCATGTTACTCCCTGAACCTTTCCGTTTCCGGTTCTGATCTCTGTAACTTCGGTGTGGGTGAGAATTTCAGCCCCTCTCTCCTTTGCATCGAGGATGTTTGCAGATGTGAGTCTGAATGGGTCAATTGTGCCGTCGGGCACAACAAGAGCCGAAAGAATGGAAGGGTTGATGCTCGGCTCCATCTCAAGAGCCTTCTTAACGGAAATTTCCTTTGTCTCAATACCGGCAAATTTGCATCCTTCAATGAGTTTGGTGTAATATATAGGGTCATCCTCGGGGAGGGTGACGAATAGTCCGCCTGTTTTCTCTACGCAGTGTGAGGCTATTTTTTTGAGAATTTTATTTTCTCTGATACATTCTCTGGCAGATTCCAGATCCTTAACCGCATATCTGGCACCGGAATGGAGCAGTCCGTGGTTTCTTCCTGTTGTTCCCGATGCTATATCGTTTTTTTCTATGAGAATAGAGCTTACTCCTCTCATGGACAGATCACGGGCAATCCCTGCGCCTGTCGCTCCTCCTCCGATTATTATGACACTGGTCTCTTTTACGTTCATTTTTATATCCTTGTTCTCAGGAATTGAGGTCAGTTCTTTTCCCTGAAGTGAGATATTGATAAATGATTAATCCGGCACTGTCAAATATATTTATCTTCATTCTCTGTTGAAGTGCAAGATTTTCTCCTCCTGCCGGTATGAAGAAAAAATAAAGAAAATCTGCTGAAAAAATTGACAATTTAACTCCTTTAAAAGAATGTGCTCAAAACAGGTATATATAATGCTCTTAGATAAAATAAATAATCCAAATGATCTTAAAAAACTTAACTCTGAGGAGATGAAAGGCCTCGCTGGTGAGATAAGAGAGACCATGCTCAATGCCATATCTAAAAATGGCGGTCATCTGGCATCCTCTCTGGGTGTTGTGGAGCTTACTCTGGCTCTTCACTACGTATTTGATACACCGACGGATAAACTGATATGGGATGTGGGGCATCAGACCTATGCTCATAAGATAATTACCGGCCGTCGTGATGATTTCACAGATATCAGAAAGTACGGCGGTATCAGCGGATTTCCCAAGAGGAATGAGTCTCCCTACGATACGTATAATGTAGGTCACAGCAGCACAAGTATATCACTCGCTGTAGGTGAGGCAGTGGGCAGAGACAGAAACGGTAAGGACTATAAGGTCGTTGCGGTTATCGGTGACGGATCTCTTACCGGCGGAATGTCCTTCGAGGCTCTCAATCACATCGGACATATCGGTAATGATGTAATAATTATACTTAATGACAATGAGCGTTCCATATCTGAGAATGTGGGCGCCATATCTATGTACCTGACTAATATGATTTCCGGAAGTCTCTATAACCGGTTCAGAAAAAAATCGATGAAAATGGTTCGGAGCATTCCCTTTGTAGGCAGGTCTATTTATGATTTTACCTACAGGGCTCTGGCATCCTTTAAGAATTTTATAATTCCGGGGCAGCTTTTTGAGAACATGGGAATCCGATACTTCGGGCCCGTTGACGGCCACAATATTCCTAAACTGGTGGAAATACTCGACAGAGTGAAGAATATCAATCAGGGGCCAAAGATAATTCACGTTATCACAAAGAAAGGGAAGGGCTATATACCGGCCGAGTGTGATCCCTGCAGTTTCCATGGAATAGGTCCATTTGACATCGATTCGGGAAAATGTGTCGGAAAGGGCAAGTTCGAATCATATTCTTCTGTGGCAGGCAGGACTCTGGCCGAATTTGCCCGTAAAGATGAATCAGTTGTTGCCATAACAGCAGCAATGAAGGAGGGCACCGGTCTTGTCGAATTTGAGAAGGTGGCCCCCGACAGGCTTTATGATGTTGGTATTGCCGAACAGCATGCATTGACATTTTCAGCAGCCCTTGCATCAACGGGGCTTAAACCCTTTGTATCTATATATTCAACATTTCTTCAGAGAGCCTATGATCAGCTGATTCACGATGTGGGTATTATGAATCTGCCTGTTAAGGTGCTCATAGACAGGGCCGGTGCTGTGGGTGATGACGGTGAGACTCATCACGGGCTCTTCGACGTATCTATGATCAGAAATATTCCCAACTACATCTTTCTTGCGCCATCAAACGGCGAGGAACTACGTGATATGCTGTACTACGCCTGGAAATATGACCAGGGCCCTCTGGCGATCAGATATCCCAGAGGATGTATCGATGTGGAAAATTTTGATGTATCATCACCCAATGATTTCCTTCCCGGAAAAATTAAAGTTCTCAAAGAGGGAAAAAATTTAGCTATTTTTGCAATTGGAGACATGGTGGCCGTGGCGGAGGAGGCAGGTCAGATCCTTGCTGATATGGGAATTGATGCTGCAGTTGTTAATCTCCAGTCGATTAAGCCTCTGGATGTTAAGGGGATTGAAAGAGTAATTGAATCCGCTGAGTTCTTTATGACCGTGGAAAACGGAATGATTGACGGGGGCGTGGGAGAATATCTCTATTCTCAGATAGATCAGTCTCTGGCTCAGAAAAGAATTCTTACCGGCGGATTTCCCGATGAGTTTATCAGACACGGCAAGGTCAATGAGCTTTTCAGGGATTACGGAATAGATGCATCCTCCCTTGCTGAAACTGCAGAGAATTATATGAAGGAACATCGGGTAAATCGGGAAAAGATAAACGGGGCAGTGTAGATTTAAATTTTTTTCTGCACTACACAGAGATAGTGTTTTATTTTGTTGACTCATAAGAGTCGATTTATTAATATATTATATCTTAATCACATTTTGATAATTTTACGTAATTTTTTTATATATTAAACGGACTTATTTAAAAGTCTCTCCTTATAAATAAAGTCAATTATTTCAAACCGGCAGAAATGCCGGTTTGATTTTTGGTTTTCATGATATTTTTATCTTAAGTCTTCCTGCCTTCATTATATTGACTTCGTGACAAATATATGTTTACATATTAAACTTTTCATCTAATCTGTTATAAAATCAGTAGTGACATAGAACCGGCGAAATAAAATGATATATCTGATCCTCAGTGTAATATCCTCATCAATGATTTTTGTGGTATTTAAAAATATAGACAGGCAGGGCATCGGCCTTTTCCCTGCAATTTTATGCAACTACATGACTGCATTTTTACTCGGTATGATTCTGTCTGAGCAAATATTATTTTCCTCAGACCTCACCGGGTGCAGATGGATGCCTGTTGCTGCCTTTACCGGTTTTCTATTTATTATCGGGTTTTTTCTCATAGGCCTCAGTACGAAAAAAACGGGAATAACTCCAACTACTGTGGCCAGCAAGATGTCAGTAGTTGTACCTGTTTCATTTTCCATCATAATGTACGGCGAGGCTGTCAGCTGGCTGAAAATTACAGGAATCGGGCTTGCTCTTGCCGCAGTG
Source organism: uncultured Leptospirales bacterium (assembly GCA_964396355.1). Lineage (GTDB taxonomy): Bacteria > Spirochaetota > UBA4802 > UBA4802 > UBA5550 > CAYNFB01. The sequence continues at coordinate 250 of CAYNFB010000291.1, read as the reverse complement.
GTTTTCACTGTTTACCGGAAGAGAGAAGAGGGCAGCAGCGGTGCAAACTTTCTTCTGCCTGCAGTACTCTTCTTATTTTTGGGAACTTCCGATTCATTTATTAAATTTGCACAGGCAGAATTTATTGATGATGCTCTGGCGCCGATCTTCTCTGCCATGGTATTTGCCTTTGCAGGGATTTTAGGTCTTCTCTTCTATTTAATTTGGGGAAACAGAATATCCTTCAGTGAGTTTCCCCGGACTCTGCTCT
>CAYNFB010000290.1:0-4784 GCA_964396355.1 uncultured Leptospirales bacterium | reverse complement strand
ATCAAGGCGTTTTCTTCATTATTTTTTTATCCTCCTGAGTCCGAAGTCGATAGCTCTGAGCAGGGGGTCATAGACTTCACTTACTGCAGGACAGTATGCCAGTTCAGTTCTTCCAAGCTCATGTATATTGATGTTAAATTCAATTGCCGTGCTGATGATATTAATTCTTTCTGCTGTACCCTTCTCTCCTGCAGCCTGTGCTCCAAGTATTCTGCCGCTGCTTCTATCAAAGATTACTTTAACAGTTATTTCCCGGTTATCAGGAAAGTAATCAGGCTGGATATGAGTAGATATTTTGCCTGCCAGTACATCAAAGCCCTTAGCCTTGGCAGTGTCTGTTGTAAAACCTGTGCCTGCGACCTCTAGTTCTCCGAATTTTGTCACAAATGTGCCGGCACTGCCTCTGTACGGGTGGATTGTTCCTTCTGATGCGATGTTTGCTCCGGCAAGACTTCCCTGCTTGTATGCAGAGGTCGCCAGCTTCGCCTTCAGCTCTGATGAGTCAATGACAGACCAGCCGGATATACAGTCTCCCGCCGCAAAAATATCCGGATCGGCTGTCTGGAGAAATTTATTTACCACAATTCCATTTCCGCATACTTCCAGATCTGATGCTTCTGCTGCGGATGTATTTGCAAGGAAACCTGTGGCAAGTACAGCTATATCTGATTTTATTTCTATATCTGCTGTTTTGACTGAATAAAGATCAGGAGTGCCTGAAAAGCTTTCGGCCGTTTTATTCAGGTGGAGTTCAATACCGGAAGTACTGACGTATTTTTCAACATTTTTTGATATATCAGGATCCAGAATTCCGGGAAGGATCTGATTCTTCATCTCTATGACGGAGATTTTATCTAATTTGTCCTTCATCGCGAAGGCGGTCTCCAGTCCGATTGCCCCGGCTCCTACTACAGAACCGCATGACGAGGCCTCCAGCCGGTCTGTGATGCCTTTTAAATCGTTTATGCTCGTCAGGGTGAATAGTGATTTATTGAGGTGGTCTTTAATGCCTTTAATCGGAGGAATCAGAGGTCTGTATCCTGTTGAAATCAGTGCCCTGTCATAGGTAACGTCAAACTCGCCGTCTTCACTTGAATAAATAATTCTCTTATTCTTCCGGTCAATGGATTTAACCAGGCCTCTTATCTTTTCTGCTCCCATGCGTTTAAGGTTTATATCCTGAGTAAGGTCACTCTCCGGGACGATGCCTTCCAGTGAGTACGGCAGTCCGCATGGATGAATAAGATCGTGTTCTTTCGGGTCTATTATTACTATCTGGGCTCCGGGATTAATTCTTCTCATAGAGGTGAGAGCCGCATATCCTGCTGATCCGAAACCGCAAATAACAATTTTCATCTATTACTCCTTGTTAAAATCAGTATTTATAGTATTCCAGAAGGTTCCTCGCCTTTATCCTGTAACTTCCTCTTTCTCTTTCGTCAAGAATTTCATTTAAAAATTGCTGAGATAGTGTGTGATTTTTTAACTCATGATAAATAATCGCCAGATCCAGTCTGGATTTAAGTACAAATTCATTGCTTCTGTTTGAATCAGCAATTGCCGCTGTGTAGTATTTAACGGCATTCCTTTTGTTCCGGTAATACATCTGACTAATATGTCCAAGATAGTAGTTGGTTTCTGTTGTATAGGGAGTCTTTGACAGCGACAGTCTGTAGAAATTATAGAATGACTTTTTGTACGATCCTGTTTTGTAGTATAGCTTAGCTGAAAGATAATCAATTAAATTCCGGTTGCCTCTGTACTTAATCAGCAGTGAGGAGTATTGCCTGAAAGATTTTATATTCAGCTGATCGAAGTGGTACTGCAGATTCATTTTTAGAAGTTCTTCCGTGTAGCTGGTATTAAGCAGCGATCTGAGATTAGCAGCGGTTATCTCGGAGGCCTCTTTCTCTTTCTCACTGAGAAAGTTATTTATTATTACAAGAGATATTTTTTCAGATTTGAGTGATTCAGATTTAACCTGCCTGAGTATTGTAAGAGAACCCTGGTAGTCACGTGAGTTCTTTTTTAATATAGCCAGTTCAATTAAGGCTCTGTCTTTGTCTATTGCCGGAACTTTTCCCGTGATCAGTGAATTGTATACAGTTTCAGCCTCAGAAATCTTTCCTGATTTAGAGTAAAATTCTGCAAGCATGAGCATTGTTTTTCCATAGAGCTTTGTTCTTTCCCGAAGGTTGCCCGTCAGTTTGGCTGATGAGGCCAGGTCTCCGGTCTCAAGAGTTGAGTGGACGAACATCAGGGCATCGCTGTCTGACAGAGATTTTACATCCTCCCACTTGAGAATGTTGTATACCTCCTCATAGTTCTTCCTGCTGTAGTAGCTTCTTGCATGTATCAGCGGTATTTCTCTCCACTGATCTTCATCAAGAGGTGGAATCTTTCCTTTCTTGAGAATATTTATTACTACATCATATCTTTTCAGATTGTAGTTTGATTTCAGAAGGTTATAAAAGGCTTTACCTCTATGGTCGCTGACAGTGCTGCTCAGAAATTTCTCATAGTATTCAATAGCCTTTGCGTATTTTTCCTTACGGTAATTTTCATTACCGTAGAGCATATATGTCAGCATTGTATATCTGGAGCCGGGAAATCTTTTCAGTATCAGGCGGAGGTATTTCTGAGCCCTTGCGGGACTCCTGCCGTGAAGTGCCACTGCGAAGTCATATATGGTCTTCTCTACATTTTTATAGTTCATATATCCGGATATGATAATTTTTATCTGTCCTTCTGCATTTCTAAGGTTTGATTTCTTCAGGTAGAGTTCAGTAAGAAGTGTATGGGCCTCGTATTTATTTTTAATATTTCTTCTGCGCAGGTATTTCTTTAGATGGCCTATCGCTTCATCGTACCGGTTTTTCTTATAATTAACAAGGGCAAGATAGTATTCAGATTCTTCAATAAATTTTGAAAAAGGATTATCTCTCTTTATGGTATTAAACATTTCAGATGCTTTTTCAATCTCACCTTTTTCAAGATATATCCTTGCTCTAAGAAAGTTGACCTCGTCCATCTGCTGATCAAAGGGGAAGTCCTTTCCATAGATGTTAAGGATCTCCTCTGCTTTTGAGAAATTTTCAATTCTCAGATAGGCTTTACTCAGAATGATAAGGACTTCCTTTCTGGAGTTTTCATCATCCATAGCTTTGAACTTTTCTATATAGTCAATTGATTTCTGGGGATCTTTACCAAGGTATTCTCTTGAGAGAATAAGTCCGCTTGTGAAGGCCAGCTCCTGTTTGTCTGTTTTCTCCCATACTTTGTGGAGAAGATTTACCCCCGTCTCCTCCTTCCCTGAGTTAATGAGGATTTTTCCAAGCAGGTAGAGACCGTCGTAGTAGAGAGGCGATTTTTCAGCTATTGATGAAAACAGTTCAAGATCTGATTTAGCTCTGGATGATCTTCCCAGTTTAATATACGAGACAGACCTGTAAAAGTATACGTCGTAGAAGGGATATTTTGCGGAAAGTTCTCTGGGAACAGCGTTAAAGGTAATAAGCGCCTTTTTGTGGTTTTCCTGGTGCTGGTATATACGTCCCATCATCAGTCTTATCTGTGCCTTGCTGGTTGAATCAATTCTTGAAGTCGTCAGCGGCGATAGTCTGTTAAGAGCATCTTCGTACTGACCGTTGTTGAAGAGTGATTGGCCGATTTTAAGGATTAAAATTGCATTTTTTTCCTTATCATCGCTGATCCTGATGGCTTTTGACCATTCGATTATTGATTCTTCATATCTCTGCTGACTGAAATAGATTGAGGCAATTCTGTCGTGAGCGGTTACAGATAAATTTTTATCTTTGGATTTCTCCAGAAATCTTTTGTACTCCTCAATAGCCTTCAGATACTCATTTAGATTAAAGTATGATTCACCCATCCAGAATCTTGATTCAATCCTGAGACTTTCAGTTCTGCACTTCGTAAGAAAGCTGTTGAATTCGAATATGGCCGACTTGTACTTTTTCTGCTGAAAGATGGATTTTGTAAGATAGAACCAGGCCCGGTCACTGTAATCATCGTCATTTTCCAGAGTTTTTCTGAACAGCAGCTCAGCCGATGAATAATAACCGGCCTTGAATGCTTCAAGACCCTGATTGTACATTAGACGTGACCCTGGTGCGGATAAAATATATACAGGTATAAATAATAATATTATTATAATTTTTTTCATTTCAATTTTTTTCCGGAAAAATCAGAACTCAGTAAAACAGTTAAACTTAAAATAAATCAAGTCTCTTTTATCAGTTTTCTCAGATAATTAATCGCATAGAGTGCAGAAAAAGCTCTCACCCTGCCCCTGCTGCCGTTGATAAACTTCGTAAATGTTTTTATTTCGCCGTTTATGGAGAATCCAAAGCATACAGTTCCTACCGGTTTCTCTATACTTCCTCCCCCGGGGCCTGCAATACCTGTGGTGGATATCCCTATGGAGGAATTGAATTTTTTTCTTATTCCCTCGGCCATCTCAGCTGCAACGGTTTCGCTTACCGCTCCGAAATCTCCAAGAGAGGCCTCTGATACTCCAAGTATTTCACTTTTTATGTGATTGCTGTAGGCGACTACTGACCCGTAATAGACATCAGATGATCCCGGTACATCGGTTATTGTCTTGCCTATCAGTCCGCCGGTACAGGATTCTGCCGTGGATACAGTGAATCCCCTCCGTCCCAGAAGAAAAATCAGCTCCTCTTCGGGGGAGGAAAAGTCTGAATCTATCAGATAATCAGCAAAAACAGTCCTCACCGATCTGTCCAGACACTCTCTTTCTT
>CAYNFB010000289.1:0-4810 GCA_964396355.1 uncultured Leptospirales bacterium | reverse complement strand
AATTAGAAGCGGCCAGACCTAAAGCAGACATGACTAAAATCGTCGCCGGTCTCACATCTGAGGAGATTCCTGACCCCTATAATTTCATAAAAGAGATAGTTTCACTGTCCTTTGATCAGGCCGGCATAGACATTGAAGAAGAAGAACTTCTGGATTTTGATCTCTCCGATTTTGACGACGATCAATTCTGGGGATGCATAATAGATACATTCCCGGACTTTGACCCCGTTACATATAAAATATCCGGCAATGGATGCAGCTCAACAGCAGCTGCATTAGTGGAATCGATTCTGATAACCTGGGACGGAACATTCCCGGTCAACATCCGGGAGATTGGCGGAATATTATTTTTTCAGTAATTAGAACTCAGATCACCCCATGCCCCGGCCGGAGAATATTAACAGATGAATAAAGCCCTGTAATACAACAGGGCGCTACCCGGTAATCATATAATCACAGTGAGATGAAGCAACCAGTTTCTCTGCCCGATTATATGCCTCAGCCTCCATATGCACTATTCTCTTTCCGTTTTTTTTAACGCGTGCCGTTATTGTCAGCTCGTCACCTTCAAATACAGGGCGATGATAATTTGTGCTCATATCAACCATTGCAGAAGAAGGAGTTTTTGATGCACGGTAGCAGAGAGGACCAAAGACATTATCAAAGGCGGCCGAGATAATTCCGCCCTGCATTGTTCCTCCCGGGTTCAGATATGATTCAAAAACAGGAAAAGCCACTGTGAGTTCACTATCGGTTTTATGGCTGATTAGCCTGGCTTTCATGACAGTAAAACACGGAGGCGCTGCCGGAAGCTCTATACTAAGTTCACCATAAGGCATGTAGTTTTCTTTTTTATCGATATCGTTCATTTTAGTCCTGTAAATATTTACCAAAGAGGCTGTCACTTCCGGTGTTTGTGACAATCCCTGGTAGTTTTATTTTATCTAATAAAGCTGGTCTTGATCTTCGCCTCTGTATCGGGAGGAACAATACCGCTGTTTTTTCCTGCTTCGATACATTTCAGGAGCCAGGCCATGTTCTTACCGAGAGTCCGCATTGTCTGGAGGCCTTCGAGATCTTTCTTCACATCCTCAGGAGTACTGCCGTGAACCATATTCCAGTACTGCGAGGACACCACAGGCATCTGAGAAATAGTCATATATTTATTGAGCTGATCAATTGCAGCGGTAGTTCCGGCTCGTCTTGCAGACACGACAGACGCTCCGGGCTTGTGTGCAAAACAGTCACCCGCATAGAAAAGTCTGTCGAGAAATGAAGTGAGAGAGCCGTTTGCCGCGGCGTAGTATACAGGAGATCCTATTACGAGACCTCCGCAGGTCTTCATCTTTTCAAGGACTTTGTTCACTCCGTCGTCGAAGACACATACCGGAGATCCATCTTTACACTTCATGCAGGCGGTACAGCCCTGGATTGCCTTCACGCCGATATGAAATATCTCTGTTTCGACATCAAATTTATTAAGCTCAGAGGCGACCTCGGACAGAGCAGTATAGGTACAGCCGTTCACGTGGGGGCTGCCGTTAATAAGCAGAACTTTCATACAATACCTCTCTTGCTGTTTGTTGGATAATATAATATTATATTGCTGTATTCCGATCCTAAAACAAGTTAAAATTTTGTTTTTGAAAAAATTATAAGCTGATTTACCTAAAAAGCATGGGGCTGAAGCCCCTTATTCTGTGTTAAAAGAAGACAGCTGGTTTCCCGAACTGGCAGCCCGGCACAGTAAAGATGTACAGAAGCCGGACAAACCTTTCAGATGATTATTCCTGATTTTCCATTAAAGCCGGCGACTCAAAAACAGCTATATCCTCATTGTTCTTCAGGAAGTACTGCATAGACCACTCAGAGGTAAAGAGAAGAACTGTGTTGTCAAACTCGTCTTTCCCCATAGCCGAATCATAGGGCATTGCACTTTTAAGTTCTGCGGTAGGCAGACTGTCTGTCCACCTGAGGACTGTCCACTGTGCCATCTCAAGATTTGAATCCACGCCGTACTCATCTTTAAGTCTGTACTGGAGAACCTCAAACTGAAGCGGACCAACTGCACCGATAAGAGGAAGTCCTCCGGTATTGTTATCCATATAAAACGCCTGTACAACATCCTCGGCAAGCATATGGTCGAGCCCTTTACGGAAAGACTTATAATCAGACATTGTTAGATTTCTGAAGGAGGCAAAACACTCCGGTGCAAATCGCGGAATCTCATTGAAGGCTATGCTGTTGTCTGTACTGATTGTATCGCCAATGCGGAATTCTGAATTGGTTATGAAGCCGATAATGTCGCCCGGATAGGCCTCCTCGACAATCTCCCTGTCGCGGCCGAAAATATTGTGGGAGTTTGAAAGGCGTACCTTTTTTTTACTGCGTGTATTATAGACGGCCATATCCCTTGTGAATTTACCGGAACAGACCCGGGTAAAAACCATGCGGTCTCTGTGCATGGGATTCATGTTTGTCTGGACCTTGAATACGAAACATGAGAATACAGAGCTGTCCACAGGAACTGTTACCCCTCCGGAGGCCCTGGCTTTCGGGGGATTGGAATATTTCAGGATTCCGTTAAGCAGATGTTCAATTCCGAAATTGTTTGAAGCACTGCCGAAGAATACCGGCGTAGACTCACCCCTGTGAACGGCATGAAGATCGAATCCGTCATGTGCACCGTCAAGCATTTCAAGCTCTTCAACGATTACATCGAAGGATGCTTCACTGATTTTTTCTTTTACAAAGGGATCGGATATACTGTGAATGGAAACCGGCGCCATGTAGGCTCCGCCGGGAACTTTTTCAAAGAGGTTAACCTCCCCCTCCAGCCTGTCATAGACTCCCTTGAAGAAAGGTCCGCTGTCAAGAGGCCAGTTTACCGGAAAGGCGTGAATTCCAAGTACCTTCTCAAGCTGATCGAGCAAATCAAGGGGAGGCATGGACGGCCTGTCCAGTTTATTCATGAATGTATATATGGGCACATTTCTTTTTCTGCATATTTCAAAGAGTTTGAGAGTCTGGCTCTCGATACCCTTACCCGCGTCAATTACCATGATTACCGCATCAGCCGCCATGAGAACCCTGTATGTATCTTCAGAGAAATCCTTGTGACCCGGCGTATCCAGGAGGTTCATCCTGTAGCCGTTGTATTCGAACTGCAGTACAGTTGATGATATGGATATTCCCCTTTTCTTTTCAAGCTCCATCCAGTCAGATGAGGTCTCCCTCTGCTTTTTCTTTGAAGTGACAGAACCGGCCAGTTCGAGTGCTCCTCCATAGAGAAGAAGTTTTTCAGTCAGGGTGGTTTTCCCTGCGTCAGGGTGAGATATTATGGCAAATGTGCGTCTTCTGGAGATTTCATCATTTAACAGGTGGTTCATGGGGCTATACCTTTATTCTTTCATTTTTTTCTGTTTACGGGAACAGATCTGAAAAATCACATATACTGCACCAGAGGAGTAAATCCGGCTGATCCGCAGTGAATCACCGACAAGGGCTATCTTTTAAGGATAAAATAAGAATCTCTCTCTACGTGCATCATAATGATTTTCATACCATGAAAAGAAACCCCTTGTGAATGTAAAGAGTTTTACAGGTTAATAGTTCTTTGCAGGGCCCTAACAATAGGACAACCCGAGGGTTGTCCCTACGGGGGTTGCCATGCTTCGTAAATTTTTTGTCATCCCGGTTTTACCCGCCTTAATTCTATTTTACTATGATTTGTTAATACCGGGATCTCATACTTAATATTCATTTTCACACCATCCTGAAAATTCTGATTCTGACAAAAAAGATTTAAGTCCAGGTCTCATGGATATTCACGAATAGGCAGGATACTGTCAGTCTCCTGAAACTTGCAGAAGGGTGTAGACGCGATCAGTTCGGGAACAGGACGTGAACCTGCCGGCACAGCAACATGGGAGTTGCGATAAAGCCGGCCTCTTGCGACTCCCCCGCGCTCCTGCGGAGAGCTTACCCCTCATGCGCCCGGGGGGCTTCCTTTTTTATGGGTTTTTACATTCAGTATTCCTTAATCTTTCGTTTCCTAAACGGGTTGTATTTTTCTGTACTGCTTTACTTTATAGTTACCGTGTTTGATCCGACGTCGTGTCGGGCAAACCCGGCACTCACATCGTGTTCGTGTTATTCTCTGTAGCAGATATTTTTAAGCGGTCAGTGGTTCATTCTGTTTCATGAAAAACCCGAGGGTTGTCCCTACTCATAGGTATAATGCCCTATTACTCTGAAGGCGAAGAGACAGTCCTCCAGAACCTGGCCTGCGCCGATATTATGAACTACCATGAATCTTTTAGAATCCTTTGATCTTCTGTTTACCACAAGGCCGATATGCTGCCGTCCGCCCGGGAGCCGCCAGCAGACTATATCTCCCGGCGAGTAGTCTGCCGGATTATTTGAAATTTTTTTAACAGTACCGCGTCTCTTAAAGAACACCATTAAATTAGGGACCCTGCGGTGATCGATATTTGTATCAGGCCGCCTCATCCCCCATATTTTAGGATACCTCTTAAAATGCGCCTTCATGTCAAGGTGTACCTCCTTCTGGAGATCGATGCTGACTTTGCGGTAGGCCCTGATGATGACATCGGTGCAGACTCCGCTGCCGGCAGGGACATCTCCCCCCGGATAATCCATTCTGTAGTATGACGGATCGTAGCGGACGTGCTGTTTCGTCAGTTCCAGGGCAGAATCGGAGAGCCTGCTTTTAAAATCTGCGAAACATACCGCGGAGACGAGTATGCAGGCCGGAACAATTGTACCTATAAGTAATTTTTTCATAAAT
>CAYNFB010000288.1:0-4827 GCA_964396355.1 uncultured Leptospirales bacterium | reverse complement strand
CTATGCACCAGCCTTTTACTTTGTGATGCTTCTACAGCAAGCGTTGCTGTTTCATCGGGATCTGTACTGTAGAGAAGCCCCGGGGAGATTGAACAATGACTTGTATAAAATACTCTGCTTTTTTTATTGATGTCTGAGATCACTGATCCGATCTCTTCAAGATCAGCTTCTGTTACCAGATCTGATTTATTTACCAGTATTATATCTGCGGATTTTATCTGCTCTTTTAATATCTTAAATTTTTCCAGTCCTTCTCTCACGCTGTCCGCATCAACGATAACAGTGATCGAATCAAAAAGAACGTCTTCCTCCAGTTCGACTATCTCATCAAGAAGATTAAAGGGATTTGCAACACCTGTGGTCTCAAGCAGTATGAAATCAGGATTAAAATTTTCTCGGATCTGCCTGATTCCTCCCTTTAAGTTTCCCGCAAGAGAACAGCATACGCATCCTTCGTCTATCTCAAGAACCGAATAGCTGCTTTCAAGAAGATTTACATCAACTCCCTTCTCTCCAATTTCATTTTGTATTACTGCTGAGAATCTGTTCATGCTGTCCTGATACTCTATGAAGTTATTGAGAAATGTGGTCTTTCCTGAGCCGAGAAAACCGGACAGGACTATCAGGCGTGGCCGTTCTTCTATTCCGAGTATTTTTTTGTCAATCGATCCTGGGCATGAGACAAGATGGGCATCCCATAGATTTAATCTTTCTGTACCGTAGTATTGGTCAGCGCGTGTATAGACGTTTCTGTTCGACTCATTTTCTGCCATACCGAAGTATTGATTTAACCTATAAACACAATTCAGCGGATAATCACCAAAAGATGCAAACAAGATGGACTTCTCTGTTTTACCTGATACTTCTTTCTCAATTAAGCCTGATTTATAGTACTTAATGAGACTGCCGGGACAGGTGTAATGTGTGAGCCTGTCTGCAGGTATTTTGAAAAGGTAACTCATTGATGAGGTGAACAGGTCGAAGAAAGTTATATTAATTTCATGACAGGGCAGATCCTGATCAATCTCACCGGGGCTGAGTACTGTCATCCCATCACCTGTAATAAGGCCGTCAGCAGAAATAATCAGGCTTCTGGTCATTGAGTATATTCCGGAGATTATATATTCCTGGCCTTCAGTGATCTGCAAAAAAAAGCTTCCCGTGGAGAAAAGATTGCTGAATTCCGGGTAACTGACGAAATCTCTCATGAGAGTCAGGTAGTCATCTCTCTGGGTATATATTCCTGCTGATATGGAAAAATAATCAGTAAGTTCCTCCTCAGGTGAGGGGAAGTAGAACAGCTTTAACAGCGCTGTATCCTCGCCAATCTGCTGTTCGCTTTCATCAAGGAGGATTCCGTATACACCGGCTCTTCCTTGAACTTTAAATGTCCACGCATCGCAGTGGGAGGAACACTGTTTCACCCCCCTCCATCCTATCTTGTGTCTCACCGCTGGAATAAAGTTTATCTTCATCAGAATATTACGAAAATATTCTTCTACTGCACTTCCTTCACTGCCAGGCAATGACAGGATCTCCTGGTCTGGTAATAACATTGTTCCCCCCGTGATGTGTTTTTTAGTATTCTACTTTTCCGCTCTTTGGCCCCTGCCACTCAAATGAGGTTATCCGTCCCTTTGTCCATCCGATTTTAAAAACCCGGATTGTTCCCACTGCTGTTTCAGATTTTTCGCATTCTGCGACTCTTGATTCTGCAGTATATATGACGGCGCCGTCTTTCTTCTCTGTTTTCTTAATTATCGGCTTTTCAAGATTGCAGGTTTTCAGTGCTTCGGGAATAATTTCCGGTTCAGCATATTTCTTGATAACCTCCTCCATTTTTGCTTTATCTCCGAAAGAATTAATGAAGGTCTTCATTTCGGGAATAACATTTCCGCTCCCGCATGCAAATGTCAGCAGCGTTATGAGTATTGCAGATTTTAATAAATATTTCATATCTCTCTCTCCTCGTTTTTAATTCTACAGTCCCTGTAACGGGACTGTAGAATAATTATTTATGCACTGAAGTTTATTACATCACCGTTACCGAGGTATGCGGTATCCTTTGATCTGAATCTTGCTGTTCCTCTCACAACAGGGTAGCCAGCCTCTATGAATTTCTTGGCGCAGAGAATACCTGTACAGTGGTTACAGCCGATTTTTTCAAATCCGTATTTGCCAAGTGAAATTACCAGGTCATCATACTTTGGATCCCAGTCTTCAAATGGCGAGATGTGAAGACCTCCGTAGATGCCGAATAGGTTGTCATTGTCATACTTTATTTCATTGTATGCAGTTTCAGCAAACCGGATTATACTCTGATGGCAGCATCCTGTAACGCTCACCAGACCCTTGTCTTTTATATTGAAGTAGAGGGATTGTTCGCCGTAGACTCTGCATATAATGGGAATTCCGAATACGTAAGACGCAAAACCCGGAATGACCTTGTTCAGCCCATTCTCCACGTATATGACTTTCCCCCTGTGCCCTGAATCCTTGATGTATTGTATACCCTCTTTATAGAACCCCTTGGGAACATATATCGTAATAGTCGGGTCATATTTCATCGTAACAGGGAGTCCCCAGAAGTGATCGAAGTGTTCATGAGAAATGAAAAGTGCTTCGATCTCTCTGTTGCGGAGCATCTTGTCGATGCCTTCTCTTTTAAAACTCTCATCTGTCCATTTATATGACCATCCGGAATCGAGAAGAAATTTTCTTTTTTTACCGCTCATCTCCTCTACTTCCACAAGAGCCGCATAACCTCCGGCGTTCTGGGGGTTAACGGATTCTTTCTCAACTATTTCCCATGCCTCTTCCAGCCTGTTGGGGAGAAGATGCTTTATTTTTTTTATTCCATCATTATATGAACCTTTTCCCAGTCCCTTGCCGTTTCCAAAGGGCGGCCAGTTGTAGTCATACTGATTTACCAGCAGTCCTCCGGCATTCTTTATATCTCCCATCAGGGTAGCATTGTCAAACCAGCTTGTTTCGGATATGTTTGTTACGTTTACGCTTTTGCATACACCGATGTCCTGCTGCTTACGTTTCTTTTTTGTAAAGAAGTCTTTTCTCCAGGGGGAGTATGAGTATAGTCCCATTGCTGCAAGGGATCCTCCTGCAATACCCATTGCAGCTCCCTTTATGAAATCGCGCCTGTTTATCTTATTTTCAGACATATAATCCTCCTTGTTAGATTTATCCCTATTTATCGATTATTGTAACGGCATCGAAGAATACAGGAAGGAGCTTAATTGTCACCACGTAGAGGATGATTCCGGCAAGAGCGCCTGCGCCAAGGCCGAGTCCCAGTGACGGTGACCATTTTATTTCATTAACCATACGGGTATGTTCCTCATGCTCCTTTGCCTCATCTTCCGCTGAAAGAGGCTCCATCTTCCAGGCTGGCCAGTTATCCATAAACCAGTGATGAACCAGCCATATGTTAATAAGCCATATTGTCGGAATCATCGGAAACTGCTGAGGATGAGCAAAGCCTTTCTGTGTTCCAAGAAAGAGATGAGATGTCTTGTAATAGAACATATAGAGCAGAACTGCCGCAAGAAGTGCAATTGCTGTACGGGTCAGCACGTTTACCGGGAGACTGAACTTCCTGGGCCAGTTGCCGCAGTAGAATTTTATAAAGAGCGCAGGCACCAGAAAGAATACTGCCATTTCTCCCACGTGGAGCCATCTCCAGTCGGGTGCGAAATCTCTTCTTGTTCCCCTTATTGCTTCTCCCCATGTGATCTCCTGGGCAAAGTAGAGAAAGAAGTGCATTGCAAGGGCAATTGCAATTATTCCGAAAAATGCAGTAACTCTTCTCAGACCTGCTCTTTTTATCAGACTGAAAGGAAATCTTTCCCATATAGTTTCAACAAGCCATACTGTTACGGTACAGCACATGATCCAGGATACGTGAAAGTTTCCGGAAACGGTATTTGCAAAATCTTCCCAGTATGGCGGAGCTATAGATGTAAAATACTGCCACGGATAGTAGAGAATTGCCATGTGGGAATGCATTGTTGTAAAATAAACAATTGTACTTAGAAAAAATGTCATTATCAGGATACTGAAACCCTTACCTGGCTGGGACATATTCTGCCACGGCGCCTCTTCACATGCAACAATCCACGCCGGACTGAGCCATGATGCAATTGCCGCAAACATCAGACATGCCAGAGCTGCATATTCTATTGCGAAGAATTCCGTAACTCCCGGCAGCTGTGTCAGTCTGTTAGGATTGAAATAGGCGAGTCCGTAATTTCCAAGAATTCCTTCAAAGAAAATTTTTATCAGAAGATAAAGGACTGCTACAGATATAATAGTGAGTAGGGCTCCCTTTTTTAGCGGATGAGTGTTCTCCAGCCATGATCTTTTAAATGGCCAGTAGTTGAAAAGGTATACCATCCATATAAGGACTATGAGCCACCATCTGGTATACATGTAGCCCACGTAAGGGGTATACATTCTCATTAGTCCCCGGGGATCCTGAAATATCCACCACGTCAGGTAGAATACAGCCAGAGTCAGCACGAGACTCACGATGGCGGGTATCGGCCCCTTCCATCTTTTTACAAGCCTCCGTTGCTCAAGGTAATTGGTACTGTTCTGTTCCATTTCTTTCTCCTTGATTGATTTATTCAGGGCTCGTGTATGTTTATTCCTCACAGGCTCTGAGAGTCCTTATAACAATAGTTTCTTTTTATTTTCATAGACTGCAGATTAAGTTAATCTGACATTCCTTTCTGAATTCGGCGGTACAGGATTTTATTGAATATCTGTTTATTTGTATAAACCGTTTCATTTTTATTGATCTAATTTAGA
>CAYNFB010000287.1:833-4876 GCA_964396355.1 uncultured Leptospirales bacterium | reverse complement strand
ATTTCGCTGAATATATCATCATTCATTTTAATAACACTGCCTGTATATAAATTTATAGATCAAAATTTTCAAAACGGAGGAAGTTCCCGGTGAGTTCTCTTAACCGGTTCAAGGCCGGAATAATCTCTCAGCAGATCAAGAAGGCTTACGAAATCCCGTCTGTTCATATAAATTCCCATGGATTCTGCGGATTTCATTTTTCGGGAATCGATCAGCCTGAAGCTCTTCTGCCCGGAATAATCCCGGTCATCTGCAGTCCGGTTAAAACAGAAACTCCCGGTTTCCCCCTCGATGATGCAGAGGACGTAGTCACGCCTTCCCGTGAACCTGCCCCCGTCAAGACTGATGTATTCAAGCACGATGCTGCTAAGTTCATCCCACGTCAGCGCCACATTCCGGCCGGGGGATATATACTCTGCACCCTGACCATCAACTGTCACAGTTGCCCTCATGATAGAATAAATGAGCTTTGCCAGGGCGTAGATCAGCGGGGAAAAAGCCGCATAATTTACTGCACCTGCTGCAAGCTTTACCAGGAAATCCTCCTCAATCAGAGAAAGTATAACCACAGGAGCAGCCAGAAGAAAAAACAGAATAAATACAAGAACAGGCAGATATCTGCCGTCAGGTCTGTAAATATATCTCATGACCATCCCCCCTTTTAAATTTTATAATACAGAGAATATCAGCTCTGTCAAGAAGATGACCGATCCCCGTCATCACCGGAATAATATCTGACAAATTAATATTGACCCGTAAAAAATAAATCTATATTATATTTAAATCAGATAGATTTAACACCGCCGGAGCTGGAGATTAAAGAGCCATGGACAATCAGATCAAAGAGAAAAGAAGCTTTAAGAGATTTACTGTAACACAAATCTTCATGATCGAATTTATGAAGGAAGAACAGTTCGCCGCAAACGGCCTGAATATAAGTCAGGGGGGACTCCTCTGTGAAACGAAGTACCGCATAGATCCTCTGTCGCGTGTATTCATGGCCTTCTCACTGCCGGGAGATGAAGAACCTGCGATACAGAATGAAGGAGCGGTAATGCGGGTCGAAAAAAAGGGCGATAAATACGTCTTTGCTGTGGGCTTCGGCGACATGAAGGATGAGGACAAAAAGAGACTTCAGAAGTACCTCAAGACTGAAGAAAAGTAACTATTTTTCCCGTAATTTATCATCATGAATAATCTTAATATTACAGCATTAATAATAATTACACTCGCGGTTAACAGCCTGGCAGAATCTAATCTGTTCAGAGGATACAGACAGATTCCTGAAGCAACTCTTAAAGCTGACGGTCCTAAAGGGACAGAGACGTATACACTGATAGAAAAAACATTCGGCACCGGGTCTGCCCACAGGGAGAGAGAAAACAGCAGCTCAGTAAAAAACATCCGGGAAGTTATAGACCCGGAAGAGGGAAACTGCTTCGAATTCACAGCCGGCAGCACAATCAGGAAAGACAAAAGCGGAAAATTTTCGGAGCTTCAGAAAACCGAAGTACAAATACACGACAGATCAAAGGAAAGTATTAAACCGCAGGAAAATGATTCATTCCTCTACAAATGGAAATTCAGGGTGGACAGCAGAATATCCCTTTCGAAACAGTTCACCCGTTTCTTTCAAATCAGGTCCTCTGGGAACGGGGACGGCCGGGACCCTCTTATTACATTTACAGGTGTGAAGAAGAGCGGGATGGATGAATTTCAGATAATATACTATCACTCGGGAAAGCCCCGCATTCTCACAGAAATTCCCTGGCAGATGGTGAAAGGCAGGTGGATAGAGGCCGAGGTGTCTGCACGTTTCAGCGATCACGGGGCTCTTCACATAATGCTTAAATCCAGAAAGGACTCGCTGAAAATCGAGACATCAAATGACGGAATTGACCTGTGGAGGGAGGACTCCCCGGTAATAAGGCCTGCCTGGGGAATATGCCGCAGCCTCAAAGGAAATATAAATTCATCTCAGGCCGGGATGCGTATCACCGCTATAGAAATTTTCAGACTGGTAAGGGACGATAAAATAAAAAACCTGCCTGAATATGACATATGAATGATGACCATCACCGCAGAACCCGGGAACATGATGCATTCAGCGCCCTTTATACCGGTTTTATACGATGAGGACGAAAATGTAATAGCAAGGACAAGCCGTGACTTCGTGAAAAGCAGGACGAAGCTCCAGCCCGAAGTAAGTTACCTGTAATTTTGTACAAACTATTCAGACAGTTTACCATCATCATATAAAGCCAATGTATTTCGACGATGACCATCACTGTCATTTCGACGAAGAACGTCAATGTCATTTCGACGATTTTATGAGGAGAAATCTCATGACACATTGCATATAGTAATTACTTAAACGATTACTGAGAATAAACAGATTTCTCACATACGTTCGAAATGACAGTGAAGACCGGAATGAAGAAATTTTTCTGCTTTGAATAATTTAAAAAACAGCAAAACTTCTTTCAGACTAAAAAGTTTAAGCATCCCTGAAAAGCACAGCAGCGGGAATGCCTCCGTTCATGAAGAGAACCTTTCTGTCATGGGAAATACCGAAAGACTTTTCCTTATCCGGACCGGGAACAATAACAGCATATGCGCAGGCAGAAAAATCACCTTGGAGCTTTTCGCCTATCTGCTTAAAGAAAGATCCCCCTCCGCCTGAAAGCCTCTTGCCGTAGGGAGGATTGATCACAACGAGCGCCTTTCTCCCCTCACAGACTGACGCGTCAAGATCGAAGAAATCACCCTGACGTGGTTCTATCAGGCCTGAATATAGAAGGCAGTTCTCCTGCGCGGCCTTAACTGCATGGGCATCTGTATCGATTGTTATAAACTCAACATCCTTAACTGTGTCAGAGGCGATATTTTCACGAAGCTTCTTCTTCATGTTTTCAAATGCCGGCGACTTGAAGCAGGGCCAGTTCATAAAGGGAAAGTCTCTTTCATCTGCAGGAGGGGTACCGGTGAGTATACCCGCAGCCTCAAGACTGAAGGTTCCTGAACCGCACATGGGATCAATAATCATATCATAGTCCTTAACGCGCGCCTCATGAAGGATGAGAGAGGCCAGAGTCTCTCTCATGGGCGCGTCAGATACCTGAGAGCGCATGCCTCTCTTATACAATTCTGACCCGGACACGCTTATGCTGACAGATGCAAGATCCCGGACATTTCGAACGTGTATAGTCTGAACCGCATCAGTCATGCCGCCGGCAGAGTCGAAGCCGTGTTCGGCCAGCCTTGACCTGATTGCATTCGAAAAGATCCCCTCAAGCTTGCCGGTGTGAAAGATCATGGACTTCTCGGCAGTGCATTTAAATCTCAGGGGGCTGTCCTTAAACAGATAGTGTTCCCAGGGGAACCGTGCGATCTTTCTCTCGAGAATTCTGTATTCAAAGGAGCTGAAAGATTCAAGACGCATCATTACCGCAGACACAGTACGTGATGAGACGCAGGCCCTGTATCCTTCGGTGACCCGTCCCAGGAACTCCACTCCTCCGCCGATAAACTCATCAAGGACTGAGAAGCCCAGTCCCTTAAGTTCCGCCGCGGCAGTGTGTTCAAAGCCCGGCTGAACCACAGCAAAGAATGTCCGGTCCTGAGAGATCACGTGCCTCTTAACGGCTCTCTCATATCCTCTGTCTTTTATATTATCAAACATATTACTTCTTCTTCAGCACAGCGATAGATTCAACATGTGGAGTCTGGGGAAACATGTCGAATGCGTCGAATGACTCCACGGTATAATCCTCAAGAGCGAGAATATCGTCCCTGCATGTCGCGGGGTTGCACGACATATATACAATCTTATCCAGTTTCATCTCTTTTATATGCTTTATCATCTTAGGATGCATGCCGCTTCTGGGGGGATCGAGTATGAGAGTATCAAAGCTTTCGCTGTTATCCTTCACGTAATCCATGGCATCTGCGCAGACGAAGTTCACATTTTCAATCTCATTGTTATCCCGATTCTTATTCGCCGTATCCACTGCCTCCTGAATCACCTCGACACCGGTGACGCT
>CAYNFB010000287.1:0-823 GCA_964396355.1 uncultured Leptospirales bacterium | reverse complement strand
CCGTGAAGAGCGAGATGCTTCCCACTCCGGAATAGAGGTCAAGAACGCGCCCGCCGGTTTCAGAGAGTATGCGCCTGTACATCTGAAGGGCCACTTCCGAGTTTGACTGGAAAAATGAATTAGGTGTGATCATATACTCGATGCCGTCAAAATTTTCTGTGATATAGCCTTTCTTCACAGTCTGGAAGATGGGCCCCGTACTCAGATCTGCTATTCCGTCGCTGAGCTGCAGCGAGATGGAATCCACATCCTCCACGAAGTCGAAAATCTTAAAGCCCAGCCTGTTCTCGGGACTGGAAACGATGAAGTTCACCATGACCTCGCCGGTAAACCTGGCCTGTCGTATAATAATATATCTCAGATAACCTTCATGTTTCAGATAATCGTAGTCCTCAATTCCTTCAAGGAGCGGCCGCACCTGCTGAAACTTCTCGTTTGAAAGGGACTGCATTATTTCACAGGACTCGATATCCACCACGTGTCTGTAGAAGCCGGCCTTTCTCAGCCCCTTCTTGCCGAAGGCGCAGACCATGTCCATCCTGTTTCTGTATCCGTAGGGCGTACCGGGCTTTACAGATTCAAGCTCTGCAATTCCCTCGAAGAGCCCGTTTACGTAATCCTTTTTAAGATTGAGCTGATTCTCATAGGGTATATTCTGAAACATGCATCCGCCGCATTGACCGAAGTGTTTACACTGAGGAGCGCATCCATCGCCTATATGTTTCTCAATTAATGCTTCAAATAACTTTCTTTTCTTTTTCTTCATTATATATCTCCATATTACAGGTGTAAAATGAAGTTCTGATTAAATCAGGCAAGCAAA
>CAYNFB010000286.1:0-4908 GCA_964396355.1 uncultured Leptospirales bacterium | reverse complement strand
GGGGTGTTGAAAGCACTGCAGATCTTTTAAATGCAGTACTTGATGAAATAGAGGAGCCTGCAGTGATTATTATGTCTGCAGCACCTGCTGATTATACTCCGGCAGAAAAATCTGATGAAAAAATAAAGAAAAGCGACGGTGATATTATCTTCAGGATGAAGAGAACTCCTGATATACTCAAAAATATTTCCCGTGTTCGCGCTGAAAAGGATTTAAATGACCTCTTTGTCGTAGGATTTGCCGCAGAGACTACTAATACTGAAGAGTATGCAAAGGGTAAACTCAAGAGTAAAAATCTCGACATGATTTGTCTCAATGATGTTTCAGTTAATGGTGCAGGTTTTGGTTCAGATACTAATCTCATTACTCTATTCTCCCGGCACGGGGACAGGGTTGATCTGCCCATGCTGTCAAAGGATGATGCGGCAAAGGAGATTTTTCTCCACATAGAGGCTGAATTGAATAAAAGGGGGTAGCATCATGTACAGAAGAGAACCAGTCGTTGCCGGCTCCTTCTATCCCGGTGATCCTGAGACGCTCAGAGCTCAGGTAAATAAATATCTGGATGAGGCGGAGAGTTCTGCTTATCCCCGGGCAGATCTGGTTCTTGGTGTGATTGCTCCCCATGCGGGATATATTTACTCCGGATCTGTTGCCGCATACGGCTACAGCTGTCTGAAACATACTGATTTTGACGGTTTCGTCGTAATCGCCCCGTCGCACAGAGGCCGGTTCGACGGAGCTTCTGTTATCCCTGAAGGAGAATATGCTACCCCTCTTGGAGATGTTCATATCGATTCAGAAATAGGGGCTGCGCTGCTTAAGAAAGATAATTTTGAATTTATTCATCAGGCTCATGAAATGGAGCATTCACTGGAGGTTCAGGTTCCTTTTATACAGGTGATAAATGAAGATGCCCTGATAGTTCCTGTTATAGTAGGAACTGCAGATTTAGATATCTGTTCTGAAATAGGAAATTCGATAGCCTCTGTTCTTATTGATCTTAAGAAAAATTATGGAATTATAGTCTCAACTGATCTGTCACACTATCATGATTACGACAGCGCGATGAAGCTTGATAATGCCTTTGTGAAAGGACTGGAATCTTTCGACACCAGAGAGCTTAAATCTGTCCTCAGTTCAGGGAAGGGGGAGGCATGCGGCGCAGGGGCAGTATTTGCGGGCATGGCTGCTGCTGAAGGCCTGGGTGCGAAGAAGATCAGCGTTGTCAAGTATGCAAATTCAGGGGATACCGCCGGGCCCAGAGATCAGGTTGTGGGATATCTCTCTGCCGTTTTTTCCCGAAGCGGTGAAGGAGTGGTAAAATGATTGAACTTTCCAGAGATCAGCAGATAAAGCTTCTTGAATTCGCCAGAAGTACAATAGCAGGCGAACTCGGTATAAACAGCAACACCGGTCAAATTGATTTTAATGATTCAATCTTCAATGAGTTGTGCGGTGCATTTGTAACCCTTCATATAAAGGGAAATCTCAGAGGATGTATCGGCTATATCACCGGGGTTAAACCGCTTCCTGAAACAATTAAAGAGATGTCTCTGTCTTCGGCTTTCGGTGATCCGAGATTTCGGCCTCTTACCTCCGGTGAATACAGAGATATTGATATTGAAATCTCAGTTCTCAGCCCTGTTGAAGAAGTATGTGATATAAATGAAATTGTTGTTGGCAGGGATGGCCTGATAATATCTAAAGGTAGCAGCAGGGGCCTTCTCTTGCCTCAGGTTCCGGTAGAACAGGGATGGGACAGAGATACTTTTCTCGAAAATACCTGCTATAAGGCCGGGCTGCCCGGGAATTCATGGAAACTCGACGGCGTAAAAATTGAGAAGTTTTCAGCACAGGTATTCTCGGAAAAAGAGCTCGGAATTATCTGATCCGCCTTTTTAAAATATAATTATATTATATCAGCACAATCTTTATTAAATACTAATCAGGTTTTTAAAAATGAAAAAAATCAAATTTTTTATTCTTGTTTCTGTTTTTATATTTTTGGTTGTATCTTTTACATCATGTAAAGAAAAGAAAGCATTTGTCGAACCAACTTTTGTTTTTATGAAGTGGTCAGATGCCATAAAGAAACTTAATTACAGGTATTATTCTGAATGTGAAGTCTTTCCTAAAGAACGGAGCGTATTTTCCGAAATCTACGGTGACCATTATTATTCTGATGTCTTTGTCAAAAATCTCGGCGACTATGATGAAGAGAATATACGGACAGACAGTGAAGGGAACAGGTTCAATCACCGGAAAGTCTACTTTGAATGCAGGAGAATCAGCAGAAAAACAGGCATGCCTGTCCAGAATATGAAGGGTGATGTGCTGTTTGTTAAATATCTAAGCGGTGCCAGGGCTGATAAGGGATGGCTTATGTTTAACAGAACTATAATAAGATCCGGGTCAGGTAAGAATAAATGAGATTTTTTGAATTTTTTATCGGTTTCAGGTATTTAAAATCAAAGAAAGCTCAGGGGTTTATCTCTTTCAATACAGGGCTTTCTGTGTTTATTGTATCTCTTGGGGTATTTATTCTAATAGTTGTTCTTTCCGTTATGAACGGTTTTCAGGGGCAGATAAAAGACAAAATTCTCGATGTTGACTCGCATATCGTGATTTCCAATCTGGCAGGTGAAATTGACGGTGTAGTCATGGATAAGTACAGAGATGTCACCAGGAAGGTAAGGGAAATTGAACACGTTCAGTCTGCCAATCCCTATATTCAGGGGCAGGGGCTTTTCCGTTTCAGGCGCAATGTCGGTCCTGTCATGATCAGGGGCATGGGGTCTAAAAAGGATATACCTGATGATATTACGAAGTTTATAAAGAAAAATAAGGAAGACTTCTGCGTCAAACGCGGCGTATATATCGGCGAGGAGATGGCCTTTAATTATAATATAAAAACAGGTCAGATAATTGAACTTATAGTTCCCAAGGGGCGTCTCAAGGCCGTCACAGGGGTGATGCCTGGAATTGGAAGATACAAAGTCCTTGGATTTTTTAAAACCGGATACTATGATTTTGACACGAAGCTTATTCTAATGTCCCTTAAGGATAGTCAGCGATTATTCGGTTTAGGGGATGTGGCCTATGGTGTGGGAGTTAAAATTGATGATATTTTTAAATTAAATGAGATGTCGTCTGTGATTCAGTCAAAGGTTGGATTCGAATATGTTACAATGACTGCTGAGCAGAAGAATCATAATCTCTTTTACGCTCTGAAGCTTGAAAAGCTGATCATGACAATAATTCTCTTTCTCGTCATTGTATCGGCTGGTTTTACTATTATGGGAACTCTCGTCATGGTAACAATGGAAAAAAGAAGATCAATCGGTATTTTAAAATCGATGGGAGCCAGACCAAGGTCAATAATGATTATTTTCGTCCTTGAAGGATTCCTCATCGGCGTTACGGGAACTCTTCTCGGGGTGATTCTTGGACTTGCTGCTTCGCTGAATCTTGAGGCCATACTGCTCTGGGTTGAAGACAGTCTGAATTTTGTGATGGCATGGGCATATCAGGTGTTTGATCTGGGGATTTTTTACAAAATAAGTATTGTCCCGACAAATGTCTACTATATTGATACAATCCCTACGGAGGTTAATCCGGAGTTTGTGGTCTTTATAGCTGCAGCGGCAGTCTTCCTTGCAACCTTTGCCGCAATCTTTCCATCGTGGCAGGCATCGAGACAGAAACCGGTAGAGACAATAAGGTATGAATAGGATAGTATGATGAATAATATAAATCTCATTGAGATCAGTGAGCTGGAAAAAACATTTGGCTCCGGACAGAACAGGCTTAATGTGCTGAAGGGAATCAATCTTGATATTTCAAGGGGAGAGGTCGTTTCAATAACCGGTCCCAGCGGAACCGGAAAATCAACGCTTTTAAATCTAATAGGGTGCCTTGACAATTTTGAGAGAGGCAGTCTTAAACTTATGGGACGGGATGTGTCTGATTTTTCTGTTGATGAACTGTCTAACTTTAGAAATATGCACATGGGTTTTATCTTTCAGCTGCACAATCTTCTTCCTGAATTTACTGCAGTTGAAAATATCATGATGCCGCTTCTGATAAGAAGAGTTAAGCGCAAGACTGCCAGAGAAATGTCCATGGATCTTCTGACAAGGTTCGGACTCGCCGACCGGTCTCATCATAAACCCGGTGAAATGTCAGGAGGAGAGTGTCAGAGAGTGGCGGTTGCAAGAGCCATTGTGGGAGAACCTGACATTATTCTTGCCGATGAACCAACAGGGAGTCTGGATTCAAAAAATTCTATGATACTTATGGAAATATTGCTTGAGCTTTGCAGAGAAAAGAATAATACCGCTATTATTGCGACTCACGATGTAAAAATCGCAGGCATGGCAGACCGGACGATTTCCATGCTTGATGGATTAATTGTTAGGGAATAATCTTAAGTAATATCATTATCAAAAGTGTGGTAAAATGGCTGACATAATTAAAACAGTAACCGATAAAAATCAGTTTCAATTCCTTCTGGATAATTTTTTTGAGGGAAAGAATGTCTTTATCAAGACCAGCAACGGCAGTATTAATCTTCAATTCCTTGGTTACTCAGACGGGAATGTGGCATTCCGTATACCATTTGTAAAATCAGTTTCTGATCAGGTCGTTGTTTTTGTCCGGCAGAATGCTAATACAATTTATCTCAGCATGAAGTTTATTGAAAGGAGTGAGGATACTTTTATATTCATTCCTTTGAAATTTCAAATAATATCCGAGTACAGAAAAGAGGATAGGAAACTCGTCGGAATCGAAGGCGGTAAGAATATTCTATATATAGATAACATCGTGACAGATCTGATTCTGGTAAGAGCTCTTTCTACAATGGTGCCGCGCGTTGCCGCGTATCATCCGCGTCAAAGCCATCTT
>CAYNFB010000285.1:0-5042 GCA_964396355.1 uncultured Leptospirales bacterium | reverse complement strand
GGGAGAATATTCGCCTACTCTCGATGAAAAGGGTAGAGTCGCAATACCGGTTAAGCTGCGCAAGGCTTTCGGTGAGGAAGCTCTGGTGAACAGGCTTGTGGTTACCCATGGATTTGATAAATGCCTCATGGCCTTCCGGGAGGAGGACTGGGCGGATTTTGTTGAAAATAAGCTTATGCCTCTTTCTCAATCTGACCCGAAGCACAGAATGAGTGTGCGCTTTCTCGTTGGAGGCGCATCTGAATGCGATCTTGATAAACAGGGTAGAATGCTCATCCCTTCCAATCTCCTTAAATATGCAGGAGTTGAGGGAGATGTCACCATTCTCGGATTATATAATAAAATTGAAATATGGTCAAAGGAGGTCTACGAAAACTATAAGCCCCGGGGTGAAGTGCTTGATTCATTTGCAAATGATCTGGGTTTTTAAAGTTTTTTAGTGCTTATGAGACATAATCAGAAAGTAGATGCTTTTTATGACAACCGCTACATTCATAAGTCAATTATGTGGCGCGAAATTGTTGACATTATAGATGGTTCTTTGAAAAAGGGAAAGGGACTCTTTGCCGACTGTACTCTCGGTGAAGGCGGGCATTCTGAGATTATTCTTAAGCTCTACCCTGAAATGAGGGTTAGGGCTTTTGAGAGGGACCCTGAGATTCTGGACAGGGCAAAGGAAAGACTCGAACCCTTTGGCGACAGGATAGACTTTGTGAATGATAATTTTTCCTCCATGGCTGAATACTTTGATGATGGTCAGGGGCCGGATTACATCCTCTATGATTTTGGAATATCGTCGTATCATCTTCAGGACAGCACCAGGGGATTTTCATTTTCCGGAGAGCAGAAGCTTGATATGAGTCTGGACGGAGAGGGGATTGATGCCTCATACGTTGTGAACAGGTACCCTGAAAAAAAACTTTCAGAAATATTTAAAGTTTACGGCGAGGAAAGGTGGGCTGTGAGAATTGCAAAGATGATTGTAGAAAAGAGGAAGGAGAAACCCTTCGAAACTACTGCAGATCTGGCATCTCTCGTTCTCGGGGCAATTCCGAAAAAATTTCACGTAAAGAATATTCATCCCGCTACCCGTATCTTCCAGGCTATAAGGATAGAGGTCAATGGAGAGCTTGATGCTATAAAGACCGGGCTTGAGGGCGGTTTTAGCGTGCTTCAGAATCACGGTGTTATTATGGGGATGTCCTTTCATTCTCTTGAGGACAGAATAGTGAAAAATTATTTCAAACAGCTCAAGGACGGATGCACCTGCGGAAATGACCCGAAGTACTGTATGTGCAGAAATGATCCCTTCGGAAGAATCCTTACGAAGAAACCTGTCATGGCTCAGGATGATGAGCTTGCATGGAACAACAGGTCGAGAAGCGCGAAGCTCCGTGCTTTTGTTAAGGAATCGGGAGACGGGGAAGCATGAAGTATTTTTTTATAGTCTTTCTTATGAGCGTATTTGTCATTGCCTATGTTTGGCAGAATATAGAAGTGATGAAGATGAAGATGGACTATAACAGACTGGTTGTGTTTGAAAGAGATTTAAGCGAAAAAAATGACAGAATAATTTCGGAGCTTGAAAGGCTGCGGAGTTTTAAATATATGGATGAACAGGGACTGAAGCCGGGATTTAAGAAAATAGATCAGGCAAGCGTCTTTTTAATCAATCTTAAGGAGCCGGAAGGGAAAGAAAAAAATGAAGGTCAGTGAAGTAGCGGATAAATCATCGGGGCTCGTCAGTATTTGCGGAGAGCTTCCCTTTCCTGAAAGAGAATTGTCTTCGGTTGAGTATGATTCGAGAAAAGCCGCTGAGGGCAGCCTCTTTGTTGCAGTTCGCGGATTTGAGAGCGACGGACATGATTATATCAAAGCAGCGGCTCAGGGCGGCTGTTCTGCAGTAGTTGTTTCGTCTGAAAGGGCAGCGGATTTTTCTTTTCTTGCCGATCAGGGCATTGCGCTCTTCTCCTGCGATGATTCGAGAAAGGCTTTGTCGAGACTGTCTTCGCTTTTCTTCAAAGAGCCTTCCATGTCTATGCACATTGATGGGATTACCGGTACAAACGGCAAGACTTCAATCACCTATTTGATTGAATCCATATATAAAAAAGCGGGAATATCCTGCGGAGTAATAGGAACTGTGAACTACAGGTGGAAGGGGAGAGAAATTCCTGCTCCCAACACTACTCCCGAATCAAGAGATATTCAGGAGCTGCTGAGAAAAATGGCAGATGATGGAGTTACCCACGTAGTGATGGAAGTATCATCTCACGCCCTTGAGCTGGGCAGGGTGGATGATGTGGAGTTTGACACCGCTTCCTTTACTAATCTCACCGGTGATCATCTGGATTTTCATAAGAGTCTGGATGCCTACTTCGATGCAAAGAAGAAGCTTTTTACCCTTCTTGACCGGAGCAGAAAAAAGGGAAAAACAGCAATTATAAATATAGACGATGCCGGCGGTAAGGTCTTAGTTTCAGAGGGCATGAGCAGTAACTTCGATATTATAACCTACGGTGAAGAGCTGGGTGCTGATATCAGAGGTATTGAGGAAACTGTGGACAATCGGATCACCGGACTGGGGTATACTCTTTGTGATCACGGTATGGACAAGAATGTATCTCTTTCCCTTGCCGGAAGATTTCAGCTTTATAATTCTCTTGCGGCCTATTCTATAGCTTCATCTGCGGGTGTTGACGGGAATGATGCAGTTGCCGGCATGGAGGAGCTTGTGAATGTGCCCGGCAGACTGGAGGTTGTCGATTCGGGGCTGGGTTTTGCTGCAGTTGTTGATTATGCCCATACATCTGATGCACTGTTGAAGCTGCTCCAGTCAGTAGCAGGAATGGAGCATAACAGAATAATTACGGTATTCGGCTGCGGAGGAGACAGGGACAGAACCAAGCGTCCTGTCATGGGAGAGATCGGTGTTGATAATTCTGATTTTGCAATTGTTACAAGCGATAATCCCAGGACAGAGGATATGCAGGCCGTAATAAATGATATTATAAAAGGTATCAGGGGCAATAGCTATAGTGTAGAACCTGACAGGGAGAAGGCTATAGCTATTGCCGTGGATATGGCTGTTAAAGGCGATATCATCGTAATTGCCGGGAAGGGCCATGAGGACTATCAGATTATAGGAAAGACGAAACATCATTTCGACGACAGGGAAGTGGTTTTGAAATATATGACAATGAGAAATTCAAATTGAAAAGTAAATTTATATCAACTGCATCTGAGGCAGCCTCAATTACCGGGGGGAAACTGGTAGCGGGTGATCATAATTCTGTCATTGATACTGTGGCGACAGATTCAAGGGAGACTTCCGGCAGTTGTCTCTATATACCTATTGTAGGTGAAAATTTTGACGGACATGATTTTCTTCCCGGTCTTATGAAGGAAGGAAAAATAAGCTGTGCTCTGACAATGCGGGACGGCTTCGGGGAAATAGCCGGGGAAACCGGCACGGGGCTCATCCATTGTGACGATACTCTCTATTCACTGGGCAGAATAGGGAAGAGTCACAGGGAAGCCTTCGAAATTCCTGTTTACGGAATTACCGGCACAAACGGCAAGACCACTACCAGAGAGCTTGTCTATACTGTTCTCTCTGTGAAGTACAATACTCTGAAGAATGTGAAGAACTACAACAACGAAATCGGAGTTCCTTTTACTCTTCTGGGGCTTGATGATTCTACTGAAGCTGCAGTAATAGAAATGGGCATGAATCATACCGGAGAGATAGAACGTCTCTCTCAGATGGTAATGCCTGATTATGGAATAATAACAAATGTCGGCGCAGGCCATCTTGAATTTCTCGGAACAGTTGAAGGGGTTGCATATGCCAAGTCTGAAATTCTTGCAGGCATGAAAGAGGGATCAACTCTTATTCTAAACAGGGATACTGAATGTTTCAATCTGATCAGTGACCTTGCCTGTGACAGAGGTGTGAATATTGTCACCTTCGGTCTTGATTCAAATTCGGATGTCTTTCCCGATTCATACAGACTCTTCAGAGACAGAATTGAACTTATATTTAAGGGGGAGCCTCTTTCTGTACCTCTTTATGGAAAACATAATGTATATAATATTACAGCAGCTCTGGCTGTAGCTCAGATAGAGGGAATTCCTTTGAAAGAAGCGGCTTCGGCTTTTTCCTCCTTCGAAAATATCGGAGGCAGGAGCGAAATACTTGACAGGGGATACGTGGTTATCAATGATACTTATAATTCAAATCCTCTTTCATCCCTCTTCGCACTCGAGTCTGTCTGTGATGTGTTTCCCGAAAGAAGAAAAATCGCTGTACTTGCCGACATGAAGGAGCTCGGAGAATCCGAAGAGCTTTATCATATTAAAGTCGGAGAATTTGTCAGCGACAGGGGTTTTGACATGCTGCTCCTCTTTGGTGAAATGAGCAGTTCCTGTGAAAAGGGCGCTCTGGCTGCAGGATTTGAAAGCGATAACATAAGAATATTCGAGTCAAAGGATGCATTGTCGGATTTTCTTCTCTCTATACTGAAGTCAGATGATGTTGTGCTGGTTAAGGGGTCGAGGTCCATGAAGATGGAAGATGTAGTAAATAAAATTACGGTAGGGGCCTTGTAATGTTTTATCATTTTATTTTACCGCTGAAGGAATATGTGTCCTATTTCAGACTCTTTCAGTATATAACCTTCAGATCAGCTGTGGCTGCACTGACTGCGCTTCTGCTGGTTCTGATATTCGGAAATTTTGTACTACGCTGGCTTCAGGCGCTCAAGCTTGGAGAGGAAATAAGAGAACTGGGACCCGAGCGCCATAAGGCCACGGCCGGGACGCCAACAATGGGCGGCATCATCATACTCGGTGCTGTGGTAATATCCATAGCTTTCTGGGGTAATTTTTCAAATCACTATCTCGTAATGCTGTTTATTGCAACAGTGCTTCTGGGAATTCTGGGATTCATAGATGATTACATCAAGACAGTGCTTAAGAGAAAGGATGGAATAAATCCCAGAAGCAAGCTTGTGATTCAGATTTTAGTTGCTGCCGGTGTT
>CAYNFB010000284.1:0-5061 GCA_964396355.1 uncultured Leptospirales bacterium | reverse complement strand
GAGGAGAAATTATACAAATACTTTACAGTTGCCAGAAGAATAATGGACGACTGCGAATACTACGAAGAATCAGGTGAACTGTTTCCGTATATCAAGAACCTGAGAAAAGAATTGCCGATTAAAGACGAGATCTACTCAACAAAGGATATCTAGAGTGTTCAATACGTTTAAGGGGGGGATTCATCCTCCCCAGAGGAAGTCTCTTACTAAGGACGAGAGTCTGGTTAATCTTTCCATTCCCCATCTCTGTCACATCCCGATGCAGCAGCATATTGGTGTACCGGCAAAACCTGTCGTTGCTGTGGGAGATATGGTGGAGGAGGGGCAGCTCATAGGTGAGGCTCAGGGCTACGTCAGTGCTAATATTCATGCTTCTGTCCCCGGAAAGGTTGTGGACATCGTTGAATCTCTTACAGTTTACAGCAATCAGACAACTGTTGTAATCGAGGCGGAGGGTGCTTTTGAAAAGACCGGCTCAGCCTCGGGTATAGATAAATGGCGTGATGCTCCGGCCGATGTTCTGCTTTCCCGGGTTCGTCAATCAGGAATAGTAGGACTGGGCGGTGCGGCTTTCCCTACTGATATTAAGTTATCTCCTCCCTCTGAAATGAATATCGATGTACTTGTTATAAACGGAGCTGAGTGTGAACCCTATCTGACCGTCGATGATGTACTTATGCGGTCTTTTCCGGAAGATATTATCGAAGGAATTCAGATTACACTGAGAATACTGGGAATCACTACTGCTGTAATTGGAATAGAGAACAATAAGAAGGAGGCAATTACAGCCCTTGAAAAGGCTATTGCGAAAATGTCTCCCCATGAGAATATAACAGTGAAATCACTGAAGACCAAGTATCCCCAGGGTGCCGAAAAACAGATGATATACAGTCTCCTGAAGCGGGTAATCCCGTCGAGGGGACTTCCAATGGATGTGGGGGTAGCTGTACAGAATGTAGGTACAGTCTATGCTGTGAGAGAGGCTGTAGTTTTTAATAAGCCTCTAATCGAGAGATTTATCACTGTGTCCGGCAAGATGATTAATAAACCGGGAAATTATAAGGTCAGACTCGGAACAAAAATATCTGATATTGTAGAGGAATGCGGAGGCCTAAAAGGAGCACCTGCCAAAGTTGTTGTGGGCGGTCCTATGTGCGGGCTTTCGGTTCATACAATGGATATTCCTGTTGTGAAGGGAACATCCGGTATTCTTTTCCTCTCTGAAGATGAAGTTTCGGTGGGAGACTTTGACCCCTGCATCAGATGCGGAAGATGTGTTTCCGCCTGTCCTGTCGGTCTCATCCCCTGTGATATTGCTGCAGCTGTGGAAAAAGGAAGATTTGATCTTGCTGATAATTTCCATGTTAACACCTGCATTATGTGCGGCAGCTGCTCTTATAGTTGTCCAGCTAACAGGCCGCTGAGTCACTTCGTTAAGATTGCTCAGGAAAGGCTTGCCCAACAAAAATAGAAACTGGTTTGGTGTGTTATGTCTGAAGGTAAGGATCCATCTTTGCTTGTGCTGTCAAGCGCCCCTCACATAAAGTCAGGGGATAATATTAATAAAATAATGTGGTCAGTTGTTTTAGCTCTACTGCCCACTGTTGTATATTCAATAAGTATTTTCGGGCTTCATTCGGCTCTTGTTATTTTAACCGCAGTAGTTTCGTCGGTTATGTCCGAGGGTTTTTTCCAAAAATTTATGAAAAGACCGGTTAAGGTCGTCGACGGTTCTGCTGTAATTACGGGAATTCTTCTGGCTATGAATGTTCCTCCCGGAGCACCTCTCTGGATGGTGGCAATAGGATCTGCCTTTGCTGTGATAATTGCAAAACAGGTTTTCGGCGGGCTGGGATTTAATATCTTTAATCCAGCACTTGCAGGCAGGGCCTTTATGATGGCTTCCTGGCCTGTTCATATGACTACCAACTGGCATAAATTTCCTTCGGGAAATATTATTGCCGAGAAGCTTACATATCAGGGCAATCTCCCTCAGGAAGTCTTTGATGTTATAACACAGGCAACACCTCTGACTGCGCTCAAAGAAAGCAACAGACTTGTGCTGGAGTATAATATCTCAATAGACAGTTTATACGATTTCCTTATTAATAATCATATTCTGAAGTCACTGTTTATCGGAAATATCGGCGGATGTATAGGCGAGACATCCGCGCTTCTCATTCTGTTCGGAGGGCTGTTTCTTCTGTGGAAGAGAATAATAACCTGGCACATTCCTGTTACATTTATAGGTACTGTGGCATTTATGTCGTACTTTTACTATTATCTTATAGGATTCTCCTATCCTGAATTTGTTGCACTCGTTCATGTTCTTTCGGGAGGAATATTTCTCGGAGCGCTTTTCATGGCCACAGATATGGTTACATCTCCGGTTTCGGCCAGGGGCATGGTGCTTTTCGGAATAGGGTGCGGCCTGCTGACCTTTGCAATCCGGGTTCTCGGCGGTTATCCTGAAGGTGTATCCTATTCAATACTCCTGATGAATGCAGCTGTACCTCTGATTGACAGATATACAAAGCCGGATATATTCGGTGTATCAAAAGAGAGACTATAAGTTGTGGGGCTATTAGATAAATGAATAATATATTGAAACCTGCTGTCATACTTTCTGTTGTTGCATTTGCCTCGGCGCTCCTTCTTTCTCATATTCGGCGGATACCATATCCTGTTATTCTCCAGCAGGAAATTGCAAAACAGCAGAGAGCACTTAATATGGTTCTTCCCGGCTATAAGATCGGAGAGGCCCGGTCTATCACTCTCGAGGATGGAAGCAAGTTCTCCTACTGGATAGGCGAGAAAGAAATTGATAAAGAGGTCCACCTTGGTTATGCATATATTTCTGTAAATTACGGTTACAGCGGAAATATAAAGGCCATGGTCGGACTTGATGAACAGAGCAGGATACTGGGGATTTCCATAATTCAGCAGACTGAAACACCGGGACTCGGTGCAAGGGTTACGGAGAAGGTGAGTAAGGAGACAATCTGGGGCGTCGTTCTGGGCCACAGCAGTACCGGAGAGATAAGTGAACCCTGGTTTCAGGAACAGTTCAGGGGGATTGATCTCAACCGGAAAATTCTTATTTTGAAGAAAGGCGTATGGACGAACGATATGAGAGATGAACTTATTCAGAAGAATGCAGTTTGTGCAATTACAGGTGCAACTATCACTACAAAGGCAATAACAAAAGGTCTCAGAGAAGGCCTTATTAAACTCAATAAAGTTAAGCTTATTCACTCCGAGAAGGAGGCAGGTAAATGAGTCTGTTCTCTGAATTCAAGAAAGGCTTATGGGAAAAAAATCCCATTCTGGTGCTGAGTCTTGGCATGTGTCCCACCCTGGCGGTTTCCACGTCAATTTCCAATGCACTCTGGATGACTCTGGCAACGACATTCGTTCTCGTCTGTTCAAATCTGATTGTGTCGGCTCTGAAGAATGTTATTCCTTCTCATATCCGGATTCCAATATTTATTACAATAATCGCTACGTTTGTAACAATTGTAGAACTTACTCTCAATGCATTTCAACCGGGTGTATACAAGGCACTGGGGATATTTATCCCGCTCATTGTCGTTAACTGTATTATCCTGGGCAGGGCCGAGGAGTTCGCATCTAAAAACGGTATTCTGCTGTCCATAATGGACGGCCTGGGAATGGGGATCGGATTCGGCATCACTCTGTTCATCCTTGCGTTTTTCAGAGAGACTTTAGGCGCAAATACTCTATTCGGACATACATTCATTCAGGGAATGGAGCCCTCATCTGCGATGATACTGGCTCCCGGTGCATTTATCACTCTCGGGCTAATGCTCTGGGGAATGAATGCTGTAAATTCCAGAAACAAGGAATAGCTCATGGAAATAAAAGTAATAATTGCAATATTAGTAGGAACAATCTTTATAAATAACTACGTACTGTCCCAGATGCTGGGGCTATGTCCTTTTCTGGGCGTTTCAAAAAAAGTTGACTCCGCATTTGGAATGGGGCTGGCAGTTGTATTCGTCATGACCATTGCCTCATTCATTACGTTTATTCTCTATAAATTTGTTCTGCTTCCCTACGATATCACTTATCTCAGGACAATATCGTTTATTCTGATAATCGCGTCACTTGTTCAGTTCGTGGAAATGGTTATTGAAAAGGCTTCTCCTTCTCTCTATCAGGCTCTTGGAATTTTTCTTCCTCTAATTACAACAAACTGTGCGGTCCTGGGTGTTGCTGTACTTAATATAAACTCAGGTTTCATTACTGCCGAATACGGACTGATTAAATCTGTTGTTCAGGGTTTCGGGGCAGGAGTGGGATTTACTCTGTCTCTGCTCCTCATGGCCGGCATAAGAGAGAGACTCGAACTTGCAGATATTCCGGAAAACCTTCAGGGATTACCGATTACCTTTATAACCGCCGGGCTCATGGCTCTGGCATTTCTCGGATTCGCGGGAATGAAAATATAAGTAAAGGAGGAGCAGAATATGGAGATTCATCAACCGGGAGTAATACTTCTTGCCGTTACACCCGAGCCGGAGAAGCTCATAGAGGAAGCCGGACGCACCTGTTATCTCTCTCTGGAGAGAATGACTGACAGCAGTGAACGTAATTTTATCAGAAATGCAATAAAAAGAGGACATCATTCTATCCTCGAGCATGCAACAGCCACATTTCGGATAACCGGGGCCTCCAGAGCCTTTACCCATCAGCTGGTAAGACACAGGCTGGCGAGTTTTTCTCAGCAGTCCCAGAGGTACGTCGATGAGGGGGAATTCAACTACATTGTCCCTCCTGAAATTGCAGATAACCCTGATGCTATGAATCTCTACTCTGTTTATATGGAGCAGAGCAGGCTTACCTATCTGAAACTCAGGGATCTTGGAGTTATGAAGGAGGATGCCAGATTTATTCTGCCCAATGCACTGGAGAGCCAGATTGTTTTCTCCGCTAATTTCAGGGAATTCAGATCTGTCTTTAACCTGAGACTGGAAAAGGCGGCGCAGTGGGAGATAAGAAGAGTCTGTATGGAGATGCTTAAAGTTCTTCAGGTTGAGG
>CAYNFB010000283.1:0-5092 GCA_964396355.1 uncultured Leptospirales bacterium | reverse complement strand
GGTTTTCATCCCGGCAACAGGGGTTCGAATCCCCTCGGGGATGCATAGAAAGAGATCATTTTAATGATCTCTTTTTTTGTGTTCACTTCAGAACAAAAAATGACAGCAGATCAAACTTTCTAAAAAATATAATATTCTACTCAGGGAATCTGCAGACAGAATAATGTTTGTACGAAAAGACTTTCTCCAAGAAAAAGTCAGCCTGACCTGTTTAAATAAAAAGACACCGGATTAAAACCCGGTGTCTTTTTATTTAATTAATTTAATTGCAATGTACCCTGGTTAAAATACAGCATCAAGAGCCTCTTCCATAGCCGCGACAGTTTCATCAATATCTGCTTTAGAATGGGCAGCCGAAAGAAAGGCTACTTCATATCCTGAAGGAGAAAGGTATATTCCCCTGTTGAGCATCTCCCTATGAAATAAAGCAAATTTTTCCATGCCGCAATTTCTGACCTGATCGACAGATACTACGTCATCTGCATCTGTAAAATAGGTACAGAATATTGACTCGATTCGTTTGAAAAGCACCCGTCCTTTATATTTATCAGCAAGAGGAGAGAGTTTCTCCTGGAGATAATTTCCCTTTTCTGAAAGAAGCTCATGAACTTTGCCCTCCTTCAGTCTTGTGAGAGCAGCTCTTCCTGCTGCCATTGCCAGCGGATTACCAGACAGTGTACCGGCCTGATAAACAGGCCCCTCGGGTGCAATCATAGACATGATATCATTCCGCCCGCCGTATGCTCCCACAGGAAGTCCTCCTCCTATGATCTTTCCCAGAGTGGTAAGATCGGGAGTAACACCGAAGTACTTCTGGGCTCCCCCCATGGAGATTCTGAAACCGCTTATTACCTCATCAAATATAAGAAGAACATCGTATCTGGTGCAGAGATCCCGGACTCCCTGAAGATATCCTTCCGAGGGAAGAATAAGTCCGTAGTTGCATGGAACAGGCTCCAGAATTACCGCCGCAATGGTGGACCCCTGAGCTTCGAGAAGTTTCTCCAGAGACTGAAGATCATTATAGGGAACAACCAGAGTATCACAGGCATTCCCCTCGGTCACTCCGGCCGAATCGGGCGTACCGAATGTGGCAAGCCCCGAGCCTGCAGCCACGAGGAGGAAGTCTCCGTGACCGTGATAGCATCCGTCAAGCTTTACTATTTTATCCCTGCCTGTGAAGCCCCTGGCCAGTCTGACGGCACTCATTGTCGCCTCTGTGCCTGATGATACGAAACGCATCCTCTCTATGGAAGGCACGGCATCTACGACCATTTCAGCAAGCTCCACCTCATACCTGTGGGGTGTTCCAAAACTGGTTCCAAGGAGAGCCCCGTCCCTCACCGCCTTAACAACCTCTTCATCACCGTGCCCCAGAATCATTGGCCCCCAGGACATGCAGTAATCAATGAAGGTATTGTCATCCTCATCAGTAAATCGGCTTCCACTTCCGCTTTTTATGAAAAGAGGAGTGCCTCCCACTGATTTAAATGCCCTGACAGGAGAACTTACCCCTCCGGGCAGCAGTTCAAGGGCCTTCTTATATAATTTCTCTGAATTTTCTGTTTTCATTTAACATCCTCAATTTAAAATTTTAGTCAGAACCATCTGTTTTTCAGAATATCTCTGGCGTGATAGGAGATTATCATATCAGCACCTGCTCTGAAGAAGGAGGTCATTATTTCTGTGACAATTTTCTGTTCATCGGCGTAACCCGCGCGGGCAGCGGCCTTTATCATTGAATATTCTCCGCTGACGTTATATATACATACGGGAAGCGGAGAAATCTGAGATACCCTGTATATTATATCCATATATGAAAGGGCCGGTTTGACCATTACTATGTCCGCGCCCTCTTCGATGTCCATATCCACTTCTTTTTCAGCTTCAACGGCATTTCTGAAATCCATCTGATAGGTCTTCCTGTCTCCGAATCCGGGTGCACTCCCCGCTGCATCCCGAAAGGGACCGTAAAAGGCAGAACAGTATTTGGCGGAATATGCCATTATTGCAGTATCTGTAAATCCGCCCGAATCGAGCATATCGCGTATAGCCCTCACCCGTCCGTCCATCATGTCAGATGGTGCAACCATATCGGCTCCGGCCTCTGCATGACTCATTGCCGTACGGGCAAGGAGTTCCAGAGTAGGATCATTGATCACCTCGCCGTTCTCGACAATACCGCAATGTCCGTGATCTGTATATTCGCAGAGACAGACGTCTGTGATGACCAGGAGTGTATCTCCAAATTCCTTTTTAAGACTGCTCACAGCCCTCTGAACGATTCCTGTTTCAGAATATGCCCCGGTGCCCATATTATCCTTATTATCGGGTATACCGAAGAGTATGACTGCTCTTATGCCCAGTTTAAGATCCTCTGCGGCATCCTTTAAAAGATTATCAATACTCACCCTTGAAATGCCGGGCATTGATGATATTTCCTCCCTCACTCCTGAACCTTCCATTACGAAGTGGGGCATAATCAGCCTGGAACTGTCCGGCCTGACCTCTGCCGCAAAATCTCTTATAATGCTGTTTTTTCTCAATCTTCTTGGTCTGTGTATCATATATAACCCCTGGATTTATTTTCTGCTAACACGATCAGCTTCTCCGGGCCTTGCCCGAGATGTGATCCGGTAAAATTTTTATAACGGCCGTTTTTTCTCCGGCCCTGTCTATGTATTTCAATCCATCATTCAAATTTTCGGGAGAATATTTTTCTACGATAGAGATAAGAACTTCGTTCTTCTCCTCTCCGGCAACAGAGGATGCTCTGCCTGAAACTATTACACTTTCATACTTAGAAGAGAATTTTTCCCGAAGGACTTCGGTTCGTCCCGTAACGCAGAAGGAGACTTGCGGGTTTTGTGTGATATTATCAAGCTTCAACCCCTCCTGTGCACAGTGGAAGTAAAGGGCTCCCTTTGTATATACGTAGTTAACAGGGCAGCCGTAGGCAGAGCCGTCTGAGCAGACAGTAGACAGAACTCCGTACTGGCCATTAATCAAAATTTCAATCGCCTCTTCTTCAGGTATTGCCCTGCCGCTTTTTCTCATTTCTCTTTTCAATTATTTTTCCATATGTTTATTTCTCTGAATAATATTCAGTAATTGAATCCACCAGTCCTTTTACAGTATACTCTTCAGCCTCTATCTGAGGCGACAATCCCATTTCCCTGATAGTACCTGAAGTGACAGGGCCGATACTTGCAATAACTGCACCGGTCTCCGGTATTATCGAGAAAAAATTAGTCACCGTAGATGAGCTTGTAAATGTTATGATGTCGGCATTCCTGACCTCTTCAATCATCTCCTCACTGATGTCAGAAGGTCTGACGGCGCTGTATATATGGATTCGATTTACCAGAGCGCCGGCCTCAGTGAGACCTTCAGTGAGAGTCATTCTGGCATCAAGAGAACAGGGCAGCAGAATTTTACTCCCCTGAATGTCATATTCTTTCATCTTCTCAAGAAGCGCCTCTGCAACAAATTCATCGGGCACCAGATCGGGCACAAGGCCGTACTGTTTAAGCTCATCTCCCGAGGCTCTTCCTATTGCAGCAATTTTCAGATTCCCCATTGCACGGACATCTCTTCCTGCGGAGAATAGCTCTTTAAAAAATATATTTACAGCATTCTGAGATGTGAATACAACCCAGCCGTAATCTTCAATTGAATCAAAAGCAGCATGGAGAGGAGCCATGTCTGCTGCCTCTTCAATTCTGATAGTAGGAAACTCAATTGCTCTTGCTCCCAGGATTGAAAGCTGATGGGTCAGTTTGGATGCCTGATTTCTTGTTCTGGTCACTACAATTTTTTTCCCGAAGAGAGGCCTGTTGTCAAACCACCGCAGCTTGTCCCGGAGGGAGACTACTCCGCCCATCACTATTATGGCAGGAGGTTTCATTCCGCTCTCAGCAACCTTCTCGACAATTTCAGACAGGGGTGCAGTTATAACTCTCTGTTCCGGTCTTGCGCCCCAGCTGATTATTCCCACAGGAGTACTTTCAGGGAAACCCCTTTCACAGGTGAGCTTCTCGCGTATGTGAGCCAGATTTTTCATGCCCATAAGAAAGACGAATGTTTTCTGGGAGTTATACTCGGGAAAGTTAACGTCCTCTCCGTCATCTGCATCAGCCCTGCGGTGACCGCTGATCACTTCAAAGGCATTTGAAAAATCCCTGTGGGTCACCGGGATACCGGCATATGCAGGTGCAGAGTAGAATGAAGAGATACCGGGGATAACAGAAAATGCTATACCCTTTTCCACCAGAATCTCGGCCTCCTCACCTCCCCTTCCGAAGATGAAAGGATCTCCGCCCTTGAGACGGACTACGGTCTTTCCGTCCAGAGCTTTCTGAACTATAAGATCATTGATGCCCTCCTGAGTGAGAGTATGACTGCTTCCCTGCTTGCCTACATATATTACCTCGCAGTCCGCACCTTCGACAAATCCCTTATCCGCCAGATAGTCGTAGATGATACAGTCTGCCTCTTTGATTGCCCTGACCGCTTTAAGCGTTATGAGTTCCGGATCGCCGGGACCGGCTCCCACCAGATATACAAATCCTTTTTTCATATGTATTTTTCCGCTCCCTTTGATTTAATTATTCCTGCAAGTTCCTCTCCTGCTGTTTCAGGATCGATCGCTGTAACACTCTCTCTTATCAGTCCATTGCCTTCCGTAGAGGCCACCGCTCCCTGAAGAAAAATATCCTCACCCCTGAACTGAGCAAGAGCACCTAGAGGAATACTGCAGCCCCCTCCGAAGTGTTTAAGAAATGCTCTCTCAGCACCGACAAGAGCCGCAGTGTGATCATCATTAAGTGATGCAACAATGCTTTCAGTATTTTCATCATCAGCCCTGATCTGAAGCCCCAGAGCTCCCTGGGCCGGAGCTGGAAGAAAAATAGTCTCATCGAGTTCCTGAACCTTCAGAGCTGACAGATCAAGATTCACCCTTTCCGCTCCCGCTCCTGCCATCACTATTGCGTCATACTCTCCATCATTGAGCTTCCGCAGTCTGGTGTTAACATTCCCTCTGAGGGGCTCAATTTTAAGAGATGAATCAATATTCTTCAGCTGGGCAAGC
>CAYNFB010000282.1:2456-5096 GCA_964396355.1 uncultured Leptospirales bacterium | reverse complement strand
ATTCTTCATGCTTTCGAGCATCATGGACATGGAAAAGGAGATACCCCTGAACCTTCCGGCTGCACAGATGACAAGAACGGAAACAGAGAAATTCTTCAACGTATGGATAGACAGCAGGGGAGAAATATTTTTCGACAACAGAAATGACAGCCCCCTGAACCTCACAGCATTCGCAAGGAACAGACTGATCTCAAATCCGAAAACCAGAGTCCTCATCAGGGCGGACAGAAGCCTCCCCTACATTCACGTAAACAAAGTGCTTGAAGCGCTTAAGTCGGCAGGACTTCACAATGTTGTACTGGTGAGCAAGAAAAGCGGAGGACAGAATCAATGAAAGTGCAGATCATAAAATCAGCATCACTGCGATACTTCCGGCTCAGGCCTGAACTCACCTGGTCGCTTACGGCATTTTTCATACTATCGGCGGTGCTCTTCACCGTATCCTGGACTAACTGCTATGACAGCGATGAACTCATGGATATGACAGACTTCAGGATGGTGAATATTCAGACTCCTGAAACCAGAGCCCCGAGCCCCGATCTTGCCCTGAGCGACGAGAAGATCCCCGAGACCGTAGAAAAGGCGGAGAAACCTCTGCAGTTCGGAGACGACAGCTCCATACCCGGCGATCAGTCCAATATCTCGGCACCTCCCGTTCCAAGATTCAGGTCGCTCCCTTCATATCCGGATTCGATGAGACAGGCCGGAATCGAGGGAATCGTCACAATTGAGGTAGGCATAGACTGCAGCGGCAATATTATTTACGGCCGCATAGTAAAATCCCTGGGCAGAGCATTCGATATTGTAGTGATAAACTGGGCAAGGAGCATCCGCTTCAGGCCGGCAAAAGACAATGAAAGAAATCCAATACCATGCAGACTGA
Source organism: uncultured Leptospirales bacterium (assembly GCA_964396355.1). GTDB lineage: Bacteria > Spirochaetota > UBA4802 > UBA4802 > UBA5550 > CAYNFB01. The sequence goes on along the minus strand of CAYNFB010000282.1, from coordinate 4,213 downwards.
GAATTCCCGTACGCTTTAAGCTGGACGTATAGAGAGTCTACCAGCCGAAAGTCTTCTCTCTCATACGCACGCCGATTGCCTCAAGCTTATCAGCAGTATGGCCGCCCTCTTCGCTGTTTAAATCCCTGGTGAAGTTTCCGTAGCTGAAGTGTTTGAAACAGAGAAACTTCCCCCGGGGGAACTCCTCCCCTGAATAACGGCTGTTCATACTCTCCCTGAACTGTTCAAATATTCCTTTGGGCCTGATCTCCGAGCATCCGGTAATCCAGAGCTCGCATCCCAGTATGAGGTGAAGATCAAAGGCGAGGTTTGCCATGAACCGCTGGCTCTGTTCGAGCTGCCCTTTCAGTAAACTCTCCTTCATGAGCATCTTGAGATCAATGGTCGACTTCGTGTGAAGAAAGGTCTTATTGAGCACCAGCACCTCCTCATCGAAGCTTTCCACAAGGCCGCTGCCCTGAAAGAAATTTCTCGCAGTCTGGCCGGCCTTCCCTATTAGATACCGGTTAAGGATTCGCTCCTGCTCGCCCGGATTATCTCCAATCAGTATATATTTTATACTGCTGCCCTTCTTAAATTTATCAAGGTCGCAATTGTAAACAGGCACAACCCGGTCATCATCACCGGGAAATATTTCTATATATTTCTTAAATTTTCTTCTCAGTGCCGAGAATTTTTTATACTGGTAATCTTCCATATATTCCGCCTTTATCAGGTGGAGATTATTACACGATGAATTTCATTGTCCATTATAAAACATTCTGATTGGACAATCCCAGGATTGTCCCTACGTGAATTGTCCCTGCAGGGAAATGATCATTTCTTAATTGACAATTATCATTTCTCAGGATAAATTTAAAGTCTTATGTGAAATTTTTATCCGGAGTGAAAATTTTGAAATTAAAAATTAACCTGTTACTTATACTTCTGCTGTCCTCTCCCGGATCACCGGCCTCTGCTGATAATGAAAAAAATGCAGCCTCACTCTTTGGAAAATACTCAGGCCTTAAGACTTCATTTAAATGCACAAAAAAGAAGACCTCCATGCAGACCAATTTCTACGATTTCAGCTACCGCGACTCTGGTTTTTTCGGCGGCGGCAGGTGGTGCGGAAAGAAGAAGGGCCCCGAAGGATACTACGTTTTCTATCATGAAAAGTACTACGTGTGGGAGAAGGAGAACAAAAAATACGACACGATGAAAACCGCTTCGCTCAATGGAAAATACAGCAAGCTGCTGATGAAGATAAAACGTCCCGCAGACCGGAAGATGTACAAACGCTTCGTGGAGTACGGCTACCAGCCCTACGGACTCAGGCTTGGCAAGTGGGCTCCCGAAGGCTACGACGTCTACCTCTACCCGTACTGGTACATATGGAAAAACGTAAAGCAGCCTGAAAATATACCGGAGCATGCATACCAGCATGTAGATTACATCTATCAGTACTCCAATCTGATTGGGAGTTTCAGATGCACCAAATCTAAAGCGTATTACGGAGATCATTTCGAGCACGGCATGTGTGATTCTGGCGTAAACCACCCCTACTGCGGCATCTATTCCAAACCGGGACACTGGGTCTACTCCTACCCGAACTGGTACATATGGAAGAACCGGAAGAAGGTTGAGGACTACAGAGATATAGATCCCAATACCGACTGGCCTCCAAGCGAATAATATGAGAAGGAAGAACTGATGAGAAAAATACTTATTCTGATTATACCGGCATTATTACTTTCTATAAATTTATATTCCAGGTC
>CAYNFB010000282.1:0-2446 GCA_964396355.1 uncultured Leptospirales bacterium | reverse complement strand
ACAAAAATTCCTTGCGAGACAGCAATCATTCTCGACCTTTCAGGTATAACCAAATCGATTATTTAGCCATGATTTGTGATGGCAGCAGCGGCCAATAGGTTACCAGAGACTTTTTAACTTATAAATTTATATTCCAGGTCACATGCGGAGGGGAACCATTCGAGTTACCCCCGAAGCCTGGACTTCAATAAACCTGCAGTGTCCCCCGACGGGAAGTACTTCGCTCTGGCCGGAGACTACAAGGTGAGAATATGGAACAATGAAGGCAGGCAGACCGGAACTTTCATCGACCCCCGTCCCTACATCAATCCGCCCAACAAATATAAATTCTGGTCACCAAACCGTATCATCTACGCCGCTTCGTTTCTCCCTGACAGCCGGCGCCTTGCAGTATCGGTCTTTCCGGGAACGGTTCACATCACCGATCTGTCGGGAAGAATTGAGAAAACCTTCAGAGTAAAGAAGAACGATCCGGGCACTTCGTCCGACAAGAGAAGCTCAATTACACAAATAGTATTCTTCCCCGGCGGAGACAGAGTGCTCACAGTAGAACCTTCGGGCACAGAAATTATTCTTAGAGATGAAAATTTCAAGATGATCAAACGCATAAATTTCGCTCACGGCTCCTGGAGCATAACCTTCCCCTCGGTAAAGATCTCGCCCGACGGGAAGTACTTTGTGGTGCTCCACTCCCCGGCCCTCCCGTCAAAGGACGGCTGGAACAGCTCCATGAAACTCTACGATTCTAATGGAAAGTTCATCAGAGACATTGAGACAGACAAACCCGGCAGGATAAAGACACCGCAGGGAAAATTCGCAGGAGAGATGCTTAAACCTGCAGACTTTCACTTTACGGAAAACAGCAAACACATCGTCTACATGAACGGGACGTACTTCACTACAAAGAATGATCCCCTGAACAGGACAGCAAAGAACAAATTCGGCAGAGATAAGAAGTTGAGCATTCACTACAAGATAAGGAAGACCGCAATCCCCTCGGGCAGGCAGGAGGAGATCTGGATAACCGACAGCAATGCCTCAATTAAAGGATTATATCTCCGCGGAGACGATTTGTACGGACTGGGATATGAAAATATCTATAAGATCGACAGCAGAGGAAATATTGAGGAGACCATTCCCCACGAAAATATTGAATACAAAACAAAGAGGGGAACCCGGCAAAGGCAGTTCAATTCATCCAACCAGGTTCCGAACGTTGAGTCCGGACTGATTTTTGCAGGCACTAATTCTCCATATACCGGAACAATTGTGTATGACCTGAAGGGAAATAGTAAGTTCATCCTGAAACAGGACAGAGCCTTCCCGAAAAAGATAAGAGTCTCCCACAGGGGAGAATTCATCTCCCTTGAAATTGAGAAGGGAAAGAAGAGCCTCCTCTTCGACACAAATAATAATACTGTAAAAGCAGTAAACGAGTCGGTCTTCTTCGACAGCCGCAACAGGCTCTGCAGCCTGAAAAAAGAATACAGCAGAGAAAGGCGTACAAATATAATCAGCCTCACCCGGGGAGGCGAAACCGAAACTTTCACTACGAAAGAGCACAAACTCTTCTACGTAATCCCTCTGCCTGATGGAAAATTCGCCGACTTCAAAAACGGCTTCACCCTCTTCTCCGCTGAGGGAGAGGCAATCAAACGATACCCCGAAGCAAAGATAAATCAGGACACGGCAATTGATCCGAAACTCAAATTCTATATTAACGCAGATACCTCATCGAAGATGAAAACCGTTCAGCTCTTCAACCTGAACGGAAAGAGAATAAAAAAATGGTACCTGGGAGCATTCTTCACAGCCTACACAATCTCACCGGACGGAAGCCTCATCGCAGCAGGCCACAACAAGACCGGCTACGTCCAGGTATGGAATTTACAGGGAAAGCTTCTCAAACGGTTCTCAGACGTCCACACCGGCGAGGTAAAGAGCCTGGCATTCACCCGGGACAACCGGTACCTGGTATCCCTTGAATATGACGGTACGGTAAAGGTGACTGACCTGAAAGAAAACCGGAGACTAAAACTTACATTCCTGAATGAAGGGAAATTTATGGCATCAGACAACAGCGGAAGATACGACTGTTCTGAAGGTCTTGAGAAAAGAATTACTGTTTCCGAAAAAGGAAAGATTATCAGCGGGGATAGAACAGATCGGCTTGTGTATAGATTTTTTCAGGGGGAGTGATACTCCGCCCCGGCTCGCAGAAACTCCTCCCCATCTCTCCAAATCTTCACCTCGCCACCCCTTGAAAAAGGGGTTTAAAAACTTATCGCCCTTACCTGCTGCTGCACTTGAAGTACCGATCACTGCGTACGCCCGCCGGGCGTACGTTCGTGACATACCGTCCCTGTCATTAACTGCATCAGCATGCTGAAACCAGCCGCGGCCGCCCCTGCATCAGTAAACGGTAATGCCTCACAGGAACCTTTAC
>CAYNFB010000281.1:0-5103 GCA_964396355.1 uncultured Leptospirales bacterium | reverse complement strand
ACATTGTCAAAATGTTTTTAGATATAAATAATGGCATCGGATATAATATGAAAGACATAAACAGTTCTCAATCTGATACAGACGATCTGAATGAAGTTTTACCTTATAAGCACAGAAAAAGGCTTAACTCTCAGCCGAATAAACTGAGAAACAGTGCAAAATACTACCCCGATGGAACTATTTACGAGCCCTATATTTACGTTCTTGGGCTTGGAGAAAGCCACTTTAAGACGTTTGATCAGGAGATTCAGAGAATAACAGAACAGTTCCCCTGGACTAAGAAAAAATTTATACGGTTTATCATGAATGAACTGATTATAAATACCCAGTTTTCCATGCTCAGGCAGATTGTAAATAACTATGGAGAGCGGAAAAAATCAGCAGGATATTTTAATGTTATCATGTATCCATGCAGCGATTTTTTCTCTGCATCCATTGAGGAGTTCGGCGATTTTTTTGACTATTACCATTATCTCGACAAGATCTCAGACATAGATTACAACGATCCTGGTAATTATGATACGATTGATGAATCTGTTTTAAAAGAGAAAGATTTACTCTCGGACAGTCACATAAAACTCGTTCTTGACCACAATAACAATATTAAACTGGCAGACGGTTCAAACCGGATAGGTCTGAACGTAATCGAAAATGCAACAAATCAGGATTTCTACATCACTTCATTTTACAAAAATGGAAAGTATATGTGGAAGAGAATTTATTTCCGGGTTGAGCGAGATACAGACTAAGATTTTATTTAAAATACTATATACTGTCTTTTTCAAAAAAAAGTTTATTCAATGACAATCATGATTTTCTATGCGTCTTCTCTATAGCTTTTTAAAACACATCAACTGCCACCATGGTGATATCATCTTCATAGCTCTTACTGCCGTTAAATATTTCAAGTTCACTCATAAGTTCTTCTGAGAATTTTTCAGCGGATATATTTGAATACTTCTTTATTGACTCCTGGAGCCTTTCCTCACCAAAAAGCTCATTGGTTTCGTTGGTGCATTCAGTTATGCCGTCTGTATAAAAGATTATGCGGTCACCGGATTCAAGCTGTACGGTTTTCTCTTCTATCCGGATATCATTAAACCATCCCAGTGGTGATCCCTTAGCATTAAGCTCTATAAATTCATCATTTTTTTTACGATAAATAAATGAAGCATTGTGGCCGGCACAGGAATAGCGCATAATATTTGTTGTAGTATCGATAGTGGCAAAGAAAGCCGTTACAAAATGACTCTGCACAGTATGTCTGAGTATGACATTATTAAGAAGATAGAGAACCTTATTTGCGCTTGTTTTATTAGTGATATTATCAAGCGCAATTTTAGTAACAGTTGCAAGAAACGCCCCCGGGAGGCCGTGACCTGAAACATCGGCAATAAAAACATTAAGAGATCCGTCCCGCTCCTCCACGTCGTAAAAATCACCGCCGATCTTATCCATAGGAATATAAACAGCGTGTTCATGATACCCTGAGATCTCCGGCATTGACAGCGGCAGCAGGCGTTCCTGAAGAAGGCGCGCCACTTCCAGTTCGCTTTCAATATCTTCATTACGACGGCTTATAATCTGCTGATTTTCATAATTTTTTAATAGTGAAGATATCCGTGTTAAAAGTTCCAGTGAGTTAAAGGGTTTATGAAGGTAATCATCGGCGCCATTTTCCAATCCAGATACTTTAGCAAAAAGATCAGTGTCGGCAGTGAGCATAATTACAGGGATTGAATTAAGGGAACTGTCATTTTTAATAGTTGAAGTCATATCAAAGCCGTTCATAACAGGCATCATCACGTCGGTAACTATGAGGTCAGGCTTTTCTCTTCTTGCAGCTTCAATCCCTTTTTCTCCGTCTTCTGCAAAAATTACATTATGATATTTCTGAATAAGTATTTTCAAAAAATTGCGCATATCCTCATTGTCATCTACTACGAGGATGGTCTTCCTTGAATCAGGCGCTGTTTCTTTCCCGTTCCCGGCAGAACTGCTGAAAGCTGGATTCTCTATTTTAAAAGCTTCAATTTCCCGAATGCCTATTGTTCTGTAGTCTTTAATTGAATCACTAAGATTATTTTTTTCAGCAAAAGTTATGTTTTCTCTATGGTTAAAATGTTCAATCCCCTTTGAAATCGTCAAAGTAAAAACTGAACCGTGATTATCCGGATATTCTTCAATATATCTGCTTTCTATTTCTATCGTACCGCCATGAAGCTCAATAAGCTCTTTAACAAGTGAAAGACCTATGCCGGTGCCTTCATATTTTCTGGTTGAGCTTGAATCCGACTGGCTGAAACGATCAAAAATTGTGTTTATACTTTTTTCAGGAATACCTTCTCCTGTATCAGCCACCATAACACGGCAATGATCCTGATCCTCTGTAACAGTAATTGAAATTTTTCCTCCCGAACCTGTAAATTTCAAGGCATTGGAAAGAAGATTCATGAATATTTTATCAAATTTTTCAGGGTCGAAGTATAGAATTATTGAATCCGCTGAAGCATTTAATTTCAGGCTAATATTTTTAGATTTAGCCGACAGTTCTATGCTTGTTAAGTAGTGATTTGCAAAGGGAACAATATCACACTCACTGACTCTCAGGGTCATTCTTCCAGCTTCAATTTTTGAAAAATCGAGAAGGTTATTTACAAGTTTAAGAAGACTCAGGGTGTTCCTGTGAAGATTACGGAAGAAAGAATCGTCTATCTCCTTACCATAATCTCCCTGGAGGACAGACTCAATCGGTCCAAGCATCAGAGTCAGAGGAGTCCGTATCTCATGAGAAATATTGGAGAAAAAACGGGTCTTAGCTTCTTCAATATCCCGGCGCGTATCTTCAGCTTTTTTTCTGCTTGAAATATCCCGTGTAACACCGTAAAATTCAATTTCCCCTTCATTATTCCTAATCATTCGTACAGTCTGCCCAACCCATACCGATTCACTGTTCTGGATCACCACAGGAAATTCATAATAGGTTATCTCAATATTCTCTGAAATCTGGTTCTGGTAAAATTGTATAACCTCCTTTTTATAATCCCGATGAACATTAGAAAGAAAATGCTGTCCGACTAACTCATCATGAGAAATTCCGGTTACTCTTGTCAAAACCTTGTTTATATACTTGAAATGTCCGTCCTGAGTACAGATAAAAACACAATCACTGACGTTTTCCAAAAGCTCCTGATAAAGAATTTCATTTTCCCGCAGGGCATCCTCGGCTGCTTTTTTTTCGGTAATATCATGAACAATAGAGTCAAATTCTTTAATACGTCCGGTTTCATCTTTGACCGATTTTACATGCTGTTCTATCCATACGATTTCCCCTGACTTGGTAATAGCTGGAAGTTCACGATGAGATTCTTCCAGTCCATTTTTTAACTGTTCCCTGTAAAAAATAAATTCACTTTCACGATTTTCAGGCGGAATAAGATCGAGATAATTAAGGTTGCTGATTTCTTCAACGGAATATCCAAATTTATTCCGGAAAGCAGGATTTGAATATATAAAATTTCCCTTCCAGTTTGCTTTATAGACTATTTCATTTACAATTTCAATAAAGAGGCGGTATTTCTCTTCACTTTCGCGCAGGGCATCCTCGGCTGCTTTTCTTTTTTCAATATCAATAGCGATAGTACGGAAACCCGTTACTTTTCCTGATTCATCTGTCACCGGAGAAATTGTTGTTTCTACAAATCCTATTGAGCCGTCTTTCCGTATGACCTCATGTTCAACTGATCCGATTGAAATTTCCTTTAAGAAAATTTGATGATAGATATCGAAGGCTGTTTTGTAAAAATCAGGATGTATAAACCTGGAAAAATTCATACCCAGGGCCTCATTTTTTGTATAGCCGGTAAAATAAAGAAAAATATCGTTACAGGATATTATATTCCCGTAAATATCAAATTCAAAAAAGCCCACATTATTGGTATTAAGAAGTGTGCGGTATTTTTCTTCGGAATAGCGTAATTCCGTAGTTCTTTCTTTTAATGTTTCTTCCAGTCCTTGAAGAATTCGGGCATTTTCAATATACGGCCCGAGATTAAGTCCGATCTGATAGAGAAATTCATTTTCATTCTGAGAATATAGAGAACCGTCGTTCTTAACTCCAACCAGAATAACAGCTGACAGGCGATTCTCAAAAAGAACAGGTATTGTTCTTTCAGCCTTTCTAATCGGGTCGTTTTTATCAAGAGTAAGATTGTTATTAAGAATGAATATTTCGATTTGATCAGGTTTTATAGGAGAATTATTAGCCTGGATATAGCCAAAGAGAGGGTTCTCCTTATCCATCATTATTGCAGACGAACTGTCTGCAAGAGGCTTTGTCAGGATGATATTAATTAAAGTATTTGTCAGATTATTCCCTATATAGCAATTGCTTTCTTCATCATATATTAAAACAGCACAATGTCCCGATGAAAGGTCATTAAAAAATGCATTCGAAATATGTTCGGTTATTTCTTCAAGACTTCTGGTTTTTGATAGTTTTCTGCTCAGTTTTTCAAATGCACTCTTTAATTTATTATCATTTCTCTCGTTTATTGCTTCCCGGAAATTTCTGAGAAAAAAATTAAATATAAGCAAAGCGGATACAACAATGGCAGAATAAAGAGGATTAATATTTTTAGAAGATATAACAGTCAAAAAATATACTGAAGTCAGCACTCCTGAAACTATAAGTCCATAATAAGAGAACAGGCCTATCATACGTATTAACTCTTTGGAATTGTATCTGAAGAGCGCTATGGCGAATAGAGTAGAAGGAATAAAAATAAAATTTCCCGGCGGATATATATTATATCCGTTCATTGCTGGAATATTCCCAAGAGACATGGCGGCTAAAATTACAGTACCGATAAGAAGGAAAAGGAATCGTTGACGGTAAAAATGATTTCTGCTTCTTCTATATGCATCTGTTAGAATAAAGATATTATATATTATAGTCAGAGCTGAAACAATACTCATGAGATCAAACAGAATGGCTTGGAGGGATGAGACGTTTTTAGATATTTTTTCGAATATGCGGACAATCTTCCCAGCGATGCTGGTTTCGAATTGTTCGGCTCCAGCCACATAATCTGGCTCCTGGTC
>CAYNFB010000280.1:4891-5164 GCA_964396355.1 uncultured Leptospirales bacterium | reverse complement strand
AAGACAGTATTACTTTTTATCAATTTAGTAATAAATCTGGAGAGCCGGGCATTTTTTTATGATCAGTAATAATGTGGTCCATGAACTTAAATATATCGTGAGCAACAGCAGAGCCCACGACATCCTGAACTGGCTTAACAGATACTGTGAACCGGATTCTGAATTTCCCCAGGGAATTGTCTCCACCCCCTTGCCACCCCGCGGCGATTTTCTCAAATTGTCCGGCCAGAACCTCGGCGGGATAGACGCCGCGCCAGCCATCGACATCGTCGT
>CAYNFB010000280.1:0-4881 GCA_964396355.1 uncultured Leptospirales bacterium | reverse complement strand
GATGGTATTCCGATCTTCAGTATATGGAGCATGGTGATGTTTCATTTGTTGAGGCAAAGTTCAAGATAGGATCGCGCCGGGAAAAATTCAGAGTTAAGAGCCCTATGTGCGGCAGTGAGATAGCCCGGACATCTCTTGAGAGTTCTGCTTTTTTAAGCATACCTTTTTTGTTGAGAAATGAGGGTGTTGTACTGAGAGACAAGCTTCTTCCTGCCTTTCAGATCACCTATAAGAGGTTTCGATATATCGATCCCTATACAAATTCGCGAATATGTTTTGATTTCGATATCTTTTCTCCCAGGGCTAACCGGGTCATGACTCCATTCCTCAGTTCCGTAAAGCTTCAGACTGCAGTATTTGAAGTTAAGGGGGAGGAGGATGAGCTGCCTGTATCTCTTTATCCGCTTACCGATATGGGACTGAAAAAGTCGGCCTTTTCAAAATACAGTGCATGTTATCAGAAGCTGTCAAGACGTCATTACTGAAAATTATTATAAGGATGAAACAATGAATATTCCTATTGAAAAAATTACATCAATTATATTAAAGGGCTTCGGAAGTCAGAAGATGGAGGATATCGGTTTTTTTCCTTTTCTCATGCTTCTGGTTCTCTCTCTCTTTGCTGCCATACTCGTGTCCTGGCTTTATCTGAAATTCTATAAAAACCGGGCAACGGGCAGTCAGATTCACAGGGCATTTCCTCTTCTTGCTGTGGCTATAACCAGTATTTTTATATGTATACAGTTCTCTCTCCCTCTTTCTCTGGGGCTTCTGGGTGCACTGTCTATTGTCAGATTCAGAACTCCGATTAAGGAACCTGAGGAGATCGGATTTATCATGATTATCGTAGCGACTTCCATATGCTGCGCCACATTCAACATTCTCTTCCTTATAATTATTCTTCTTGTTACATTTCTGGGACTCGTCATTCTCCAGAAGGGACCCCGCTTTCTCCGGGGCCGGCTGAACGACGGGATGGTAATTGTTTCTATCCCCTCTGCTGTATACGGAGAAAAGGCCGAGGAGCTCTTTCTCTACCTGAAGAAGGAACTGCCTTCAGGTAAAATTGAAAGTGTTACTGAGAATCAGGATGAATCTGTAATTTCCTACAGCTTCAACAGCCTTGATGACGGAGTCCTGGTTAAGATGAAGAAGGAGTTTAAGGAGATGTCTGAAAATATCAGCTCGAATTTCTTCTTCAATCGAATAGGGGATATTTAATCTCTTGCTCCGTAAGGCAATATTTATATTTCTTCTTCTGGCTGCACTGCCCGGCGCCTTCTACGTCGAAAACACGGGTTTTTTCACTGATCTGAAAAAATCACTCAGGAACAGGGATCTGCCTTCGCCACTGCTTAATTTCGGCAAGAGGGGTCAAATCATGCGGGAGCTTGGTCTGAAATACGTGGTGCCTGTTGATGAGGGAGGGGCTGCTGATGTTTCAAGCAGAAATTCCAGAATGAGTCTTGATCTTTCGAAACTCAGTTACGGAAAAAACTGGGTTGATGCAAAGAATCTTTCTCCTGAAAAAATGATCAGTACTAAAATCGCCGATGCCTCCGAGATTGCTAGAGGTGTACCTGTAATTTCGATATATGCTTCAAATGACGCCCTCTATAATGAGAATACTGGCATTTATGCAAATTACCTGAAGAAGGGACGCAACTGGGAGAGGCCCTGTTTCGTGTCGTTTTTTAATAATGGAAAGCTTCTCTTCGGGTCGGGCGCAGGCATAAGGCTTCACGGCGGTACAAGCCGGAGACATGATCTGAAGAGTTTTCGTATATATCTGAGACCAGGCTACGGCCGGGAAAGTTTCGGTCAGGGTGTGTTCTTTAAGGGCAGAGGTGATCCCTTCAGTCATCTGATAATAAAGAAGGTTGATACGGGATACGGATTTATAAATTCGCTTGCCTACGACATATCCAGACAAATCGGCTGCTATGCCGTATATTCAGAGCCTGCAAGATTTTATCTCAATGGCAAACTCCATGGATCGGGTAATTTTGAGCTCATAGAGCATTTGAGCAAAGAATATCTGGTTAATCACTTCGGCCATAAAAATTTTATCTTCGTCAGGATAAAGGGGCGCAAGGACAGGCCGTCTGAATACAGGGATCTATATGACTGGGCCCGTTCTTCAGATTCAATAAGTCTTAATGAAGCCGAAAAAAGAATCGATATAGATAATTTTACTAAGTACTGGATTTCCAATATTTTCTGTGCAAACAGCGACCCTTATCAGGGACTGGCTCTGCTCGACCGAAGTACCGAAGATCCAAAGTGGTTCTGGGTTATGTGGGACATGGATCACAGTTTTAGAAATATCTATGAAAAGGATAAGAAGTATCTATGGCAGCAGGAGCGTCCGGTTAACTTCGTGGTCACTGATGAAAAAAAGGAAACTGATCCCAGGTATTTTATTTTCAGGAAACTGATATTTCATGACAGTGAATACAGAGACTATTTTAAATCAGAAATGACGAAGACTCTTAATCATAAACTGACAGAAAAATTTCTTTCGGAGCGGGTTAATCACTATGCTTCAATAGCTTCGGATTTTAAAATGGGAATAGATGGTAAATATGAAAAAATTCAGGAATTCATGAACAGGCGTAGTGAATTTTTGATGACCATGCTCTCCAGGTCTTTTCAGCTTGGAGATTTCTTTTCAGTCGATGTTAAAAATGCCGGAAGCAGTTCTATTAAAATCGACGGTTTTAGTTACCGGTCAGGCTATAAGGGGTTTTACTATGACGGATCGGTGTTTGAGCTTGATGCTTCGGGAACTTCTGTCAAAGGCTGGCTGGTTAATAATGTACGTTATTCAAAGAAGAGAGTACAGTTTACGGTAAAAGAAAATCTGCTGATTGTTCCTTTAAGGTAGGGTGGGGGTAACCTTAGCGTTATTAGTTTTACAGCAGTTTTCGTCCGGGCTTAGCAGAAACCCGGACGAAAACTGCCGTATCACTGCATAAATCAGTCCTTGTTCGTGCTTACAATAACCTCGGCAAGCATTCCAATAGTGAGAATATTTAATCCTGTCAGCATAATCAGTACTGCCACGGTGCTTATATTCATGTACATAATAGCCTGTACCGCAATGAGAACAATTCCTCCGAAAAGCAGAGGCAGACTTATGGGCAGAAAAACCCTGAGCGGATCAAATAGCATCACTGTACGGATGATCAGCTTTATAAAGTTCAGAGTATCGTAAATAGGTCTTATTTTTGAATTTCCTTTTCTGTGATGATAGTTTATCGGGACGTACTTAACGTCGTATCCGTTTGCCAGCATTGCCAGAGAAATCGTGGAAGTGAAGGAAAATCCTTCAGGAAGCAGGTGTATGTATTTTTCAACTACTTCCTTCTTCATGATTCGCAGACCTGAGTTTAGATCGGGGATTCTTGTTCCTACCATGTAGCTTGCAAGTCTGGTTATAAACCATTTTGCCGGCCTTCTGATCAGCGGGATCTTTACTGTTTCACCTGTTCTGGCTCCGACCAGCATATCGTGATTATTCTCTACTACATCGCGGAAAAACTCAGGTATAAGCTCATCGGGATAAGTTTCATCCGCATCAGTAATCGCGATATAAGGGGATTTAGCCGCCCGTACACCGGTCTTCAGTGCTGAGCCGTAACCGGTGTTCTTGGCATGATGTATTACCTTGAAAGTTTTATTCTTGGAAAGGCCTTTTAGTATTTCTTCTGTTCCGTCGGTGGAGCCGTCATTTACAAGAATAATCTCAAGCTGAAAATCTGTGCAGCTTTTTTTTATCTCTGTTAAATGGTTGATGCTATTCTCTATGGCGCCAATTTCATTATAGACGGGGACTACAAGAGTTAATGATTTCTTCATTGGTTCCTCTATTTTTTTTATTGAGTATAGTTAGCTAAAATTGAGCAATTACATCTGTCAAGAAAATTATAATAACGGGTCTGCCTTCATTATTTGATCTCATCTGATTCGCTGTCCGGGAGCTTTACTTTTTTATTATCTATGCTTTTGCGGTTGACTACCATCATAATTGCATTCACTAACCAGCCGTGAAGTGCAAGTATGGGACTCAGTGCAAACAGCGACAATGAAAAAAGTACTGCGGCCTCTGTGGCAAGGCCTACATTGCCGAAGAGGTATATCATTACGGCTTCTCTCACTCCCAGACCGGATATGGAAATAGGGACTATGGCTGCTAGGCTGGATACGACAATACAGAAGACATTATATATGAAATGCATGTCGATGGCAAAGCTTTTCTGTATTGCATAGGCAACAACGCAGTAGCAAAAAAAGCTGGGTACAGTGAGCAGAACGGAAACTGCAATAAGCTTGACACTGGTAATCATCGCCATTGTGTCATTGACGAATCCTGATATATTGTTCTTTATTACAGGATAGTATTTTTTTGGAAGAAGAATTTTGCTGAGTCTGGCTATTATATTCCGGATTGACTTTAATCTAATCAGTATTATAATTCCTACTATAATGCTGATTCCCAGAATGAAGAAACCTATGTATTTGAAGTCAAAGAGATTGCTGTATAGCGGATAGAGGAGGAAAAGGAGGCCAACCCGTATTGCAACGTCGTATATCCGGTCAACAAATACAGAAACAAATGATTTTCCCAGGTTTTCGAATTTATCTTTAAAATATATCGCCTTGGATACTTCTCCGATTCTTCCCGGAGTAACCGTGCCGAAGTAAAACCCCCAGAGGTATACGTAGAAGGTTCTGAAAAGGGGTATCTGCACACCCTGACTTCTCATCAGCAGATTCCATCTTATTGATTTCAGATATACATTGAGCAGTATGAAAGGATAGGCAATCAGCAGATACCTGTAATCGGTATTTTTTAAATATTGTGCAACCCTGCTGAGA
>CAYNFB010000279.1:2710-5172 GCA_964396355.1 uncultured Leptospirales bacterium | reverse complement strand
ATGACAGAGTCCGACCCAGATGCTGTAATCGCGTGTGTAGGAGGAGGAAGCAATGCAGCGGGAATCTTCTCGGCCTTCAGCAAAGTTGATGGTGTAAACCTCATTGGAGTCGAAGCCGGAGGAAGATCATCCAAAGACGGCGACCACAGCGCAAGACTCAGCTACGGCAGACCAGGCATAATACAGGGAAATTACACCTACCTTCTGCAGACTGATGAAGGGAATGTAATGCCTGTTCACTCTGTTTCTGCAGGGCTGGACTACCCGGCAGTGGGTCCGGAACACAGCTACTTCAAAGACTCGAAGATCGTACAGTATGAGATTTGTTCCGACAGTGAAGCCCTTGATGCATTCAGAGAGCTCAGTCTGCGAGAGGGGATTATACCTGCTCTGGAGAGCAGTCACGCCGTAGGCTACCTGCTGAAGAATAAAGATAAATTCAAAGGACAGAAGGTTCTTATAAACCTTTCGGGCCGGGGAGACAAGGATCTTCCTATTATAGAAAAGGAGCTTGGACTATGAAAAAGTATAACGGATTCTATCTCATGGGGAACTATCCCGACAAACGAACTTTCATCGACTCTGCGGTTAAAGGGCTTCAGCACTTTGATTTTCTCGAGGTCGGGATCCCATTCAGCGACCCCATCGCAGACGGCCAGGTGATAGCAGATGCGGCACAGCATGTACTTGATAAAGGTGTCACATTCAAAGATATAGCCTGCAGTATCTCCGAAATAAATGAAAAAACGGCCGGTAAAAAGGATATATACTTAATGACCTACGCGAACATCATCCTCAACCAGGAGAGAGACTACCTTAATTCACTCCATGCCGACACTGGAATAAAGGGACTGATTATACCCGATATTCCATTTTGTGAAAAGGATGTATTCTCACGCAGGGGCAGATCTATAAATCTGCCCCTGATAAGCTTCATCACACCCGAGACCGAAGAAGATTCCATTGAAGAAATATGCAGAGAGGGCGAAAACTTCATATACTTCATTTCAAGGAGAGGAATAACCGGCGGCAGAGCAGAGATAGAAACTGAAACAGTTAAAAAGCTGGAGCTTTCAAGAAAACTTGCATCCTGCCCTGTCGTTCTTGGATTTGGAATAAGCGATGCTCAATCAGCATCATCGGCTCTTAAAATTGCCGACGGTTTCATAACCGGAACAGCCATGATAAATGCTCTCAACGAAGGGGGGTATCAGAAATTCGTTGAATTTACCGAAAATATATTTAGATAAAAAATTATAATAGAGGAAACACTCAACGTATTCCTCTATTTTTTTCATCAATTCCATTAAGCAATTGACAATACACCCCTATGCACCAATTTAGACTAGTTTTTCTTAATTTAACAATAAAAAATGTAGTCATAATATGATGCAGCAGTGAATGGCTTGCCAAAAATTCAAAACCGCATATTATACTAATATCAAAACCACATGGCATCAGATCATTTTTTATTACAATCAAGGCAATCTTTTCTATGATATAATTTTTTAACGAAGGAACTTTAGAGAGCGAATAAAATTAAATGCATTTTTTGAAGTTTATATCCAACAGAAAATCTCTTAATCATGATGTGACAGCAAATAAGCCATCTGATCAGGATGTAAAAAGCACCTCTTCAAACGGCACGAGGGCAGCCCTGTGGACTATTACAACCTCAACGGGTGAGATACAGCTTAATGACAGCTGGTACGGGATTCTTGGTTATGAAGCAAAAGAGCTGCAAAAAAATATTTTAACATGGATAGAACTCCTCCACCCCGATGATAGTGCAAGATCTATAGAAAAATACATTCGATTTGTGAACAGAGAAACAGATGACTACTATGACGAATTCAGGCTGATGACAAAGGGAGGTCAATGGAAATGGATCTTCACGAAAGGATGGATAGTCTCCACAGATGAATCGGACAAACCGGATATAATTTCAGGCATCCACGTTGACATTGATTTAATTAAAAAAAATAAAATAGAATTTGAGGAGGTCAACAGACTCGCACACATTGGGACATGGGAATATGATATTATCAGTGACGTATTATCATGTTCAGATGAATGTATAAGTATGTTCGATCTTGACAAAACGCGTTATCGCTACAAAATCAGTGATTTCATTTCACATATAGACGGAGAATACCTGGAATCATTTAAAGAGAAATACTCCGCCTCATGCAGCGGGTCTGCCAGACATCTCTATGAGCTGAAATTATGCCGGTCCGGAAACGATCCCGTCTTTGTAGTCATCTCTTCGAAAAATGAAACAGACTCATCTGGAAAACCCGTCAGAATAAGAGGACTTATTCAAAATATTACCGACAAAAAGAAATATGAAAAAAGCCGCCTTGATGAAAGTATCGCCTTATCATATCTTGAAAATATCTTTGAGCTTATGGATAGTGAAAAGTTATACAGAAATCCAACTCTTACCATAGTAGAGCTTGCTG
>CAYNFB010000279.1:0-2700 GCA_964396355.1 uncultured Leptospirales bacterium | reverse complement strand
TACCGACAAAAAGAAATATGAAAAAAGCTCCCTGGAGGAAAAATTCAAAGCGGAAGAAAAGTCCAGACTTAAATCCGCCTACCTGGCAAACATGTCTCATGAAATAAGAACACCGCTGAACAGCATACTCGGTTTTTCAAAGATGTTTGCAGAAGAGAAACTCTCAGATAAAGAAAAAAACGAATTCTATAAAATAATAAAAAGCAGTGCAGACCAGCTGCTCGGCCTTGTCACAGATATAATCGACTCAGCCAAAATTGAAAACGGTTCTATGGAAATTCGTAAAAACTTATTTTCCGTAAATGATATAATAAAAGAAACTCTTCAGATTTTTTCAGCGAAGCTGTCAGAATCACTCTCCGGAGATGTCCGTATTAATACAGAAATTCCCGGGGGGAGCGATAATATATGCCTGTTCACCGACAAGAACAGGCTGATGCAGGTTTTAAACAACCTGATGTCCAATGCGCTGAAATTCACAAACAAAGGAGAAATCACTTTAGGATATACAGTAGAAAAAAGAGGTGTGCTGACTTTCTTTGTCAGAGACACCGGAATCGGCATTGATAATGAAAAAAGCAAGGCAATATTCGACAGATTCCACAGAGAATTTGAAGATATAAACAATGTAACTGATGGAGCCGGACTCGGTCTCAATATTACTAAAAATATTGTCGAAATGCTTGGAGGCTCCATATGGCTGGAGTCAGAGAAAGGCAGTGGCTCATGTTTTTTCTTCACTCAGCACTGCTTCAGAAAAGAAGCTGCGGAAGGGTCTGTAATAACGGAAAAATACAGTCCTCCCGGTGAAATCACTTTAAAAAATTTATCGAACAGAACAGTCCTTATTGCAGATGACAACGCTCTGTCCTGCAGATTTACCTCGGCTCTTCTTGATAAATCCGGATTACATGGGCTATCTGCCCTTACCGGGATTGATGCAATAAAAATAATCAGCAGTAATAAAATAGATATTGTGCTTCTGGATATAGAGATGCCTGATATGAGCGGCGTAGAAGTACTCAATGCTATAAAGAAGACAAACCCCTCTCTGCCTGTCATGGCTCTCACAGCCCATGCTTTAACCGGTGATAAAGAAAAATATCTGGAAATGGGATTCGATTATTATCTGACAAAACACATCGACAAAATGAAACTTCTCTCGGCAATAGAAAAATTCATCCAGCCTAATTGAAACAATTCTGCTATAATTTAACTTGTATTTAAACAGCGTTTATAGAAAATTGAGTTTAATTCTATATATCCGCAAAAATTGCCGATAATTATCAGGAATAATACATCCGGGGAGTTAAAATATGTCCAAAAATATAATGTACTTTCAGAATGGCGAAACAATAATCAGGGCCGGTCAGAACGAAAACAGAATGTATATAATTCTCGAAGGAGAGGTGACCATAATACTTGGTGACGGAGAAGACCAGATAGCTGTAGCGAGAATGGCCAGGGGTGACTTCTTCGGAGAAATCTCGCTTTTTACAAATACGCCCAGAAGCGCCACAGTAAAATCAATCGGTGATGTAAAGCTTGCCTACATAGATAATGCAAATCAGCTAAAGGCATTTCTCCTGAGGAACCCGCCATTTGCGGCCAAGATGGCTCATATCCTTGCACAAAGACTGGCAAAGACAGATGAAATTCTTATTGGAAAAATAAGTGAAATAAACAGACTGAAGGAAACACAGGTAGTTTGATGAAAAAAATATTTATCATAGACGGTCACGCACTCTGCTACAGGGCATATTACGCATTTATAAAAAATCCTCTGAGAAATTCCAGCGGACAGGACACATCTGCCATATTCGGATTTGCCAGAATGCTTCTGAGACTGATAAAAGATCAGTCACCGGACTATATAGCAGTGGCCTTTGACCCTCCGACCAGATCCTTCAGATTTAAAATTTACGAAGAGTATAAAGCCAACAGGAAGAAAATGCCCGACGAATTAAGGTCTCAAATTGGTGAAATCAAAAATCTCGTTCAGAAACTGGGAATAAAGGTGCTTGAATCTGAAGATCACGAGGCAGATGACATTTTGGGAACAGTAGCCCGTAAGTATTCCGTTGATAATGAGGTATACATCGTCACAGGTGATAAAGATGCCTATCAGCTGGTAAACAAAAATGTCAAGATTTACGCAAACAAGAAGGGTATATCAGACTTCGAGATCTACGGAAGAGATGAAATAATTGAAAAGCTTGGAATCACCCCGGAACAGGTAATAGACTACATGGCGCTCATGGGAGACACTGCAGATAATATCCCCGGAGTCCGCGGCATTGGAGAAAAGACCGCACTGAAGCTGATATCGGAATACTCTGATCTTGACAGCATCTATGCAAATCTGGAATCCATCAAAGGCCGCAGCAGGACTCTCCTTGAAGAGGGGAAGGAGATGGCCTATCTCAGCAAAGAACTGGTAACAATAAAAAATGACGTAGAACTAACCGATGATATTGAGCAATTTATATTCAATGGAATAGATGAGGGTGCAGCCGATTACTTCCGCACACTGGAAATGGAAACAATCGCTGAGGATTTCTTTTCCGGTCAGGAATCAGGGCCGGACAATATTTCAACATCAGAGAATCTAATCTACCGGATGGTAAGAACTGAAGACGATCTTGATGAGATGATATCTGAAATACGCGGAGCAGGAACGGTCTCATTCGATACAGAGAC
>CAYNFB010000278.1:3959-5173 GCA_964396355.1 uncultured Leptospirales bacterium | reverse complement strand
GAGGAGTCTCCCCCGGTATTTATATCAGACACCTGCTTCATAACGAGATCCTCTATCTCCTTCGAATGGGAAAGGACAAACAAATTATCCTCAGTCAGCTTCGTATAAAGAAGAATATACTCTGCTCCGGCAGGTATAGCAGTATCAGAACTAACAGTATAGTCGAAGTCCTCACCTTCCGGTGCAAATGATGCAATCGGTGATCCCTCTGTTCCCAGTATATTTCTGTCTGAATCCCCCCAGTAGAGAGAGTAGTGGCCCACAATGGATTCATCGTCCGCTCTGCCTATTGTAATATTCAAAGAGATCTCACCCTCATCCCTGTCATGATCAACAGATACATAGAGTGACTGTGCCAGATTATCTGAATAATCACTATCCCCAAGAGGCCCCAGACCTTGAAAGCACGAGACTGCAGAAAGCGTAAAAATACTTATAATGAAGAAAAGAACTGCCTTTCGTAAGAACATTATGTATCCCATTTATATTTGTATGATCATATTCACAGCTTATATTGTTTAACAGCGGTTTATCCCTGCAATATGTTCATTTAAATCAGGGAATAGACAAAATTATCCGTTTATATATTTATTATCAATGATTTTTTATTTTTCCGGTTTATTAGAGTATGGAGGCAACACTCTGCCCATAGGGGCGGACGACAGGGACAGGAGCGGATTACAGCCGTTGTCCTCTGGAACAGCTCTGTCATTCCCGAGACGTCGGGAATCCATTGGTCTTCAGTTACTATTTATCCTGTTTGCCTGTTCCTGTCATTGCCGATGTCTCTCATGAAACCCACAAAGGTTGATGAATAGACGTCACACTAAAATCACGAAAAGAACAGGTTTAATTCCCTGATCTTTATTTTTTGACCTCCGCGGCCTTTGCGGTCTTTGCGAGAAACAAATGCTTCCAGCCTGAAATATAACAAAAAGGCAGGGGCTCTCACAAAGAAAAAACAGGTATCAGCCGTGAGCATCTGTTGTTACAGAACACAGAATAAGGCGGCTTCAGCCCCTTGTTTTTTGGGACACACCCCGTCATTCAAATATATTTTACTGACATTTCAGTGAAATATACTGATGCTTCAGTAAAATATACTCTCCGTTAGGTAAATTATACTCAACCGAGTGTGTTGGAGACACTCCAGAGTGTGTCGGAGACACTCCCGAGTATGTCGGAGACACTCCCGAGTGTGTTGGAGACACTCC
>CAYNFB010000278.1:0-3859 GCA_964396355.1 uncultured Leptospirales bacterium | reverse complement strand
GTAACAAGATGCCTGGATACACAATCCCGAAACACGCAGTATGATACCCCGGTCTTTGCAGGAGCAAAACAGGTGAGTCAGCCGAAACTAAACCCAAATGCCCCTATATCTTCTATCACCCCATTTCCTATGCTTTTGCCTTTTCTTTTTTCCTTTAAAACGCTGCCAATAAAATACTTGAATAATTATAATTATACAGAGATAAAAATCAGAGAAAGAAATCCGGGCGGCAGAATAATGATGAAGATAAAACTACCCTACAGCAGAGATGCAGTTGAGATAGAAATTCCAGATTATACCGATGTGATTGAACCTCAGTTCATCGCACGCCTTGAAGATCCGCAAACAAGGATAAGAGAGTCTCTGCAAAATCCAACGGAATCAGAAAAGCTGTCGTCATTCATTAAGCCGGAGAGCATAATCGCCGTTGTTCATACAGACATCACCCGTCACACCCCCAATGATATACTGATACCGGTGATCACTGAAGAACTGATTCTGGCCGGCGCAAGAGAAGAAAACATAGTTCTGATAAATGCGACCGGTTCGCACAGAGCACAGACGCGTGAAGAGCTCTCTGAAATGCTTGGAGAAAAAACAGTTAAAAGGTTCAGATGCATCCAGCACGATTCCCATGATTCCCTATCTTTAAAAAAAATCGGGACAACAGACTCCGGGAACGATATATACATAAACCGGGAATTTGCCGAAGCTGATGTAAGAATAATTACGGGTTTTATAGAGCCCCATTTCTTTGCAGGATTCAGCGGCGGGCCCAAGGCTGTCATGCCCGGACTTGCAGGTATCGAAACAATCATGAGAAACCACAGTAAAGAAAACATCGCAAGTCCGCTGTCAGGCTGGGGAAGATTATCGGGCAACCCTGTTTGGGAGGAGATCAATCAGGCGGCCTCCATGGCCTCCCCGTCATTCATGGTCAATGTAGCCCTGAACAGCAGACATGAGATTACAGGAGTCTTTTCAGGAGCTATGAAAGAGGCCCATGGCGAGGGCTGCCGGTTCGTAAAAAACAACTCCATGGTACCGGTTAAAAAAAAATACGATATAGTGATCACCTCAAACTGCGGATATCCTCTTGATCTTAACCTCTATCAGACCGTAAAGGGAATCAGTGCTGCCGGACAGATTGTGAAGAACGGAGGAACAATAATAATCGCTTCTGAATGCAGTGAAGGCATGCCGGATAACAGCCCCTTTGCAAAAATAATATCCAGACATAAATCCCCTGCTGATCTTATGCGGGATATTATGAGCTCAGAAAAAACTGAGCCGGAACAGTGGCAGGCCCAGATACTTGCAGAGATTTCAGATCGTGCAGAGATTATAATCTGCAGCGAAAGACTAAAACCCAATGGCTCAATATTCGGAGTATGCAGCGATATTTCTGAAGAAGTGGCAGAACTTCTCTCAAAAAAACCTGACAGTACGATCTGTCTGCTGCCTCAGGGGCCTCAGACCATTCCGTATATAGAAGAGATTAAAACATCAGTACACCCTGCACTATGAGAAACTGGCCCAGAAGATAGGTGGTCATAGTATATATTCTTTCATGAGGTACGGGTTTTGCGAAACGGTTGTATCCGTTTATTGTATCTGAAATCACAAAAATAAAAGCCCCGATAACCGCCATTACTGCTCCGGCCATACTTTCCTGGCCCAGAGTTGAAGCTGCAGAGACTCCCATTAAAACGATAATGATTACATATGCAGTAACGGCTTTAGTCATATTACCCGCATGAGGCCTTATCATTAACCAGGCTCCTATACCGGAGAGAATAAACAGTCCCATCACAACATAGCCATAGTCAGGAAATGAAGAAAATGATTCTATCCTTGTAAAGAAAAACCCAATATAAAACAGATGGCCCAGAATAAATGCTGCGATGCCGGGCAGGAGATATTTCTTCTTATTATCCGGGTCAGGAAGCATTAAAAACATATCGCCCAGCCAGCCTCCTGCAATTGCACAGATCAAGATCATAGATGGATGAGCAGCAGAACTGTAATAATACAGTCCCAGAGTAGGAAGAAGAAAAGGCTTCGTTCTGTATCTGGTCTTCAGGTTATGCAGGGCTTCACCAAGAAGATGAGAGATGGAGAAGAGGATAAAAACTGAAAGAATAACCATACTGTTCATAGAGCCCTCCTGAATGTGAATATTCAAAACTATACATCACAGGAGGATCTATGTCAAGATCATATGAATTTAAAATAGTATAAAATAATAATCAGGCTCTGAAGCTGCTGTTCGGCATAAGGACATATAATATATATTATATTGAAACCGGCAGAAAGTTTACTGCATGGCTGATTAAAGCAGTTTCTAAAAATGCTTTCCATATTTGAATCATCAAACGTGATATTGGAATCAACCGGCCCATAACAATAATGCAGGGACAATAAAAAGGTATAGATGTCCCATATGACGCTGAAGGGCATTGATTCTTTACTGGATATTCAAATTGACCTGGTAATAAATTGTTTAAAAACCTGCAGGAATTTTTTTTCAAATCCCTGCAATATTATGTTTATTTCTGACTTTTAAGTTTCTTCCTCATTCGCTTGAATGCGCCGTTTTTATTGAGCATCACAGACTGATAGCCCGAGGGCATTAGTCTCTGAAGCCGGTCAATCATCCTTGCATCACTGCCGATGAGTACTCTCAGCTTATTTTTTTCCAGTCCGCGGATGATATCTTCTGCTGCCTTCTCCGGTGTTGTCATGGCTATCCTGTCGAATTTGGATGCCATCTTATTCCTATCCTGAACTGCTCCGGCGAAGCCGTCTATTCTGCTGTTGTGAACAATGTTGGTTTTTATTCCTCCGGGGTGAACGCACATGGCCCGGACATTTGCGCAGGTAACTTCAAGCTCCTGCTGGAGTGTTTCAGTAAAGCCCCTCACTGCATATTTTGAAGCGCAGTAGGCTGCCTGAGAGGGCATTCCCATGAGGCTGAAGGCGCTTGCCACATTCACAATTACCGCCTCATCTGCTTTCTTAAGATGAGGGAGGAATGCCTGTGTGCCGTAGACCACACCCCAGAAATTTATATCCATCAGCCAGTTCATATCCTTCTCAGTCATCGACTCGATTCCGGCTGTAAGAGATACTCCGGCATTATTCATCAGAAGATTTACCCGGCCGTGATCCTTCACTGTATCCTCTGCAAATTTAAAAACACCAGGTCTGTCTGAAACATCAACTTTGTATTGAGTAACTTTAACTCCATACTCTGATGCCAATTCTGCTGTTTCAGAAAGGCCTTCACTGTTTACATCTGTAATGGCAAGGCTGCATCCTTTCGAGGCCAGAAGGAGGGAGCATGCTCTGCCGATTCCCGAGGCGGCTCCGGTTACTGCTGCTGTTTTATCCTTGAAATTCTTCATATTTTTTTCCTCCGGTTTTACTATGCAAGACTGCCGCCGTCAACGACTATGGAAGCTCCCGTTGTATATGATGACGCTGATGATGCAAAATAGAGAACAGCCCCTGCCATTTCCTCCGGCATGGCAGCCCGCGCCATTGGTATTGTGGGGAGGATGACCTTTTCCATCAGTTCATCATTCCTGGTCATGGCCGATGCGAACTTAGTATCAGTGAGTCCCGGCAGTAAAGCATTTACTCTGACATTAAATGGCGCCAGTTCCTTTGAAAAGGATTTAGTCATGGCCACAACTCCGGCCTTGGTCATAGAATATATCCCCTGCATTGGAGCGGGCTTTACCGCATTGATTGAGGCAACGTTTATGATGCTTCCCCCTCCGCCCTTGAGCATTAAATTTGCTCCGTACTGGCTCATGAAGAAATATCCCTTGAAATTCACGTCAATGGTCTTATC
>CAYNFB010000277.1:3329-5195 GCA_964396355.1 uncultured Leptospirales bacterium | reverse complement strand
ATTATTTTCGTTGTGTCGGCTTCTGTTCTCTCTCTGATGATCGGGCGGCTAGATATCTCTCCGGCTGATGTGATGCGGATTCTTCTCAGCCGAATATTTCCCGTGGAGACCAATGTGTCTGCCACAATAGAGAGTGTTGTTGTGGACGTGCGGCTGCCCCGGCTTATTGCGGGGCTTCTCGTGGGCGCCGGTCTTTCCATCTCCGGCGCGTCCTTTCAGGGGCTATTCCGAAATCCTCTGGTTTCGCCTTTTCTGCTGGGAGTCGCGGCCGGTGCGGGTTTCGGCGCGGCAATTGCCATTCTGCTTTTTGACGATATCTTCGTTACTCAGATTTTTTCATTCGCCTTCGGGCTTCTCGCGGTGTTTTTCACCTATATGCTCAGCCGGGTTTATCGTGCAACTCCCATTCTTATGATGGTGCTGTCGGGAATTATCGTGGGCGCGTTCTTCTCCGCCCTTACGTCTTTTATAAAGTACGTGGCTGACCCGATGAACAAGATGCCGGCAATCGTATTCTGGCTTCTCGGGTCGCTTAACAATGTGGGTAATAAGGATCTTGTTTTCGTCTCTCCGGTCTTCATCGTTTGTATTTCAGTTCTTCTCCTTGTCAGATGGAGGATTAACGTCATTGCCATGGGTGATGAGGATGCCAGGGCCCTTGGCGTAAATGTTGAGCTCACCAAGGGAGTTATTATATTCTGTGCAACAATAATCACCGCCTCATCAGTCTGCATCAGCGGAATTATCGGATGGATTGGTCTGGTTATTCCCCATATAGGACGTCTCGTCGTGGGGCCTGATCACCGTTTTCTACTGCCTGTGTCAATGCTTCTGGGCGCCGGTTATCTCGTTGTAGTCGACGCCATTGCCCGTACTGCACTGATAACCGAGATTCCAATTGGAATACTCACTGCTATTATCGGAGCTCCGATTTTCGCCTATCTTCTTAGAAAAAATAATCCGGGGTGGTGATTTTGGAAAAGCGAATTGAAGTGAGAGACCTTACATTCTCCTACACCCGGGGAAAGGGTGAGCCCGTATTCAGTGATATCAGCTTCTCCGCCGGAGAGGGAGAGGTCTTCTGTATCCTGGGACCCAACGGAACAGGGAAATCCACTCTCCTGAAATGTCTCAGCGGAATACTCAGACCCGGAAAGGGCAAAGTGCTTATAAAGGGGAGTGAGCTTCACAAAATGGAGCAGTCTCTGGTTGCAAGAACAATGGCTTATGTTCCCCAGTCTCACACCACGGTCTTTCCATTTACTGTGAGGGACGTTATCGTCATGGGAAGGACTCCCTATTTGTCACTGATCTCCTCTCCGACAGAGAAGGATCACCGCATTGCAATGTGCGCTATGGAAACTGTGGGGGTTACCCATCTTGCAGACAGACCCTGTACGGAAATAAGCGGAGGGGAGTGGCAGCTGGTGCTCATTGCACGGGCTCTGACCCAACAGCCCGATATAATTTTGCTCGATGAACCTACATCCCACCTGGATCTTGGGAATCAGATGAGGATACTCAATGTAATCAGCGCCCTTGCACGGGCGGGGCTTACCATCATCATGGCCTCTCACTTCCCCGATCACGCTCTGCTCCGCTCCAGTCAGACAACCATACTCAAGGACAGGCATTTTACCGTAAACGGGCTTCCTGATCAGATAATTACAGAAAAATCCATGCATGAAACATACGGCATCAATGTACATGTGAGGAGCATGGAGGATCAGGTTAACCGCAGAGTCTGCATTCCCCTTCTGGATAAAAGAGAAATATCCCTCTCCTGGATGGGAAAGTAAAGCAGTAAAAAAAGTTTTAAATTATACTCCCCCCATCCGTATAAACTGAAACGGCTTTTATAATAGC
>CAYNFB010000277.1:1150-3299 GCA_964396355.1 uncultured Leptospirales bacterium | reverse complement strand
ATGAAAAATGAAGAAAAACAGACACTTTATACATGATTCGGGATACAAGAGGCTCTTCTCAAACCCAGAACTGGTAAAACAGCTCCTCCTTTCATTTGTGGATGAAACCTGGGTAAATGATATTGATTACAGCAGACTGGAGAGAGTTGATAAGAGTTTTATCACTGATGAGTTTGCACGAAGGGAATCGGATATGATATACAGGACCTATTACAAGGATAGGAATTCTATATATTCATACTGCTGGAATTTCAGTCAACAGTTGATCGATTTATGACTCTGAGAATGCTCCGGTATATTACAGAGCTCTATGAAGATCTGATCAGAAGCAGCAGAGTCAAAACACTGCCTGCGGTGTTTCCTGTAATGCTTTATAACGGTGAAAAGAGGTGGACAGCACCGGAAGATCTTAATAAATTGATTGAGAAGACAATTCCCGGACAGTATATTCCTGAATTCCGGTATTATAAGATTGCTGAAAATGAATTCAGCAAAGATTTTTTGAAAGAATTGAAAAACAGCATAGGAGCTCTTTTCTATATCGAAAACTGCTCCACAGATGAATTAAAAAGAGAAATTGATACCGTGGTTAATATGCTGAGATCTGAAAGGCCTGCCGAGCTTTCTTTATTTATAAGCTGGTTCAGATATATTTTTAACGAACGGGAAGATATTGTCGAAGAAGTAAGAGGAGTCGAGGAGGTAAAAACAATGCTCAGTACATCATTGAAAAAATACGGTAAAGAAATAGAAAAAGAAGCACTTCAGAGAGGCATTGAAAAAGGTATTGAAAAAGGTATTGAAAAAGGGGCTCATAAGAAAGCGCTTGAAACAGCAGCGGCTCTTGTGAATGATAAAATGCCCATTAAGAAGGCAGCCGAAATCACCGGGATTACAGTTGAAGAAATTAAAAAATTTATGGCCTGAATTTCACTTCACATTATAAAATGATCTGCTTATCCTCGAATTTTTATACGATGTTCCATAGAATTTATTGTAGAACCTCTCTGCTTCATTCTCAATATCATAGCTGCATATCTCCGGGTGGAGAATATTTGCGATGAACATCAGCCCCAGTGCCCATCTCGGATTTCCAAAGTCCCATGAAGGGGGAAGCTGATAGATCTGCTCCCTCTCAATTGCTTCGGCTCTGAGCGCTTTCTCATTGCAGTATCTGCAGAAGTCTGAAACAGGGCATGACAGAAATCCCGAAATGAAAATATAGTCAGGATTGAAGGCATTGAACTCTTCGGGCGAAATTGTCACGCCGGGCTTGCCCTCTCTTTCAATGGATTTATTGACACATTCCCCTCCTGCAATATCAGCGAGATTTGATTCGAAGCGTTCTGCATTTATGGCAAAGAGCGGATAGCCCATGGCGTAGTAGACCGAAGGCTTTTTTCGTTTGCTGACTTTATTTTTCACATCTTCCAGTACGGTATTGAGATATGCCGTCAGTTCCAGACCGGCATCCTCCGATCCGGTTCTTCCTGCGAGAAATGAAACGGTCTCGCAGTATTTTTCAGGAATCTGTATTGTCCTGTGCATCCTGTCCAGGTAATTGACATCCATGATTTCGGCCCAGAGCGTTCCGGCCTGGGCTTTCCCCTCCGCTCCAAGGCATGCGAGAATCGAATGTATCATTTCCATGGCTCTGGTTGTACGGTAGCCTCCGAAGAAGCCCGGCTCCTCAAATGCCGACTCACGGATAAATCCCTTCACCGGCATAGCCGTGCCGCAGCTGCATTTCTGATCTGCCTGATAGTTCAGAGTCCGGGATCCCATGGGGCCGAAGAATTCCCTCTCTATCATCACCGCGCCGCAGTCAGGGCAGAGTGTGGAAAGATAGGTTGTGCCGGGTGAGTTGAACAGGTATACCCATTTGAGTTTTTTGCGCAGTGAATCACACAGATTCTCTGTTTCCTCTATTGAAGGCTCATCTTCGATTGAAGCATTTCCCAGAGGAATGAAGCGCATGACCTGGAGAGGAATGTGGGGAGAAATTTTATTTATGCGCTCTGCAATCAGGTGCAGATCCTCCTCCATCCCCTTCATATACATGGCCGATACCTCGATATGTATTCCCGCATCGTGGAGGCGCTTCATGTTCCGGAACACCGGTTCTGCAGATGAGGCTCCGCATTTAATA
>CAYNFB010000277.1:0-1114 GCA_964396355.1 uncultured Leptospirales bacterium | reverse complement strand
GTCGGTGATTCCCTTGAGTCCTATGTTTATGAAATCGATGGAGGTCATCATCTCCTCAAGAGACTCTTCTGTGAAGTAGCAGTTTGTTGAGCATCCGGCGAGCAGTCCTCTTTTGTGTGCTTCCTTTGCCATTTCTGTAAATGTATAGAATGATGCTGACGGATCGTTGATGCAGAATGTTACCCCGATACAGTTTTCTTCTACTGTCCGGTTTATAATTTCCTCAGCCGCTACGGGCTTTAGTGCTGAGGACAGAGTCTCGGTATTACTGGTAATAACCTCGGAGATACAGCCTCTGCATGAGAAGTTGCATCCCGCTGTGCTGACCTGGAGGAGCTTTGCCCTGGGGTGGAGGTGCAGCAGGGGCATGGTCTCTGTTGATACCGGGAAGATTGTGAGCCATCTGCCGGGAAATTTTTCCTTCAGCCCGTCGTTTTCTGCTGTATACATCCGGCATGCGCCTGTGCCGCCTTCTGATATTTCACATCGTCTTTCACATATATGGCATTTCACATTGATCCTCACTTCTCGATTATTATCAGGAAGTTTGCATCATCCTGATAGATGCTGTAGCATGCCGGTACAGATGAATCCAGCTCTTTCCTGAAGAGCTCAACGCTTTGCTTGCCCATGCGTTCCTTAACCTTGCCGGCGAATCCGTCACCCTGCTTTTCCATCTCGGCAAAGATCTTTTCTTTTATCTCTGCAGTGCCGAATCCTCCGCCTATGGCAGCCTTGCCTCCCTTCTTAAGAACGCGGTAAATTTCCCTGAACGCGTCTGCTCTGTTGTCCCAGAAGAATACAGAGCCCCTGCTGACGATTAAATCTGCTGATTCATCATCAAAGGGCAGATCTGATGCATCGCTGCATAGAGTCGAAATATCAAGATCTTTCTCTTTGATGTTCTCACCGGCAATGGCCAGTGCTGCCGGAGATATATCAACGGCAGTCACGGGACTGAAGCCCAGAGCTTTCATGGCAATGGCAAGAGAGGCCGGGCCGCATCCCAGATCAATGCAGCTGCCTTTCTCTATGCCTGTAATTTTTACGATTATTTCCGCAAGCACCGGGTAGAGCGGTGCAAATATATTTTTTGCAGTTTTATTGAATCTTT
>CAYNFB010000276.1:3425-5216 GCA_964396355.1 uncultured Leptospirales bacterium | reverse complement strand
GCCCCGGTTCCCATGAGAACTCCCATCATAAAAGCAATAATATTGTCTTCTCCCAGAGGATCAGCTCCGGCCTCCATCCTGTCATAAATCAATTTCAGCCCGAGCCCCTTCCCTCCTAAATAAAGATTTCTGTCCTTTTCAGGCACGTCATATACAGAGAACGTCTTTGACGTGAGATCAACCTCCAGAATTCTGTTGCTGGTGCCTGTTATTTCTTTCATTATAACACCCCGATGTCTGTAGTATTTACGATGCTGGTAACATTTTTGAATACTAAACCATGATCTATCTTATCTTTAAGATAAACCACAAGTCGACCGGAATTATAAATTCAGACCCAAAAAGATAACGTCCGCCCGGTTTTTTTATATTCTATTGTCTGTTTACGCCCTGACTGATTTAGAAAATAAACAATAATGGTATTTATCAATAGTTTAGAAAGGAAGGAGACGCATAATATAACACGTCCAGAGGGAAGAATATACAAATAGTTAAAGACTCAATTAAGGAAACCCTGACATATCGAATCTGCTCCGGTGAAACATGACCACCAAAGCAGATAACTCAGATTAACCCTTAGCTTTGGGCACACCAGCAACTATCCGACAGGAATATTCTCCGTATCCTCACTCTCCAGCTTCAGAAAAACAGTATCAACCAGTCCGTCTGCTACATAGAAAGAAATTGAAAAATTTTTTTTGTTTATCAGCTGTGAACGGCTGACGGCAGTCCACTTATAGGTATACCAATACCCGCCCCCGCCTTCAGTTACTTCACAATTTTCGGAATAAGCCTTCATTAGATCATCAAGGGATGACCCCTTCTTTATACCGCGCGGAGTTTTAAATTTGCTGTTTAAAATAATCTGTACAAGCTGGGGTCTTTTCATCTCATTTTTTTTAATAAACGCAGCTTGTCCATCCCCCCAGGTGTACTGATACTTATTTTCATCCTCCCAAACTCCGGTATTACCGGCAAGCTTTATAAAACTTTTATAGGATGTTTTAAAAAGGCCGAGTGATTTATTTGAACCATAGGATAATTCAAGGTCTTTGCTGCCTAGAGGGTCAACGTTGTCAGAAGCAGATTGAACTGGCAGCATCAACATTAAAACGATAAACAATGAAAAAGTAAAGGGTGATACGAGGAACGCATTAATATATTTCATTATGGAATCTCCAAATTTAGAATTACTGAAATTGTTGTCCCGAATCCGAAAAATACAAGTTTTTTTCTATTTACCTGCAGGTTGTCAAATGATCGGATCTCCGCAGAAATCCCTCCTGCCGCAGGTTTTGCAGAATTTTCCCATCCAGACCTGATCAAACTGATCCATGACGGCTTCAACAAGATCAGGCTGTGATGTTACAATTCCTCCCTCAAAATTTCGGCGATTGCTGCTCTTCATGCCAAGACCAGCTCCGGTCAGGTTAGCCGAACCGGTATATGCAAATGTACCGTCAATTATAATGTGTTTAAAATGCACCCTCGGACAAAGGACACGTTCCATGCCGTCCCACAAGAGCGGATATTTTTCATAACTTTCCCGGAAGATAGGCCCGGGCTCCTTTGCATGTATAAGCCTGACAGCAACCCCTTTACGCAGCAGTGAATCAAGTACCGCAAGGAATGACACGGTCCCTCTCCCCTGTTGAACATGGAGATCCTTAATATCAGAAGTTCCGATCCAGACAAACTTCTCTGCACCTGAAACAGGAAGGATGACCTGTTTGTATAATTCTTCGTTGGTTATAAACTTCGTATTCATAAATTTTATTCAACTGTCCTGAT
>CAYNFB010000276.1:0-3325 GCA_964396355.1 uncultured Leptospirales bacterium | reverse complement strand
CCGATTGCTATTGTCAACTTTGCATTTACCATACCGGGCATCATTATGATTATCCTGGGTAAAAAAGCCCAACTAAAGGAAGAAAGAGTCAAGGCTGTGGCAAATTTAATTAAATCATACCAGCGGGTAAAACTTGATACCATTGCCCAAAAACTCGCGATTCCGGTGCTCGAGGTTGAACAGCATCTCTCTACTGCCCTTTCAAAAAATCTTACAAGTGGTTTTATAGACAGAACAACCGAAGAATTTGTTGTCGAAGGAGCCAAAGGTATGGATATAAAATTCTGCACCAACTGCGGCTCTCCCATTGAGAGAACATACCTCAAAGGTGAAACGGTTAAATGCAAATCCTGCGGAAGCATTCTCTCATAAGACAGTCATGGGCAATGCTTTTCAAATGTTTGATATATCAAATCTGCATTTAAGAAATCTCTTTCACAAAAATAAATCGCAGCATGAAGCTGTTACAATTTACCAGGGGGTCCGGTTATGAAGCGTCAAAAAAAAAGATATCTCAAGCCCTATTGTCCCCGCAATCTTTACCACAAAACCAGCAAGAAATAAATTCGCTCAAACATACATTTTACTATCCTTCAGGGGCTCGCCGATAGGCCTCTTCCGTCAGGACAGCAAGAAAAAAACGTTACCAGAAACTGAATAAATTTTTAAAAATTCTTGCAATTTCATAAAAAAGCTTTATAATCCACGGATAATGAAAATAAAACCGGAGGGACGGTATGTTAGATCAGCTCGATTACAACAAAAATACCATTATAGATATTCTTCGCATTGGTACAAAAACCTACGGAGATAAGACATTACTCAGAAAGCGGACTGACAGTGGATGGGTCGACATTTCCTGGAATCAGGTCAATACTGAAGTTGAAGCGCTTGCATCTTATCTTGTAAATACTGGATTTAAAAAAGGCGACATAGCAGCGATTTATTCTGCAAACAGGCCGGAATGGGTTGTGGCTGATTTTGCAGTCTTTTCCTGCGCCGGTGTTGATGCTACCATATATCCGACAAACTCTGCACCAGAGGCAGCATATATTCTGGATGACACAAAATCCACAGTATGTTTCTGTGAAGATAAATTTCAGGTTGATAATGTTCTTGCAGAAAGGAAGAATCTCCCTGGCCTGCAGAAAATTATTGTTTTTAATGATATCGATTACAGCGATGATATGGTCATAAAATACAGTAAAGCCGTTGAGGAAGGGAAGAAGAACCTTCAGAAAAAGGAAATTGATGCAAGAGTCGCAGCTTTAAAGCCAAAGGATCTCCTGACCCTGATATATTCATCCGGTACAACAGGCCAGCCCAAAGGAGTAATGCTGAGCCACTCCAACGTAATGTATAATTCAATGTCATTTGCGCGAACACAGCTGATTACTCCTGAAGATATGCTGATATCCATTCTTCCCCTGGCTCATGCCGTGGAAAGATCACTAAGCTATTACGCCTTTATCATTGCCGGAGGAGTAATGTCCTTCTCCAGAGGACAGGAATTTTTTCCCGAGGATCTTGTTGAACTGAGGCCTACTCTATCAGCATTTGTGCCGAGAATTTTTGAAAAAATTTATAATGGAATACATACAAAGGTTGCCGCAGCACCGGCTTCAAAACAAAAACTTTTCGGAAAAGGAAAGGCCGTTGCTCTCCAGGCTGCGCCGTATTTTATGGCCGATGAAAAGCTTCCTTTCTTTCTCGGTCTCAGATACAGTCTTTTTGACAAACTTATATATTCAAAACTTAAAGAGGCCATTGGCTTTGACAGATATAAGGGAATTGGAAGTGCCGGAGCCCCCCTGCTCTCTGAGATTCACGATTTTTTCTGGGGCCTGAAAATAGAAATCCGCAAAGGCTATGGACTCACTGAGACTTCTCCGGTTCTGGCCCTCGATGCTCACCTCTCGGTCTATAAGGTGAAGCCCGATTTGTGGATGGCGCCCTTCCCCGAGGTGGAACTTAAAATTGCCGAGGACGGCGAAGTTCTTACCAAATCTCCTGGAGTGATGATGGGATACTACAATAAGCCGGAGCAGACAAAAGAGGTTTTCACAGAAGACGGATGGTTTAAGACCGGTGACATTGGCATTATTGATGATGAAGGATATCTTAAAATTACAGACAGGAAGAAAGATATAATCGTGACCTCAGGCGGAAAAAATGTAGCACCCCAGGTGCTGGAAAATGCTTTTGCATCAAATGCGTTTATTGAGCAGATTGCCGTTATTGGAGACGGGAAACAGTTTATTTCGGCCCTGATTGTTCCCGGATTTGAAGTTCTGCAGGCCTGGGCAGCTGGTGAAGGGCTTGGAGATTTAGATAATGACGAAATTGTAAAGAATGAAAAAGTTCTAAATAAATATCAGGTGATAATTGATGAGATAAACAGTCACTTCGGACGGGTTGAGCAGATTAAAAGATTCAAGCTTCTGCCGCAGGAATTTTCTCAGGAAAAAGGGGAGATGACTCCGACGATGAAGCTGAAAAGAAAAGTTCTGCTTAAGAATTACAAGGACGATATAGACGCGCTTTATAAAAACTGACCCCCTGCCAGATTAAGGATTTCCTCATATCAGGAATTATTCTGCCTTCCAGGAGGATAATTCCTGATATGTCCGCTAAAGAGAATCCAGATGAGCGGTTAGATTCAGGGGAACGGCAGGTATTCTGCCCGCATCAGATATTTTTTACAGACTGCTCTTAATCCAGAATAACCTGCAAAGAAAATAATCCGGCAATTCTGTAAATTACAGCGTGGTGACTCTTAAATATTTTTTTTGATAAAAATATTTTTATTGAAAATTAATTATCATTGGATTACTTAAATTATGATAAATATATAACAAAATTTATTTTTACACACTATCACGTATTTATAGTTTTTTATAACGTTTTTTACCGTATTTATTCTTCATTTTCACGTTTTTAAATGCACATATATCCTTTTAGAGAAAATCTGTATATGCATCTATTCTATAAATAAACATAAGAAAGCCATTGCATCCGCAATGGCTCAATCATCTTAAAATTAATCTCTATAGTTTATTCTTCGGCATCTAGATGCAAGTCGCCTCTTTCCTGCAAATCATCCAAAATCTCCTGATACAATTTTTCATCGATTTTGAATTTTGCGCGATAAACTAAATATCCTGCTAATATAAATAACAGCGGTACAAACAGCATGGCAACTTTCATAATTGTTAATCCACCTGCTGTAACATCACTAACTGCTTCGGCTTCGTTTATTCCGGAAATAATAAGTGTTAACCCTACGATGCCTGTGCCTATAGCACCGCCCATTTTGTTTATAAAC
>CAYNFB010000275.1:0-5228 GCA_964396355.1 uncultured Leptospirales bacterium | reverse complement strand
ATTATATACAACGAGGGATTGATGCAAACTAATTTTTTTAAAGATAAAATTAAATTATGCACCGTGTTTTTTTGAAAAAAAATACAAAATGCTTATCTTATACATTTGACGGAAATAATTTTATTGACTTCACAGGCATTCTGCTGTCTTTTTTTAATGATTACAACCTTTGTATTTTTTTACCAGCTTGTGAGCTATTCACTAACTCTAGAGGGAGCAATACTGAATGATAAACATACTCGTTGTTGAAGACGACAGACCCTCAGGCCTTATTCTTCAAAAACTACTTACCAAGTCGGGCTATAAAGTTTCGGCCATTGTGGAAAAGGGAGAAGAGGCACTATCCATCATTGAACAGGACAAACCCGATCTTATACTGATGGACATCAACCTGGCAGGTGAAATAGACGGTATTGAAACTGCCAGGAGAATATTTTCAAACTATAAAATACCTTTCATCTACATTACCTCATCAACAGACAGTGAAACATTTGAGAGGGCAAAAGAATCAATGCCCCTCAACTATATAATAAAGCCTTTTAACTCTCACTCTCTCAAATCATCCATAGAGATTGCTCTATATAAATTTGACATGGAAAAAAAGTTAAGAGAAAGCGAGGAAAATAAAAGGAAAATACTCAGCTCCATTCCGGACAAAATGTTTGAAGTAGACATTATGGGAAAACCTCTGACCAGGATAGACGAAGAGGTAATGTCCCGCATATGGACTGATAAAATTGGCTTCAAGGCGAGAGAATATTTCACGAAAGCTCTGGAGACAAACCAGATTCAGATTTTTGAATACAATCTCCCCAGGGGAGCGGCTCAGGAGTATTATGAATCGAGGATAATACATTCCGGCAACGGCCGGCTGCTTATTGTAACGAGAAACATCACAGACAAAAAAATGGCAGACTACGCTCTAAACAAGCAGATGACTGATATGGAAGGTATAATAAATGAAAGAACCAGAGAATTCCAGGAACTGAATAAAAATCTCCAGGAAGAAATTGACCACAGAAATTCGGCTGAAAAGAACGTAAATGTTTTTATTGACGCGATTGAGCAGAGTACCAACGCAATAGTAATAATCAACAGCAAGGGGCAGCTCGAATATGTGAACCATAAGTTTTCCGAGATCAGCGGTTATTCAGCAGATGAACTTCTGCACCTGGATATATCGAAGACCCCCAACCCTATCATACCGGAACAGAGCCTGCGGGATGAAATTGCCAGCAATGAAAACTGGCATGGTGAAATATATAATACAGGTAAAGACGGCCAGCTCTACTACGTGAAAACAACAATTTCAAAAATCAGAGACGATGAAGGCAATATTACTCACATAGTAATAACCGGAGAGGATATAACACAGCAGAAAAAAGACGCCATGGCCGTAGACCGGATGAAGGAAGTCCTGAGCAAATCATCATCAGGTTTAATTGAGAAAGACATGGACTGGCAGACCTGGAAAGAGAAAATGCTGAACAGGAATATATCCAGAACAGATAAGTCCATATTCAGTAATATTAACAACAGTTTCACTCAAGGTGCCGGCTTTGGGACACTTATTACATTCATGGAGATGATGTCCAGATCAGCAAAGAAACATGAGGACAAGCTTCTCATAGACGCTGAACTCTTTAAGCACGCAATGGACAATGTAAAAATTGCACAGGATGCTTTCAAAATTTTTGCCAGTATCGACTACGTCATAGCCAATGAAATAGAAATGAAGATCATGACAGTGAATGAACTTCATTCGCTGATTAAGGGAGCTGTAAGAAAAGCCGACAAATTCAGTTCTATAAACAGGCATCGAATAATAATGAATGACTTCCCGGCAGCTCTAAAAAACCAGAAAGTCCGCATAGGAACAGAATATATATCTGATGCGATATTTGAACTCCTGATAAACGCAATGAAATTTTCTAAACCGGACACTAATATTATTATTATGATATTCTCGCAAGCCAATAATCTGCGTATATCTGTACTGAGTGAACCGCAGAAAAGCAGCGACGATATACTCGGCATCCCCCCTGAATATGAAAAAACAATTCTTGAACCGTTTTACAGGATATCAAGACTCGTATATGAAAAATACAACACCCTGGATTTCGGAATAGGCCTCACCCTTGTAGACAAAATTGTAACAAGACACGGCGGGGAGATTTTTGCAGAAAACATCCTGGACTACTCCGATGTTACAAAAGATCCACACGTGAAGGTAAACATTATGATGTCACTTCCCTACGCAAAAGATATGGAGGAATAAAAAATGCCTTTTGTAAATGTAAAAGTTGCAGGTTCGCTATCCAAAGATCAGAAGAAAGAACTTGCCGAAAGGATAACCGAAGCACTGAGAGATGTTGCAGGCAAGAAGCCTGAGTCTACCTACATTGTATTTGACGAAGTAGAAAGAGAGAACTGGGCAGCGGGCGGCTCCCTCCTGACAGATAAATAAGGATGCTTCTTTCTCTTAAAGGAATAAACAAAAACTTCACCATTACCGGCAGCAGAGTGGCAGTTCTTGATGAACTGGACTTCAGTATTGACCGGGGTGAAATAATATCCATAACCGGGAGATCCGGCTGCGGCAAGACAACCCTCCTCAATGTAATAACAGGCATTACAAGACCTGACAGCGGTAAAATTTCATACGAAGACAGTATTGTAAATTATCATTCAGACAGACAGATGTCGCGGCTTCGGAACAGGGAAATGGGCCAGATCTTTCAGACATTCAGGCTTCTGGACGAGGAAACCGTGCTGTCCAATCTGCTGCTCCCGGCAAGAATAGGCGGAAGCGCAAAGAGGGCAGACAAGGATTTTGCAGTGGAAATACTGGCAAGAACGGGACTAGCCGGATATGAGAAGACAAAAGCAGGCCTCCTGTCGGGCGGACAGAAACAGAGAGTCGCCATTGCAAGGGCTGCGGCGAACTCCCCCTCTCTCATACTGGCTGATGAACCAACGGCAAACCTCGACGCCGAGACATCGAAGGATATATTCAAGCTCATAGAGCGGCTCAGAGACAGCGGTATGGCCATTATAATGGTCACTCACAAAAACCTCATGCATAAAAAATCAGACCGCATCTACGTGATGGAAAATGGAAGGCTGAGAATAAAATAATGGCAGGAAGAATACTTCTTATTATCAGGGAGCTGACGGGCTCGGCATTTATCACGTTAATAGTCTTTGGCGTCACCGCGCTGTCGGCTTCGGCGGCACTGTCTTTTGATATAATCGGAGATAATTTCAACAGCTATATTAATAAAAATTTCGCATCATCCATCCCTCCCGACACAATCAGAGTGAGCCCCAAACCGGGGAAGGGCCTTTTCATCTTCTCATCGAAAGCTAAAAAACTCGACAATTCTGCAGTTAAGAAAATATCAGGGATAAAAGGAGTAAAGGGAGTTGATCCCGTACTTTCAGTAAATGTTCCATGCCAGGGAAGAATATCCTTCTTCACCTTCGCATACAGCACAGATCTTGTCTGCGCAGGCGTTCCATACAGTATGATAAAGAAAGATTTAAAGACATCGGGGATGAGAAAACTCTGGCTGAATCATGAACCGTCACAAGAAATACCGGTTCTGGTTCCCCTCCCCCTCATAGAATCATACAACAGCGGACTTGCCGGTGCAAACGGACTCCCTGCGCTGTCGCCCGAGGCACTGAAGGGATTTACAATGAATCTTCTCGTGGGGCATTCCAGCGTCACATCTCTTGACGGCTATTTCAGCACTTCAGGCAGAGTGAGCGGTACGACCAGCGCGCTGAGCATAATGGGACTCATCATTCCGCTGAGGACTGCAAAGTACATTAACAGGCGATTCGGCAAAGAAGACAGCTACATGTCTGCAAATATAAGACTGAAGGATCACGGATACACCCGTCGTGTTAAGAAGAAAATTGAAAAGATGGGATTTACCGCTTCCACAGGAGGAAACCTTTCCGGTGAGATAGTAAAGCTGAAAAGAACGGTAAACGGCTTTATTTATTCCATGACAATACTCGTCTCTCTCCTTGCGCTTATCTGTACGGCCCTGTGCTGTGTCACGGCTGTCTGGGGAAGACTGGAATATTACAGGATTTTGAGAATGCTGGGTGCATCGAAGAGGTTCATCGGCTTTACCATCATTTTCAGGTTCGCATTGACCGGTTTCATTGCGGGCATCTGTTCTCTTGCCCTGCTTGAGGCTCTGAGCCCCATGCTTTCAGAAAGTCTGAAACTGCCGGGCATGAAGTTTGCATTCACCGTAAGCACTGCTGCGGGCTGGAAAATACTGGCTGCATCCTCCCTCCTGCCTGCCCTGTCATGCATTCCCGCTATTGTGAGAATGTTTACGGCAAAACTCAATACAAACTAGAAAGACCGCCCATAAGAGCGGTCTTCAGTTAAATACGTATTGAAAAATGTCTATGCAGGTGAAATTGCATCTGCAGGACATACGCTTTCGCATGCACCACAGTCGATACATGTATCAGCATCTATTACATGAACATCGCCTTTTTCACTGATTGCTTCAACGGGACACTCAGATGCACATGCACCGCAATTTGTACATGCGTCTTTATCGATTACATAAGCCATTCTTTCCTCCTTAAAGAAAATTATAGTTAACAGTTATCAACCGCACTGATGTACGGATAAACAGCCATCCAATTTCAACAGAACAGTATTTCCGCCTCTGTAAATTGTCAAGATATAATATAGAGAAAAGTGCTATTGAGGAGGATATTTTTAAATTTATCGGGAGGCTCTGAGCCGGAGGGAAAATCTGCTTATTTTCCCATGATGCTCTGAGCCTTCGAAGTCAGGAATCGCTCAATCCGAATTAAAAGTAGTTCTTATCAGCAAAATCATCAATGAGGCTCTGAGCCTTCGATATTATACCGGTTAAAAGCACCAAAAAAGGCCCCATTGAGGGACCTTTTTATATATATAATTAACTTTTTAAGATTTACTACCAGACAATACCTGCTGTGATACCCACAGAATATCCATTATCAATATAAATTGTTGCAGGAACATCTACGTATACAGGGCCGAGGCTGAGGCCCACGTTTGCCATGAGTTTTGCTCTGAACTTGTCTGCATCCTGATCGAGGGTGCCGGCATCTATTGTAATTTTTCCTTTTTCACCATTACCAAGAACAGAAGTAATAACAACATCACCGGCACTGTTGAGCTTCAGATCAGTTTTACTGCCTGC
>CAYNFB010000274.1:0-5231 GCA_964396355.1 uncultured Leptospirales bacterium | reverse complement strand
GGCCAGGGAATAGTCGCCAAATTGAGTATACGTGCCGTCGCCATTAATTGAATAGGCCAGGAGATTATAATCATAGGATTCCAGGACGTAGAGGTAATTATTCAGCGGATCAATGACTGAAGAAAGTGGGCCACTGCCGGTATTTATTGTAGTATCTTCAGTTAAAGAGCCGTCGCTGTTAATCTCAAAGATCGTTACCGTCTTGTCATTTTCAAATGAATAATCACCGTTTGCAACATAGACGTACTTACCTGAAGGGTCTACAGTTGTCGATTTTGAATCAGCATTTGTGTTATAGCTGCCGATTGCTGTTAAGGCGCCGGAAGAGCCGTCTATTGAATAGGCCCAGACTGACCCATCCAGATTACCTTCGCCGGAGCATGCAGCATAGAGAAATTTACCCTCGGGGTCTGATGCTACCGAAGATGGTGCATCACCGGTCGAATAGGTATCAATCAATGTCAAAGCACCGCTTATCTCGTCTATTGCAAAAGCTGATATCTTGTCAACATAGTTATTTGCCACATAGGCAAAGTATTTATAATCTCTGGGTGTCCTTGTCTCTTTTATCACATCGTTAAAACCGGATTCGCAGGAAATCATCGCAAGAACGAAAACACCATATATAAAAAATCTTTTTAATTTCATTATTAAAACTCCCTCATCTCAAAAAGTGTCCCGAAGCTTATAAACCCTTCGTAAAAGGGTCTTACTCCGGCACTTTCGTATAAAAATCCGTAATCAGCTCCTGCTGAAAAAGTAAAATGGTCTCCGCCTGCAGTAAATGAGACACCGGCATAGACAACCGGGTCTATGATAGTTTTCTCTTTATCAATTGAGACATTTGTGTATTTTACCTTCGAGTATGACCCGCCGATTCTTGCGAAGGGAAATACCGAAAACCAGTCTCCAGTTCTAAAGTGATATCCTCCATAAACTGTGGCTGGAATCAGCGTCATGCTGTGGGTATTCATTTCATCTATACCTTTAAATGTCAGACAGCCGGCGTTTATTCCCGCTTCAAAATTCTGGAACATCAGATTGCGCAGTCCCAGGGTAAACGTCCCTCCGTAACCGGGATCAAACATTTCGCCCAGATCACCGGTGAAAGTGAATATAGCCGGTGCGGCAGAAAAAACAAGCTGCATGGGCATCAGTACGCGCACTTCAGAGGATTCGCTCCCCAGGTTATCCACCGCTGTTATCTCAAGCTTATATACTGAAACATTCCCGGGAACATTGTATTCCGGTTTTTTTATCTCTGCAATTTTCTTCTTTTCTTTATCATCTCTGTGGTAAATATTATAGCCCCTTACTTCACCGTCGGGATCGGATGACTCTCTCCATTTTATTGTGAGCTTTTTCTTTTTTATGTGACGGGTTATCCCCTCGGGTTTACGGGGAGGGACATTCTTCGTGGTGATCTTCAGCTCATTACCGGGGGAGGATTCGTAACCGCCGGTGTCCACAGCCGTTACTATCATATAATAGACAGTATTGCTGGAAAGATTCTTCAGGGTTATATCCCTGCTGCCGGTGCTGTCTATGAGTTCATATTTATCTTTGTCATTCTTCTTTATATATAAATTATACTTCTTCACCTCATCATAGGGGGGGAGCCATTTTAAAGATACTCTGTCTGTTTCAACATCCCCCTCCACCTGGAGCCCTGAGGGATTTTTCTCTGCCATGAAGAGCACTTCGCTTCTTTTAAGCTTAAATTCTGCAGGACTATAGAGTTCTTTGCGGAATGTGTAGCTCTCCCTGTCCTCGTCGACTATGTGGGCCACGATTCCTTTTCCGTCTCTCTTCTGCACGTAGATCTTTCCCAGCTTCAGCTCCGTGTACAGTATGCGCATTATATCACCGCGGAGGATTTTTCTCCGCTTCCGGTCATTCATGCGGACCGTGACTGAGCCTGCACCGTCGGCCACAATGGTCCCTTCAATAATTGATCCGTCTTTCAGGAAGACTGCCTCGGCCATGAGGGGGATCACTGGAATAACTGCAAACATTACAGCAGCTCCGGCAATGATAAGGAGCTTTGTTAAATTATTTATTTTCATTACTGCTTCCTTTGAATTACTGATCTTTCTGGCGGGAGAGATCAGCCGCTGATTGTCTATATTTAATAAAACGTTTTAATAATCTCTAATGCCGTTAAATACCGGTTATGAGAAAATTTAAAATTTTAAGCACATATGCGTCTCTTCTGTCGACCAGTTTTATAAATCTGGACGTATAAAAATGTTTTTTGGTTATATAATTTTATAGACAGAATTAATTGGTACTTGCAGTAATCGTGATTCAGAAACTATCTCACTAATATTTTTAAACAGCAGGACATATGATTCACAGCATATTGAAATACAGCGAATTCACCTGCGGGGTTATTCTTCTTATCTTCGCGGTCATCCAGATGATTTATAAAAACAAAAAGTTTATAAACTTTAATCTCGCCGGCCTCTACTTTTGTCTTTCATACGTCATACTCATACTCTGGGCATTTAAGTCCGGCCTTATACTTTTCCTGCCCTGGCTCATATATTCTGATCTTACGATGGCCTTTGCCATCGGCCCCTTTGTCTACTTCTATATAAAGATGGTGCTGGGCCGCAGAAGACCGTCCCGGAGCCGTTACCTGCTTCACTTTATACCTGCAGGAGCTGTATTCTCTGTAATAATCATCATCAATTTTTTTGACAGCTCTTTAATAGATTATTACAGGTTAAAGAGGCCTGCTTATCCTGTCTATAATCTGAACCCGGTGATCAGAACAATCGATATCATATCCAATTTTTATATGCTGTCCTATTTTGTTATGACGATTAAAAATATTTATGAGCTTCTTGAAAAGAGGAGCCATAAATCGATAAAGGAACTGCGCATTATTTTTTATTACATGTTTTTTATTCTTCTATTCACTTCCATGATGCTCATTGCAGGCATTACTGGGAACAGCGTACTTAATATAGCTGCTATATATTTACTTACATTATCAGGTCTTTGGTACTTTATCTTCTCGTTCCGCTGTCCCGGGTTTACCCAGAACGCCGTGAGGGAGGCGAAGATTATACGATACAAAAATTCCCTGCTCGGCGGAATTGACCCCTTTGCAGTGCTGGAGCGGCTTGATGACCTCATGGAGGAGGAGAAAACCTATACCGACGACGGGCTTACACTGCAGAAGCTGGCAGATCAGCTGATGATTACGCCTCATCAGCTGTCTAAGATCCTCAACACAGAGAAAAAGATGAACTTCAGAACACTGGTCAATTCATACCGGGTCGGGGAGGCCATGAGACACATGGATGAATTTCAGGATAAAACAATTCTTCAGATCGCCCTTGAGAGCGGATTCAGTTCAAAGTCATCTTTTAATTCAGTGTTTCTGAAAATTGCAGGCAGGACACCCCGTGAATACAGGGAGAGTTCTAAGGGGTAGATTATCGGTTCAGCTGCTGCCGGTTTTCTGAGGGTTTCAGCTTCTCAGCGGCAGTTCAATGACGGCTTCCGCTCCGCCGCCCGGGGCTTTCTTTATCATTATTGTCCCGCCTGCAGCCTTTACAAATCCTGACGTTATATGAAGCCCCAGTCCGCAACCTCCTGTATCCCCGCTCCTGCTCTTGTCTGTCCTGAAAAAGGGTTCAAAAATATGTTTTGGTTCATCATCAGAAATGCCTGAGCCGTTATGTACTTATATCAAATCTTTTTTTAATCATCTCTTAACCGTAAAACTCAAAGGGCCGATAAATAAGTAATTGCATATTACAGACAGGTATGCAATTAATTATAATGCAGAATTGCAATTTATAAAAATAGATATGGTTTCAGAATATGAATAAACAGATAAAGCTGCTGATTGCTGATGATGACAGGTTCATACGCCGGTCCATTGCGCGGATGCTGATGAGAATAGCCGATTTCAGGATTATGGAGGCTGACAATAAGGATTCTGTTCTCAGTATAATCGGCGAAGAGTCTCCTGACTGTATTCTCATGGATTTCTATATGACCGATGTTACCGGCCTTGAACTGATGAAGATGTTCAGTGAGAAAGAAATTGCAATACCCGTTATCATGATTACAGGCCAGGATGATGCTGAGACTGCAGCAGCCATAGTTAAGGCCGGAGCGTACGACTACATCCCCAAGAGACGGCTTTCCGAACCGGATTTTGGAAAAACTCTGACAAAAATGGTTGTGAGCGCCATTAGCCGCAGGGAGGAAATAGTCGAGAGGGACAGATCCCGGATCGCTCTTGAACTTTCCGAGGACAGGTACAGGGGGCTCATCGAAAATTCTCCAATTCTTATCGCCCGTTTTTTCCCGGAAGACTACATGGTATCCTTTGTAAATGATTATTTCTGTTCATATTTTGAAGTCGAGCGCTTTGCCGTTCTTGGTGAGGATGTTCGCTCTCTTGTACCTGAAAGCAATCACGAGCTTTCCCTGGAGAAAATGAGGGAAATAACTGCGGAAAAC
This sequence comes from uncultured Leptospirales bacterium, assembly GCA_964396355.1. Taxonomy (GTDB): domain Bacteria; phylum Spirochaetota; class UBA4802; order UBA4802; family UBA5550; genus CAYNFB01. Next base: position 746 of record CAYNFB010000274.1, on the reverse strand, counting down.
TCTGTATCCAGATTTGAAATAAAGACAAAGGTGCATGATGAACTGAAGTGGCAGCTCTGGACTGTTCAGGGGATTTTTGATGATAAGGGGAATGTCGCGGAATTTCAGGCAATGGGCGAGGATATTACAAGTCTCAAAATTATCCAGCAGCAGCTTATGGATCAGAAGAGGTATCTTCAGTCTATTCTGGACTCACAGGATAATATGATAGTTGTTGCCGGCCATGATAAAATATATGAAGTCAATATACGCTTTCTCCAGTTTTTCGGTTTCTATTCTCATACCGACATGGAGGAGAATATAAGCCGCATAGGCGAGATGACAGTTGAATCCGACGGGTGCCTCAAGGCTGTTGACGCTGAATCGTTGTGGCTCGATGTCTTGAATCAGGAAGAAGGCGGCAGTAAGTACCATCTTATTGCCTTCAGGCAGGAGGGGGCTTCTAATCCCCGCTATTTTGCTGTTACAATCAGGCCCCTGTCCATCGAATCGGATATCTATGTACTTGAGTTCTCTGATGTAACGGCGCTTGAGGAAAGGTCCAGAGAGTTTGAAACACGCGCTAATTATGATGCCCTGACACAGATTTATAACCGGAGAAGGTTTAATGAACTTCTTGAAAATGAGATAGATTCAGCAAAAAAACTTAAACATGAACTGAGCCTTATCTTTTTTGATATAGATCACTTTAAAAAAATTAATGATACCTACGGTCACAATATTGGGGATGATGTTCTCAGGGAGCT
>CAYNFB010000273.1:0-5258 GCA_964396355.1 uncultured Leptospirales bacterium | reverse complement strand
AGAGGGCTCACTTGATGATTTTACCCCGGTACTGTTTACGTCTTCTACCGAAGCCGAAGCAATCAAGCTATTTTCCAATACATACCTTGCGTTGCGTGTTGCTTATTTCAATGAACTCGATTCATATGCTCTTCAGTATAATCTCGACACAAAGCAGATAATAGAAGGTGTGGGACTCGATCCCAGAATAGGCCTGCACTACAACAATCCCTCGTTCGGATTTGGAGGATACTGCCTGCCAAAAGATACCAAACAGCTTAGAGCGAACTATAAGGATGTACCAAATAATATAATACAGGCTGTTGTAGACTCCAACAGCACAAGAAAGGACTTTTTGGCAGACCAGATAATTGCAAAAAAACCTAAAAAAATTGGAATATACAGACTGGTAATGAAAGAGGGATCAGATAACTTCAGAGCATCTTCAATCCAGGGCATAATGAAGAGAGTCAAAGCTAAAGGAATCGAATGTATTGTTTATGAACCTGCATTGAAAGAAGATAACTTCTTCGGTTCTAAAAGAATAGACTCCCTCGAAGAATTTAAAAAACAGTCAGACATCATAGTATCCAACCGAATTCATCATGAATTAAATGATGTGGCTGACAAAATTTTCACAAGAGACCTATTTACAAGAGACTAAAAAAGAACAAAAAAATAATTATCAAACCTTCCGGGTCACTGCGGCCCGGAAAACCCGACATAAACTGCAGACAAAATTATAGCACCACAAAATTTCAACCCGTAATGAATCATGACTGGCGAAAATACAAAACTCTTTTTGAAAAATATTTTTTTAACAATCCGGCCGAATAGACGATTAAAATCAAACTTTTAAATTATGCCAGAACTAATGTGAGTTGATTTCCATAAATTATTCAGTATTATTAGTTAATAATGATATAATTAAAGAGGAATAGAAAATGAATAAATATATTTTTCCGATTATCATAATAGTAATGTTTTCCAGTCTGAATGCCCGGGGAGATACAAAAAAATATGTAAGATTTTTACAAGGCGGTAAAATTCACTATGGAGAACTTTCAAAAAACAACATTATCCATGAGCTTAAGGATAATTATTTAAGAAATATTAACAAAACATCCAGGACATTTAGATTAAAAGATGTTAAACTACTTGCTCCGGTTAAACCCTCAAAAATCATTGCCGTTGGATTAAACTACAGAAGCCATGGGGGAATGTCAGGAGCGTCACACCCGAATCTCTTTTCAAAAGTTCCAAGTTCACTTACAGGACCGGATGACCCGATTTTCTTATTTAAAGATTCAATATATTTACATTATGAAGGTGAGCTGGTAATAATAATATCAAAAAAAGGCAGAAATATTCCAAAAGGGAAGGTGCATGAATATATTTTCGGTGTGACAGCAGGAAATGATGTAACCGACAGAGGCTGGCAGGGAAGAGATCTTCAATGGATTAGAGCCAAAGGCGCAGATTCATTTTCTCCCATAGGACCATGGGTCGTTACCGGTTTAAATTACAATAATATTCTAGTCAGAACTAAAGTAAACGGACGTATTGCTCAGTCAGAAAAAACGAGCAATCTAATTCATTCCATTGATTCAATTGTCAGTTATGCAAGCCGGTACTTCACACTTGAACCCGGCGATATTATATTTACCGGGACTCCGGGTAAAACGAGTTCACTTAAAAATGGAGACATTGTAGAAATATTCATCGAGGGAGTTGGAACATTAAAAAACACAGTTACCAAATATAGACCAGAATAATTCATTTTTTTTAGTATTCTCTTATTGTCTGTAAAGTCATAGATTAATTGCTTTGACAGAAAAGAATGACGAGAACTTATTAATAAGAAAGAAAATACGGACTAAATAACAGTATAATGACTAATAATTTTAAAGAGTCAGTAGAGATCTTTACTGATGGCAGCTGCAGCACTGAACATAAAGTCGGAGGATGGGCTGCGCTTATATTATTGAACAACAATCAGATAATGCTGGAAGGCAGAGAGCTTGAAACAACCCATAACAGAATGGAACTGCTTTCTGTAATCAAAGCAATTGAACATAGTAAAATTCAGAATTTATCAGATCATAAAATTATTATAAATTCTGACAGTCAGTATGTAGTTCAATTAATTAACCGCAAAGAAAAATTAAAGTCTTCCCGATTTCTAACCAGGGCTGGCATTCCAATTCAAAACAGGGATTTAGTTGAGCTGATTATCAGCTATATTGATTCTTTAAATATCGAATTTATCAAGGTAAAGGCTCACCAGAAGAAGGGTGACTCAGAAAACTTCAATCGCGATGTTGACAAAACATCGAGAAAAATTGTAAGAGAATACGTACGAAAAAACTTCAGCAATTAGCCTTAAACAAATTGAAAGATTAAAGAGGATCAGATGAAAATATACGTCGATGCAGATGCCTGCCCCGTTGCTGTAAAGGATATATTAGTCCGTGCCGCCACCCGCATGAGTCTGCATATAATATTCATTGCCAACCAGCCGGTAAAGCTGCCCGGGTCTGAGTTTGTTTCCATGATAACTGTCGAGGCCGGGCCGGATATAGCTGACCATAAAATCGTCGAACTTGTAGATGCCGGTGATCTTGTAATCAGCGAGGATATCCCTCTTGCAGACCGGGTAATAGCACAAAATGCTTTCGTTATATCAACAAGAGGTGAACTCTATACTAAAGAGAATATCAAGCACAGACTGGCTACACGCGATCTGCTTAATGAACTGAGAAATGCCGGTATAGACACCGGCGGCCCCTCGGGGCTAACCCCGAAGGATATCAGAATGTTTGCCAATCAGCTGGACAGATTTTTGAATAAATATATGTAATCATAACCTCTGTAATTTATTGACATAATTATTGATCTCAGATAATATTAAAAAAAATTAATATTCAGACAGAGGCATACATATGGAAGCAGTGAAGATCGGGATTATAATCTGTGACCGGTACCGCAGATGCGCCGGAGGCAAGTGTTTCAGATCTGCGAAGAACAGAGAAGGTGCATTCAGCCGGTATAAAGATAGAGAGGTAGAGATTGTCGGGTACACATCCTGCGACGGTTGCCCGGGAGGCAACATAGAGTATGCAGTTGAAGAGATGAAGAGCAATGGAGCATCCATAATACATCTTGCCACAGGGCTCGTTGTGGGATATCCCCCCTGCCCTCATATAAAATACTTTCATGATTTTATAGAAACAAGGTACGGTCTTGAGGTTGTCTACGGCACCCATCCCATCCCTCAAAAATATCTTAACATGCACAATCAGCTTGGCACCTGGGATAATGCTGAGTGGAAGGAAATCATTCATCCGGCAATGAATGATGAAAAAATGCGCCTCTCCTATGACTGACATTTTCAAGAGCAAGGGGCTTAAGCCCCTTGTTGTAAGATTCAGTTAATGATGAAAAAAAACTATAGATATAATCTTAGAGCCCCTACTTGTCAAGCATATCCTTCAATCCGGCAAAGGGGCTGGCCGGAGAATCAGACTTTATGCTTTCTTTTTCAGCAGCAGGCTTTTTGCTGTTTTGAGATTTTTTTACAGGAGCTGCAGATTTAGGTTTATCCTTCCTGGACGCCGGTTTTTTATCCTCAAAGGGAGCGCTTTTCATAGAAAGAGATATTCTTTTCCTCTCAGTGTCTACATCCAGAACCGTTACCTGAACTTTCTGATTAACCTTTACGGCTTTGTGCGGATCATCCACATAGCTGTCGGAAAGATGACTTATGTGCACAAGGCCGTCCTGATGAACACCTATATCGACAAAAGCGCCGAATGCAGTAACGTTTGTGACTACACCAGGAAGAGCCATGCCCTTTTCCAGATCAGAGATTGCGTTAACACCTTCCTTAAATGAAAAAAGCTCAAATTCCTGTCTGGGGTCACGTCCCGGTTTTTCCAGCTCTTTTATGATATCCTGAAGTGTAGGCATGCCGACCTTATCTGTTACATATTTTGCAAGATCAATCCCGGATCTGAGTTTCGGGTCTTTCATCAAATCAGAAACAGTACACGATAAATCTTCAGCCATCTTCTCTACAATATGATAGCTTTCAGGATGGACAGCACTCCCGTCCAGAGGATGAGCCCCGCCCTGAATTCTCAGGAAACCCGCAGCCTGCTCAAAAGTCTTTGGCCCCATGCCCGAAACTTTCTTAAGATCATCTCTGCTTCTGAAAGGACCTTTCTCTGTCCTGTGCTTCACTATGGCGCCTGCCATGCGGGGAGACAGACCGGAGACTGCCTTGAGCAGCTCTCCGCTTGCAGTATTTACCTCGACTCCAACAGCATTTACACAGCTCATGACAACATCATCAAGCGAATTCTTAAGCGCCTTCTGATCAACATCGTGCTGATACTGGCCCACTCCTATAGATTTAGGATCAATCTTGACAAGTTCGGCGAGAGGATCCATCAGCCTCCTGCCTATTGAAACAGCTCCCCGAACTGTGATATCCTCATCGGGAAACTCCTTCCGCGCCACAGCTGATGCGGAATAAACAGACGCGCCGCTCTCATTGACCATGGTTATAATAATTCCATCAAGGCCTATTTCCTTACAGAAAGCAAGAGATTCCCGGCCTCCTGTTCCGTTTCCGATTGCAATTGCCTCCACACCGTGCTTCTCACATAGAGACTTTATTATTTCTGCTGACTCCCTCTTTTTATTATGAGGTGCAAGGGGATAAATTGCAGTATTGTAAATAAGGTTCCCCTGGCGGCTCAGCACAACGAGCTTACAGCCTGTTCGAAGTCCCGGATCAAGTGCAAGAATACATTTCTGACCGAGAGGGGAAGCAAGAAGCAGCTCTCTTACATTCTCGGCAAAGACGGTAATTGCCTCATCATCTGCCCGTTTCTTCAGCTGGGCCTTCATCTCAGTCTCCATCGAAGGCCCCATGAGTCTCTTGTAGCTGTCTTTAACCGCCGCCGCAACCTGACCGGAAGCAGCGCCTTTGCCCTTGATAAAACTTTTCTCAAGTAAAGCAGAGGCCTCTTCCTCATCGGGCATGAAGTGAACTGAAAGGTAGCCCTCCTCAGAGCCACGAAGGAGTGCAAGTATCCTGTGAGACGGTGCATCGAAGGCTTTCTCATTCCATTCAAAGTAGTCCCTGTATTTCTGGGCGTCCTTTTCTTTATCCTTGCCCTTAACAAGTTTTGATTCCATAGATGCTTTCTTTACAAAATGATTCCGGATTACTTCACGTGATTCACTGTTCTCATTTATCCACTCCGCCATAA
>CAYNFB010000272.1:3404-5263 GCA_964396355.1 uncultured Leptospirales bacterium | reverse complement strand
AGTGGTGCAGGCTCTTGAGAAAATTCTCGGTGTACGTATAAAACGGATCAGAAGATCAGATCCCCAGATAGCCGGAGCAATCGGCGCGGCTCTGCTGGCCGAGGAAAAGATGTCGGGAGGTGCCCAATGATTGCAGCAGGATGTGATATAGGATCACTGACCGGGAAGGCAGTGATAATCAGCAGTGAAGGAATTCTTTCATCGGCCGTTATTCCGGTGAAGGGGCATCCGTCGGAATGCGCAGAGGCGGTGATGGCTCTGGCCATGAAGGATGCAGGTATTACACGGGATGAGATAGCCTATACTGTGGGCACCGGATACGGGAGAAAGAATATTCACTTTATAGATGGGGAGGAATCTGAAATCTCCTGCCATGGACGGGGAGCGGTTTGGAGGAATCCTGAAATAAGAACAATTATCGACATCGGCGGTCAGGATGCAAAGGCAATCAAAGTTGATGAATCGGGTAACGTGGTTCAGTATGTTTATAATGATAAGTGCGCATCGGGCACGGGCAGATTTCTGGAAATTATTGCAGACACTCTGGAACTTTCTCTTGATGAACTGGGTGATGTCTCTGCGCTTTCAGAGAAAAAGATTAACCTGTCAAACCAGTGCGTGGTATTTGCCGAGACAGAGATAATCTCTCTTATCAATGAAGGGGAGAAAATTCCTGATATAATTCAGGCTCTTCACCGGGCAGTCGCAGGCCGTGTGGCATCCCTTGCAAAGAGCATCGTAATTGAACAGAAAGCAGCTATGACCGGAGGAGTCGCAAGAAATGCAGGCATGTTTACTGCTCTTGAATCTATACTGGGTTGTGATCTGGTTCCTCTCGAGGACCCCCAGATAAACGGAGCACTGGGGGCTGCCCTCTTCGCTCTGGACCGGGCAGGAGAGAGTCTAAAAAAGGTAAGGCCATGAATCTTTTTGATCAGAGCATAAGGGATGTTATGGCTATGATTGAAAAAAGCGGAGATGCGGCAAAGATTTTTCCCTTTGATTCCGACGACTCCTGGCCCGGGGGCCGGAAGGGACAGCTTATTCTTCGTCAGGATACTGCAGTTGAGTTCGGGAATCCCGCCTTTGATTCGGTTTCCATTATTCTCTGGACCAGTGACCTCCCGCTTATAAGTGAAAACAGGGTGATCATTCAGGGACCCGATATTTCAGAGGCCGAAGGGAACATGCTTCCCTTGGGAAAAGTTGTAATGATTTACGGGAAGGGATTTGATGAGGAGAACAGCTATGACCGGTACCGCATGATGGAGGCTGCACGCTACGATGTCAGTCTGGAGGGATATATGATGAAGACGGTTCCTCAGTATATGCGGGAGTGGATCAGGGTCAGTAAACAGGCAGTAGACAGGGGGTTCTCCCTGAGAATTCCGGCGGGGCGTCTCATTGAGCGGCTTCTCTCCCATGATTTTGTGGAGAAGGCCTCTGTTCTGATGATTACAGAACCCGGTGAGTCAATGGAACTTCTTAAGAGAACGGGCATACAGACCGCGCGGTATATAGGGGCGATGGCCAGGATGACAGAGGAGATGGATTTTGACTGCAGCACCTGCGGGTATCAGGATGTATGTTCTGGTGCCTCAGATTTAAGACTAATGAGAGAGAAATTGAAGGAGAAATGGGATGGATGAGCCTCATAAAAAACAGAAGATTGTGGCGGTCTGCGGCAAGGGGGGGGTCGGTAAAACCAGCATTAGCGCCCTGCTTGTTCGGAGTATGATTAAAGACAAAAAGAACAGAGTCCTGGCAATTGACGCGGATCCGGCAGCAGGTCTTGCTACTTCACTGGGCTTTGAGGCCTGTAAGACCGTTGATGATATCCGCAATGATCTGATCGATAG
>CAYNFB010000272.1:0-3394 GCA_964396355.1 uncultured Leptospirales bacterium | reverse complement strand
ACGTCCATCATCTTCTGCTGCGCCTCTTTCGCCTGATCGATAGAATCGAAAACGGAAAGGGCGGGAAGAGGGAGGAAATTATAAGCCGTCTGGATTACGAGGTAATGGAGTCTCTCGAAGAGAGAGATAATCTTGCCTTTCTTGCAATCGGGAGGCCCGAAACAGACGGATGCTACTGCAGGGTGAATGATCTTCTCAAGGATATCATAAGGGATATTTCTCATAATTTTGATATGGTTGTCATCGATGCCGAGGCGGGCATTGAGCAGGTTAACCGGCGTGTCATGGAGATGGTGACCCATCTGCTTCTGGTCTCTGATGTTTCAGTAAAGGGCCGCAATGTGGCCGGAACGATTCTTGATGTTGCAGGTAAACTTGTTCCCTTTGAAAAGTCCGGTGTTCTTCTCAACAGGGTCAGGGACGGTGAAGAGGCGGCAGAGACGGGCAGTTTCATTGACATCCCTTTTCTTGACTGGATTGGAGAGGAGGAACCCATACGTCAGTACGACAGAGAGGGGAAATCTATTCTGGATATGCCCTCGTGCAATGCTGTAGCGGTTATAGACCGGATAGTGGATACATTCATCTCTTCCTGATTACTTGTATAATTATTTTAATTATCACCGGAACAGTGTTTTCCTGAATCTGTTCCGGCATGTGCTGCTGCCTCTTCCGGAACTCTGCCCGCTGATTAATACAAAAAAATGATTGAATATAAGACGGGGTATCAATGGTATTGATTAATACTATTGATGAGACAGTTAGTGGAGAGAAACCCCGGACTTAATGGTTATATAAAGTAATTATAAGGAATAAACGTGAATTTTAAACAGCATAAACCCTTTGAAAAAGAAGAAATAGAAAATTGTATAAATATACTCACCGAGCTTGTAAATAATTCCAGTTCCTTCGCAGCTCTTCCCAGGGAACAGCAGATAGAGCTTATGAAAGTTTCGGGGCTGCTTTCCAGGCCGGACTGTCACGAGCTGAAAGAGAGAAAAAAGGCCGCCAGAAAAATGAGGAAACAGCAGGTGGTTACTCAGGAGAAAAAAGCAAGAGCCGCCACAGGTATTCGTCTTGCAAGAGAGGCATCTGTATTCACCGCTCCTCTTCAGCTTATAGAAAACAAAAAAGAGGGCCGGGAGGATATGAAGCTTAACTCTCCCCGGAACTGCTACGTCTGCAAGGCAGAGTTTACTCATCTGCATTTTTTCTATGACACGATGTGCGAAAGCTGTGCCGATCTGAATTATCGGAAACGTTTTCAGACTGCTGATCTGCGGGGGCAGGTTGCCGTAATTACCGGTTCACGTCTTAAGATAGGATATCAGGCAACTCTTATGATGCTCAGGGCCGGGGCAACTGTTATTGCCACAACCCGTTTTCCTGCTGACTCTGCACTGCGGTATTCCAGGGAGAAGGATTTTAATGAATGGAAAGGTCGCCTCCACATATACGGCCTTGATTTAAGGCATACTCCCAGTGTGGAAATATTCTGCAGTCATATAGAACAGACCTTTGACCGTCTGGATATTCTGATTAATAATGCCGCCCAGACTGTCCGCCGTCCTCCGGGATTCTATGCCCATCTGTTGAAAAATGAAACTATACCCTTTGAAGAATTTTCTCCTGATGTTCAGAAGCTTCTTAGTAATTTTGAAATATGTACTGAAAAACTTAATTCTTTTGCCGCGCCTGATTTAATATCAGAATCAAATCTTCCGGTTTCCTGGAACGGAAAACTTCCCGGTATCGGCCTGCGGGAATCTGCAAAACTCTCTCAGATTCCCTACGCCTATGAAAACACCCTGAGTGCGGACACTGTGTTTCCCCAGGATAAACTGGATGTTGATCTCCAGCAGGTTGATCTGAGAACTACAAACAGCTGGCGTCTCAAAATAGGAGAGATTCAGACCTCGGAGATGATTGAGATACAGCTTGTTAATGCAGTGGCTCCATTTGTTCTGTGCAACAGGTTTATACCCCTTATGAAGAAGGATAATACCGGGCAGAAACATATTGTTAATGTATCTGCCATGGAAGGAAAGTTTCTGCGCTTTAAAAAGGCGGCGCGTCATCCCCATACCAACATGGCCAAGGCCGCACTTAATATGCTCACACATACCTCGGCGAGAGAACTTGCAGACTATGGTATTTTCATGAATGCTGTTGATACAGGATGGGTAACCGATGAGGACCCTGCACAGCTGTCAAAGCGCAAGGAGGAGCTTCATGATTTTCAGCCTCCGCTGGACATTGTAGACGGCGCGGCCCGGGTAGTTGATCCGATTTTCGACGGCATCAATACGGGTAAACACTGGTGCGGGAAATTTCTCAAGGATTACTTTCCCATAGACTGGTGAGGCTTTCATGTAGCTGTGCCGGGACAAAGGTAACGGTCCGGGCATCGTTGGGTTTCCTGTCGGAGTTCTTGGCATGGATCATTTCCTTGTGGAGTGTAGAATCAGGAGTTGTGATTATTGTGTTATAGATGGGGGCTTCTTTGGTTTGTTGAGGTGATCTTGTGATCGGTTTAACAAACCGTTAATATTTAATTTTATTGGTAATTGTGAAAATATCGGGATTCATTAATGTCTCAATACTTGAAGATTCTCCACCAAACTTTGTAAATCCAATGATTATTGGTTTTATATTTTTAGGGTATTGAACGCTTTCTCCAATTTTTGATTGAAAATAACCCCCAATCAAATATATTTCTGTCTCTATGAATTTTACAAATTCTTTTAACTTTGATATGGTAAAGTCAATACTGAAATCATCTATAGGTTTATCTCCAATTTTACTTTCGTATCTTAAAAAAACATAATCTAGTTTAAATAAATTTTCAAGAAGAGAATTATATTTCTTAATTTTGTCCTTTAATTTATATTCGTATTCTTTATTCTTAATCCTAATATTGTTAACTTCATCAATTTTATTGTATAATTTTTTTATATCATGACTACCAGATAATTTAATATTTAAATCACCTTGGAAGCTTAATAATGATTTAAAGAATTTTTCTAATGTTGATATTATTAATTGAAAAATTAGTAAGAATTCAGGCGAAGGTAAACTGTGAGAAATTGACTTAGTATTTATTTTATTTTCATCAATCAATTTAAAAGCAATAAATGGAACTGAGTATCCTTGACTAAATAATTTGTTTAAATTTAGAATATTTAAATATGCTAATCTCAGGAAATGTAATGATACGATATGCTTCTCATCAGGTGTCACTTCGATATTATTTTCCATAATTTACATCAATCCTTTTTTATGTAAGAATAAATAATCAACACACTTAACTCTATTTTACAAGCAAAAATTATACACATTCGATAAATTCAACGCAGCCGCTTACCCCTCGGTACAACAGCGTATATTAATATCT
>CAYNFB010000271.1:0-5269 GCA_964396355.1 uncultured Leptospirales bacterium | reverse complement strand
GACGCCAACGGCGATGGCCAGGATGATCCGACGCTGGGCGATGTGAGCGCCGTGATCGATCACCTGTTCATCTCCGTCTTCGGAGACTTTGAAGATCCCTACAAGACTATGAATCCTGCATATGAAGCCAGAATAGTTGAGGTCTTCGGCGAGATACTGGAGCAGGGATATATATATAAGAGCAAGAAGCCTATTTACTGGTGTCCCACATGTGTGACGGCACTGGCAGAGGCTGAGGTTGAATATGACAATCACACCTCATCATCTATCTATGTGAAATTCAGGGCCGACGGTTCAGACGCGGGTATCGACGGAGATAATCTGTCTGTTGTTATATGGACCACCACTCCGTGGACACTTCCGGCAAACCTTGCAGTGTCCTTTCATCCTCAGTTTGAATACGGAATATATACCTTTGGTGAGGACAGACTTATTCTTGCCAGGGGGCTGCTTGAGCAGTTCGAGGAGGCAACAGGGATGAAGCATGATTCTGCTGCAGAAATCAGTCAGGATCAGATCAGCGGGCTGAAGGTTTTCCATCCCTTTATTGACAGGGAATCAAAAGTAGTATTTGGAAGACATGTAACACTGGAACAGGGAACCGGTATTGTTCATACAGCTCCCGGTCACGGCCATGATGACTATATAGTTGGTCTTGCAAACGGCCTCGAAGCCTACTGCCCTGTCGATGATTACGGAAGATTTACCGACGACTTTCCACAGATGGAGGGAGTCAAGGTTTTTGATGCAAATGACAAGGTAATCGAAATTCTCCGGGAGAACGGTTCTCTTATAAGAAAAGATGAAATTCAACATTCATATCCGCATTGCTGGAGATGTAAGAAACCTCTCATATATAGAGCTACAGAGCAGTGGTTCTTCGGTATGGACGTAAAGGATCTCCGGGAGAAGGGACTTAAGGCAGTAGATGATACTCAGTGGGTTCCTTCATGGGGTAAATCACGATTTAACAGCATGATTGAGACAAGGCCTGACTGGTGTCTGTCCAGGCAGAGATCATGGGGTGTGCCTATTCCGTCATTCAGATGCGGAGACTGCGGCAAAAATCTTATGACTGCTGAATCAGTGAAGCACTTCGTCAAAATATGCAGAGAAGAGGGTATCGATGCATGGTATACCAGAGATATGAAGGATCTTGTTCCCCAGGGGACTAAATGCAGCTGCGGTTCCGATTATCTGGTAAAGGAATTCGACATACTCGATGTATGGTTTGATTCAGGAGTATCGAGCTTCGCTGTTCTTGATGAGAGAGAGGAACTCCGATGGCCTGCTGACATGTATCTCGAGGGAAGCGATCAGCACAGGGGATGGTTCCAGTCATCTTTCTGGCCTGCACTTGCTCTTCGGGACAGAGCTCCCTATGAGACTGTGCTGACTCACGGATTCATCCTTGATGAAAACGGCAAGGCCATGAGCAAGTCTGTGGGTAATGTAATTCCTCCTGATAAAATTATAAAGCAGTTCGGTGCCGATATTCTCAGATTATGGGTTGCATCAGAGGATTACAGAAACGATTTAAAAATCGGTATGACCATGATTCAGCAGGTTGCCGATTCATACAGAAGAATAAGAAATACTCTGAAGTTTATAATTGGAAATATTTCCGGTTTCCAAAGCTCTGATGCAGTTGCCTATGATGAGATGGGAGATGTGGACAAGTGGATTCTTCATAAACTCAGTAATCTTTCAAAGAGCGTAATCGGTCACTATGAGAATTTTGAGTTTCATCTGGTCTACAGAAAAATTCTAAATTTTTGTGCAGTCGATCTTTCATCTCTGTATTTTGATATATCAAAGGACGTTCTCTATATAGAGGCAAAGGATTCTAAGATGAGGAGAGCAAATCTCACGGTTCTCAGCGAGATATATAATACTATTGTTCGTCTCATGGCGCCGGTTCTGTCATTTACAACCGAGGAGATATGGGATTTTAACGGCAATAAAGGCTCTGTGCACATGGAGAAATACTATGAGCTGAACAGCCAGTATGATAACCCGGCAGTCTTTGAAAAGATTAATCAGGTGGCTGATATAAAAAAGGATGTACTCAAGTCTCTTGAAGACCTGAGAAAAGACAAGGTTATAAAGTCGTCGCTCGAGGCGGATATAAAACTCTATGTCAAGAGCGATACAGTAAAGACTCTTCTGGTGGAAATGGGTGATGAGCTTCGGAGATTTCTCCAGGTTGCAAAAGTTGATCTCCAGGATGATGAAAGCGGTCTTACTGCCTACGACAGTTCTTTTATCTCATCTTCAAAGAGTGAAGGAAAGAAATGTGCAAGATGCTGGAATTTTTTCGAAGAGCTGGGATCTGATTCTGAGCATCCCGAACTCTGCGCAAGATGTACATCGGTAATAAAAAGTTTATAACAGGTGAAAATATAATGAAAAAGCACGTGCTTCCTGCCTTAACCGTATTAGTTGTTCTTGCAGGAGATATTCTCAGTAAAGAGCTGGCCATGAAGCATCTGGCTAACTATAACCGGATAGATTTCCTGGGAGGATTTATCAGATTTGACCTCACTTTCAACAGAGGCGGCGTTTTCGGGATAATGCAGGGATATAAAAATTTCTTTCTTGTTGTTTCTATTCTCGTTCTCGTGCTGATGATTGCCTACTACTTTTATGAAAAGGCTATGCCTCGTCTGTTTAATTTTGCCATGGCCATGATAATCGGAGGTGCTATGGGCAATATTCTGGATCGGCTCATAACAGATCGGGTGGGAGTAGTCGACTTTGTTTCTGTAGGTGTTGACGGTGTATACAGATGGCCTACCTTTAATGTGGCTGATATATCCATTGTAATAGGAGCATTCCTGCTGGTCGTAGTCGTTTATATAGAAGAGAAGAAAAGAGTGGAATCACCAGAGGATTGATTTAATATCAATCCTCTGCAATTTCAATAGTTCCAGAAGAAATGAGACTTGTATCCCGGTAGGCTTCCACTTTGTACCTGCCGGCATTGTAGAAGGGGAGGTTTGTGTTTGTTCTTTTTTCCTCCCCCTTGACATTTAGAATTATTGCCTTTACGGGGTTTTCCTTTCCCGAGGTAATGTCCGCAACCTTTACCGTTATTCTGTCAGCTACGAAATTGCTCTCTGATGTAATAACAGCAGTGAGATCGCCTGTGGAAAATTTTTTTCCGCAGTTTACGCCTCCGCCTTCGGTATCAACTCCCTCGCAGAATGAGATGCCTTCATTTCCATTGCAGGATGTTATTGTCATTAGAGCCGCAAGAATAATTGGAATCCATTTCATCTTTTTCTGCCTCTTCTAAATTAGTGAGCCCTGAAGTTCATCTTCATCTTCGATTTCACCGGTGTCCTTTTTTACGGCAACGTTTTTGGATTTGACCTCACCCGATTCGCCCTTCTGTAATATTTCAATTTTTCTTTCGGCTTCTTCTAACTTGCCGTGACAGAATTGTGCCAGCTTTATGCCTTTTTCGAATTCCTTTATTGAATCATCGAGGCCCAGTTCTCCTTCCTCGAGTTTCATGGCAATTTCTTCGAGATCATTGAGTGCATCTTCAAAAGTTTTCTTTGTCGATTGTTTCTTCTGCTTTTCCATTATTTTACCTTATTCAGTGAATTTACAGTTGCCTTTATCATGCCCGCTGCGAGCCTGATATCTATTACGTCTTTTTCTTTTAACTGATCGGCATTTTTTATTATATGGCTATTCTTATCAGTGACCACAGCATATCCTCTGCTCATTATATTTAGAGGAGAGAGCTTCTCTATGGCCTGAAGTTTCATGCTGAAGCTGTGCCTTTTCTCTGTTAAAATATTTTTTTCGGCTCTGCCTATGTCGGGAAGACGGAGCAGTTTCTCTTTTCTTTCTGAAATAATATCCTTCATAGCTGTGGTGAATTTCATTTCCGCATCGTTCAGGAGCATTTCTCTGTAGTTTAAAATTTCAAAGGGGTTTCTGAATATTTTTTTTGAGCTGATATTTTGAAGCCGGCTGCTTTTTTCTTTAAATCCGTTAATGAGAGCGCTGTTCATTCTAGCTCTGATGTATTGGATTTCGTCAATCAGATCAGACTTTAACGGGATTGCAAGTTCTGCAGCAGCCGACGGTGTGGGAGCTGCGGCATCTGCCGCATCGTCAGACAGCGGGTGATCTATCTGATGTCCCACGGCTGAAATTATAGGTACTTCTGATTCTGCAAAAGCCCTGACTACTATTTCCTCGTTAAAGGGCATGAGATCTTCAAATGAGCCTCCTCCTCTTCCTGCAATGATAAGATCTATCTTCCATTCCGGCTTGTTGAGTTCCTCTATGCCTCTTGCAATTGTCAGGGCCGCATCATCTCCCTGAACTTTAGCCGGAGCCAGTATTATCTCAATGTTATCAAATCGTCTCAGAGCCACCTTTACCACGTCTTTGAAGGCTGCACCTGTTGGAGATGTTACCATGCCTATTCTTGCCGGAAGAAAGGGGAGCGCTTTTTTTCTTTCCGGATCAAAGAGTCCTTCCTCAGAGAGTTTTTTCTTGAGCTGTTCTATTCTCTTCTGCAGCGCTCCTGCTCCCTCGGGAGTGGCCCTGATTACATTCATCTGATAGCTTCCTCTCTTTTCAAAGAGAGTGAGACTGCCGTAGGCGAGAATGTTCATCCCCTCCTCGAGCCTGAACTTCAGACTTTTGTTGGCATATTTGAAGAATACGGCAGAGAGTACCGCTCCATCGTCCTTCAGGGTGAAGTAGATATGACCCGATGAGTGATAGGTGAGGTTGTATATCTCTCCCTTGACCCATATATTGTTGAGTCCGGGGTTGCTTTCAATTTCTGTTTTAAGATACTTTGTTATTTCACTTACTGTGTAGTATCTGGTCTGCTCGTCGCTGTTCATTCTTCAGTTAATCCCTGATGTTATATTTATCACTGCTTCCGGGCGCAGAGTTTCCCTGTTATACTCTTGTGAATCAGTCCGTTTGAGGCAGCTATCTGCGGATAAAGAGGATCGAATTTTTCTCCATTGTATTTTGTTACAATCCCGCCTGCCTCCTGAACTATTATACTTCCCGCAGCCGTATCCCAGGGTTTGAGTTCAGGTTCCCAGTATCCGTCTATCCTTCCGCATGCCAGGTAGCATAGATCCAGCGCTGCCGAACCCAGTCTTCTTATCCCCTGAACGTGGGGGAGGATGCGGTTGAACTCTTTGAGATTGTTTTTTTCCCCGTCGCTCTTTGCGTATGGAAAACCTGTTGCAATCATGGAAATTCCAAGATCTGCGGTGTCTGA
>CAYNFB010000270.1:0-5294 GCA_964396355.1 uncultured Leptospirales bacterium | reverse complement strand
TGGTAAAACTTCCTTCAGGTGAAATTAGAAAAATTCATAAAGAGTGCTATTCAACAATTGGCTCAGTGAGTAATAAGGATTTCATAAACGTTACAATTGGTAAAGCTGGCCGTTCCAGATGGTTGAACAAAAGACCTAAGGTTCGAGGTGTAGCGATGAACCCGATAGATCACCCGCTTGGTGGTGGTGAAGGTAAGTCTTCAGGTGGTAGGCATCCAGTATCTCCTACCGGTATACCTAGTAAGGGTTACAAGACCAGGCAAAAACACAAGTATAGTGATAAATATATTATTAAAAGAAGGAAGGGTTGATATGGCTAGGTCAATAAAAAAAGGACCATATGTAGATCCGAAATTATTTAAAAAAATTGAAGAGATGAACTCAGGTTCTTCCAAAAAGACAGTTAAGACCTGGTCAAGACGGTCTACAATTTTTCCGGAAATGATCGGCCATACACTGATGGTTCATAATGGTAAGACTTTCATTCCGGTATATGTGTCAGAAAATATGATCGGACATAAATTAGGTGAATTTTCTCCGACAAGAACTTATCGTGGCCATACAAGCAGAGATGATAAGTTGGCAAAGAAGAAAAAGTAAGAGGATAAAAAATGGAAGCATCTGCGATATCTAAATATAACAGAATTTCAGCTCAGAAGGTAAGACTTGTAGCCAATGAAATACGAGGTTATGCTTTACCTGAAGCAATTGATGTTTTAAAGCAAATGCCGAAAAAAGGTGCAAAGGTAGTACTTAAAGCCCTTTATTCAGCCGGTGCAAACGCTAAGTATCAGAATCCTGATATCATCGAAGATGCACTCTTTATAAAAAAGATTGCTATTGATGAAGGTCCCACTCTTAAGAGGTTCAGAGCCCGAGCTAGAGGGCGGGCAGGTAAAATCAGAAAACGTTCAAGTAATGTTACTATAATATTATCTGATGAAAACTAATTAAGGAATATAAGGAAAAGCACATGGGTCAGAAGGTAAATCCAATAGGTATTAGAGTAGGCATCAACAGGACATGGGATTCTGTCTGGTATGATGAGAAGAAACAGTATTCAAGCAATCTTCATGAGGATTTAAGAATTAAGAAATTTGTTGTTAAAGAAAAGAAGAATGCTGGTATCGCAAAGGTAACAATTGAAAGATTTCCAGATAGAGTCAATGTAAATATACAGGCTGCCAGACCTGGTGTCCTTATAGGAAAAAAAGGAGTTGACATAGAGAGCCTTAAAAATCAACTTCAAAAGATAGCGTCGAAAACAGTATATATCAATATAATTGAAGTTAAGAAACCTGAGAGAAACTCAAAGCTGATTGCTCAGCAGATTGCTTCGCAGCTGGAATCCAGATTTCCATACAGAAGAGCAGTAAAACAGGCTATTACCAATGCAATGAGAAGCGGTGCACTTGGAATCAAAGTTATGATATCGGGCCGATTGAATAATGCAGAGATGGCCAGAACTGAGACATATAAAGACGGAAGAGTACCGCTTCACACTTTAAGAGCTGATATTGATTATGGATTTGCCGAAGCTTTAACAGCGTTCGGTTTGACTGGTATAAAAGTATGGCTGTACAATGGCGATGTCCTTTCTAAAAACCAGGAAGAAGAAGACGATAAGTATTCAGTTAAAAGAAAAACCAGATAACATAAGGGTGATTTGCTATGTTAATGCCAAAAAGAGTTAAACACAGAAAAGTTCATCGCGGCAGAATGTCCGGAACGGCAGAAAGGGGAATAAAGATTTCATTTGGTGAATTCGCGCTTAAAACCATGGAATCAGGAAAGCTCACAAGCAGACAAATTGAGGCAGCCAGGGTTGCAATCAATAGAAAAGTAAAAAGGGGTGGAAAGCTCTGGATAAGAATTTTCCCAGATTATCCCTTTACAAAAAAAGCAGCTGAAACTCGAATGGGTAAAGGTAAAGGTAATCCTGAAGGATTTGTAGCAAGGATTAAGCCGGGAAGGATTCTGTTTGAAATTTCGGGAGTTGATGAGGGACTTGCCCGTGAAGCCTTAAAAAGTGCTTCTAATAAGTTACCAGTTAAAACTAAAGTTATATCAGCTGACGAATAATGAAAATATTAAGGTATAAATTTAGAGGCATGAGATGAAAGGAAAACTGGAAGAGTTGACAAACGAAGAATTAGATAAAAACCTTGTTGAATCAAAAGAAGAACTTCGCAAGGAAAGATTTAGATCTGTGACAAGTAAAGTTGATAATCCCAAGAAGATTAAAGAACTTAAGAAGCAGGTAGCAAGAATTTTGACCCTAAAAAGGGAATACATATTGGGAATTAGAAACCCCCGGGGTTAAGCTTAAAGCGGAGATAATGTAAATGATATCAAACAGGAAGCAGTTAGTTGGTAAAGTTGTCAGTAATAAAATGGATAAAACAGTCGTTGTTGAGATTGAGAATCTGGTAATGCACAGACTCTATAAAAAATCTGTTAGAAGAACTAAAAAAATTAAAAGCCATGATGAAACAAATCAGTGTTCTATCGGTGATATAGTTAAAGTTGAAGAAACTAGACCATTATCTAAAGATAAAAGATATAGATTAGTCGAAATTATTGAAAAAGTGAAATAGAGGTTTAGTCATGATACAACCACAGACTACGCTTGAGGTCGCTGATAACAGCGGTGTTAAAAAAGTAATGTGTATTAAAGTTCTTGGCGGAACAAGAAGGCGATATGCATCAGTGGGAGATATAATTGTTGTTGCAGTAAAAGACTCTCAACCATCTTATGGTCTTAAGGATTCAACAGGTAAAAAAGTTCATACTAAGTCAGTCCTCAAGGCTGTTGTTGTAAGAACTAAGACTCCTGTAAGAAGAAAAGACGGATCCTATATAAAATTTGATGATAATGCAGTTGCAATTATTGATGCGAAGGGCGAACCTAAGGGTTCAAGGATTTTCGGTCCTGTAGCAAGGGAATTAAGAGATAAGAATTTTCTTAAAATAGTATCTTTGGCACCTGAAGTGCTATAAAGAGGGTGTGAAAAATGAAAAACAGTAATTCTGAAAAAACAAACACTAAATTCAAACTCAATGATAATGTCGTAGTAATGACTGGAGCAGACAGAGGCAAAAGAGGGAAAATTCTAACAATAGACCGTGATAAAAATCGCGTGATAGTTGAAGGAATTAACAAAAAGACTAAATACCTCAAAGCCAGCCAGGAACATCCTCAGGGTGGAATGATTAGCCTTGAATTTCCAATTCATCTGTCTAATGTTATGTATTTCTGCGATAAATGTAAAAAAGGAAGCAGAATTGGTGTTGGAATTAAAGATAAATCAAAGACTAGAGTTTGCAAAAGCTGTGGTAAGAGCATAGATAAATAAAGGTACTGATTATGCAGGTAAGAATTAAGGAAGAGTATAATAACAAATATAGGCAGAACCTGAAGGAACAGCTGAATTTCAGCACAGTAATGCAGGTTCCAAAACTGGAAAAAATAGTTTTAAATGTCGGTATGGGTGATGCCCATGCTAATCCTAACTATTTGAACTCAGTTATCGATGAATTATCAATGATAACCGGGCAAAAAGCAGTTAAAACTGTTGCCAGAAAGTCAATAGCCAACTTTAAGATTCGTGAAGGATATGATGTGGGCTGCCGTGTTACTCTTAGAGGAGACATGATGTTTGAGTTCCTCGATAGACTGATAAATGTAGCACTGCCCAGGGTTAGGGACTTCAAGGGGTTATCTCCTAAATCTTTTGATACCAACGGGAACTATAATTTTTCTATAAGAGAGCAGATTATTTTCCCTGAAATAAGTTTTGATAAGACTGAAAAGATTCATGGTATAAATGTTACTATTGTAACAACAGCAAAAAATAAAGAAGAGTCTTACGCGCTTCTAAAAGAGTTCAAAATGCCGTTTAGGGAACAGGGGTAATCAGATATGGCAAAAGCAAGCATGGTAGCAAAGCACAAGAAAGGCGGAAAATTTAGTGTCCGTAATCATAACAGATGTGCAATTTGTGGAAGGCCCAGAGGCTATATAAGAAGATTCGATATGTGTAGAATATGCTTTAGGAAACTTGCCAGTGAAGGGCAAATACCCGGTGTGACAAAGTCATCATGGTAGAAAATTTAAGTGGAGAGTGGTTGAAACATGAGTGCTACTAGTGATCCAATTGCAGATATGTTAACCAGAGTAAGGAATTCTGTGAAAGCAGAACATCTGAAGGTTGATATCCCATCATCTAAAATCAAAGTTGCAATTGCAAAGATTCTAAAAGATGAGGGTTTTGTTAAAAATTATAAATTAATTGAAGATAACAAACAAAAAATTCTTCGAATTTATTTAAAATACGGGGAAGATAATCAGGCTTCAATTCTCTCTCTGAAAAGGATGAGTAAACCTGGAAGAAGATTATATCTAAAAGCTTGTGATCTTGTACCTGTATACAATAATATTGGAATCTGGATATTATCTACACCCAAAGGTGTAATAACTAATAAGGCTGCTAAGAAACTTAATGTTGGCGGCGAAGTATTATGCGAAATTTCATAGTGGAAAGAGTGTGTAGATATGTCTAGAATAGGGAAATTACCAATAGAAATTCCAAGCGGGGTAACAGTAAATATCAGCGGAAAAGATATTTCTGTGAAAGGTCCTCTTGGAGAAAATAAATTGACAATACTTGAAGACGTCAATGTTGAATTGACTGATAACATTTTAAATGTGAATGTAACGGACGCTGAAAACAAACAGCAAAGAGCATACCACGGCCTCTTCAGATCACTGATCAACAATATGGTCGAAGGTGTTACAAATGGTTTTATAAAAGAGCTTGAAATAATTGGTGTTGGATATCGAGCATTACAGCAGGGAAACAATGTACAGTTTCAGCTGGGTTATTCTCATCCGATAGATTTTCAGGCACCTGACGGAATTACTCTTGAAGTAATCGAACCTACTAAATTCAAAGTAAAGGGCAGTAATAAGCAGCTTGTTGGACAGGGTGCGGCTAATATAAGAAAATTACGACCTCCTGAACCTTACAAGGGAAAGGGTATACGATATAAAGGTGAATTTGTTAGGAAAAAAGCAGGTAAGACAGGTAAGTAAAAATGGAAAAATTAGCACTTAAAAAGAAAAGATTTTCCCGTAGAAGAACAAGGGTTAAGAATAAAGTCAGAAGAGATGTTACTAAGCTTAGACTCTGTATATCAAGAAGTAATAAGAATTTTTATGCTCAGATTATAGATGACAGCAAGGGGCATACCATGGTAGCTCTTTCTACTATGTCTAAAGAATTTCCTGCTAT
>CAYNFB010000269.1:0-5322 GCA_964396355.1 uncultured Leptospirales bacterium | reverse complement strand
ATAAGTGAAAGAATTGCAGCCAGAGTCCCCCATAGAAGAGGCATCCTGACATCGGCAATATAGAAGCCCATGCCGACCATGAAGCCCTGAAGACACATGATGAAGAGATTTCCAAGCATAAGAACATAGATTACTTCTTTAAGTCTGTCTATTACTACACGCTCCATATCATCAGGAAAGGGGAGTATTCTGTATATTGCGCCATCAAGCCTGTTCCCGTCCTTGAGCAGAAAGAAAATCATCAAAATCATGAAGAAAAACTTTATCATGAAATTTATTGGAAATGAGATTACCGAAGTTATACTTGAGAAGATACTCATATAGGTCCTTCTGGTGAAGGCTACAAACTTCTCTCCGATTTCACCTTTCTCGATGTTCAGATAATCCAGAACATTCCCGATTACAGGATTATTCTCAACCTCATCGATAAAACCCTGATCCACTCTGTCCTGAATATTTTTATAAAGGTCAAATATCTGATCCGAAAGAGAAAGAAACATGTACATAGACGGAATTAAAATAAGAAGGAAGAATAGAAGTATAATTGCAGTTGAGCTTATGCTTCTTTTCTTTACAATACAAAGCAGTCTCTCATGGAGAGGCCTGATCGCAACGTAGAATATTACTGCGAATAAAAATATCCACAGATAGAACCTGAATATATATAGTAAAAATACAATGACAGTACCGAAGAGCACGAGAAAAAGCCTCTTCATGGTTCTGTTCTGCTTTAGTATTTCATAGGATTTTTCATTACTCATGATTGCATTACACCGTAAAAGAATTTTCAAATTATACATCTCTTTTATAAAAGAGATGTATAATTTGCAATTGAAAAATGTTGCCTCCCGGGCAACTGCTTAAGTGAATAATTTTTTTACTTGGTCAGATAATGAGACAGATCAGTGGCAATCTTTGATATTGCGTGATCAAGATATGATTCATCGGAAATCCTTCGCTGCAACTCACCTACTTTTTCTGGATTTCCGGTGATTTTACCTTGCCTTATCTCACGATCCTCCATTTTCATGAGATTATTCATAAAAACCTCCATGGTCCCCGTTCCTCCCTGAACAGGTTTTAATGACCTAGTTTTTTAATCGACATCATTGATAATATAGTAAAACGATTTTCATTTTTCAAGCCCTTCTACGCAATATTTTATAACATCTCATGAGACATAAACTCTTTTATTACACCTCAAAAACAAAAAAAAGAGCTGTCCGGGAGATGCAGAATATCGCATGATATTACAAATTATCTTGGCAAGATCTGGCCGGCGTTATACTCTGCCCTCATATCAATGTTGTCAGATTCACTAAAAACAGGATGAGTTTAATGTCAGATACATTCGGATGGACAGGCAGAGTGCTCTGCATCGACCTGTCTGCAGGAAAACACAGAACAATCACCCCTTCAGAGGAGATCTACAGAAAATTCATCGGAGGGAAAGGCCTGGCCGGTTACTTTCTCAGGCCTCTCTGCGGCAAAACATGGGACTCCCCTGAAATGCCCCTGCTCATCTTTAACGGCCCTCTGGTAAACACGGCCTCACCCACGTCGGGACGCTTCACTGTCATGTCCATATCGCCCCTTACAGGGACAGTGGGGGATTCATCTGCAGGAGGAAAATTCGGAACCGAGCTGAAAAAAGCAGGATGGGACGGAATAATAATTACAGGAAAAAGCTCCGGCCTCTGCGCTATTGAAATAGATAATTCAGAGTGCAGAATAATCAGCTGTCCCGGGCTTGCCGGAAGAGGTACGGAACAGACCTTATCTGTTATGGAGGACGGAGGCAAGGCTGCCGTAGGTCCTGCGGCGGAAAACGGAGTTAAATTTGCAGGCATATGCTTCGACGGCCATTCCTTTGCAGGAAGAAACGGCCTGGGTCTTGTGATGGCGACGAAGAATCTCAAGTACATACACGTAAAAGGACAGGGGAAGACTCCGGTCTTTGATGAAGTAGATTTAAAAAAAGCGAGAGAGGATGTTTTCAGGCTGGTATCGGCATCTCCTGTTTTAAAGGGAGAGCTGGGAATATCGGAATACGGTACAGGAGCTCTGTTCGACCTGATCCACAGCAGACGGATGATGCCCACGGACAATTTCAGGGCCACCCGTTTTGAAGGTGCAGAAAAACTCAATGCTCACAGCTATAAAAATAAATTCAGCACATCCAAAACCGGATGCACGGGCTGTCACATTCAGTGCAAGAAGAAATCATACGACGGCAGGGCTATACCGGAATTCGAAACCATGTCTCACTTCACAGCCCTCATAGGCAACAGGGACATAGACATCGTCATAGAGGCAAACAAAATATGCAATGATGCAGGAATGGACACCATATCTGCGGCATCAACAATCGCCTGCTGGATGGAAATTGAAAATCTTAAGTTTAAGGATATAGATCTGCTGCAGATTCTTAAAGATATATCACTGTCACGAAACGAGGGAGCCGCACTTAAATACGGTTCTGCAGAATATGCCAGAAATGCCGGAAGGCCCGGGACTTCCATGTCTGTCAAGGGGCTTGAGCTGCCTGCCTACGATCCCCGGGGCGCATTAGGAATGGGCCTTGCATATGCCACATCGACCAGGGGAGGATGCCATCTCAGAGCTTACCCGGTGTCTCATGAAATATTAAGAAAGCCCGTGGCTACTGACAGATTCTCCTTCACAGGAAAGGCAAGAATTATAAAAATTGCAGAGGATATGAATGCCCTCATTGACTCTCTCACTGCCTGCAAATTCATTTTCTTCGGCACAACCATTGAAGAATACGCCCACGTTTTCAATGCAGTAACAGGCATGGACACTAACGGAAGCGACCTCCTTCGGGCAGGAGAGAGAATTTACTACAATGAACGGATGATGAACTGCATACGGGGATTTTCATCTGATGATGATGATCTGCCGGAAAGGTTTTTCACTGATCAGGGATCATCTGGCGAAGGGATTGAAATTTTACCGCTGAACAGAGATGATTTTCTTGAAACCAGAGGTAAATACTACCGCATAAGGGGTGTTACTCCCCAGGGAAAACCTGAAAAAAATACATGTCTGGAACTGGGGCTGGAATGGACAGATTGCTGAAAAAATATTCACAAAAACTTATAGCACAGAGATTATGCAGAGAGGGCCAGCCGCTGCTGGGGGCCCTGGATGATGAAATAATATGGAGCAGGGAGAGTGAAAATATTTCCATTCTCGAAGAGGTCTTTGCAGGACTCAACATAAACTCCATACTGTTCTCAAATACCATGGAGCCCTTCAAATCGATAATAGACTATCTTGCAGAGTACAGCGCCGATTCGGATAATTTAATTCATCCCGACGATACCGAGACGAGAACTTTTCTCCACGACATTCCCGTGGCAGAGAACTTCACTGGTGATGAAATTATTTCCGGTCTCAAGAAAAGGAAGGGTGTAATAATTCCCGGAAGAGGCATAGTCACATTCGGAACAGTGAGCGCAGAGCAGGCCTTCATCACATTCAGCTCCATATGCTTCTCGTGCTACGTTAAATTCATGACAGACTTCTACTTTCACAGCAGAGGGCTCATTCCCATGAAGGGCAATCCGGAACCGATTGCCCGGAAAGCAGCAGATATATACGGCTCATTCATCTCGGAATTTTCAGATTATCCAGAAATCAACGCGCCCTACGACTCGCCCTCGAAAGTTGCAGAATCGATTGTAGAGACAGGAAGGCTCACCGTAGAGTCAGGCATGGTGGACTCGTTCTTTGGAAACATCTCGGTATATCACGACGATATAATCTATATCAGCCAGACGGGAACCTCTCTGGATGAGCTCTCAGGCCTCATCGACCCCTGCCCTATGGACAACTCAACAACCAATGCCATGACCTCATCGAGTGAATTCTCGGCCCACAGGAGCATATTCCGCCAGAGCACGAAAAAAACCATACTCCACGGACATCCGAAATACTGCGTCATAAGCTCCCTCCTCTGCGATGACCTTGAATGTCCCAATAGGGGAAAATGTCACATAGCATGCACCAGAGAGAGAATGATAGAAGATGTTCCCATCATTCCGGGAGAGGTAGGCACAGGACCAACGGGAATAGCCACCACTTTGCCCCCGGCAATCAGGAACAGAAGAGGCGCCATAGTCTTCGGCCACGGACTCTTCCTCACGGGAGAGAAGGATTTCTCCGACTCCTTTGCAAACCTTATGGAAATAGAAAAAATCTGTTTTAACAGATACAGGGAACTGACCGGAATATGAGGAGCAGAATCCCAGAGAATATAAATGTCGTATGCTTCGATGCCGACGACACGCTGTGGCTCAATGAACCCTATTTCAGAAGAAGAGCAGAACGATTCATATCTCTTCTTTCTGAATACGGCGATGACAACGAATTATCAGATGAAATGTTCTCCACAGAGAAGAACAACCTGAAACTCTACGGCTACGGAGTAAAGGCCTTCACCCTCTCAATGATAGAAACAGCCCTTCGTGTCTCATCGGGAAGAATAGAATCACAGATCATTGAAGAAATAATCGGCATGGGCAAGGAGATACTCTCAATGCCTGTTGTGCTCATGGAAGGGGCCGAGGAGGTTCTCTCCGCACTGGGAGGCAGGTACAGGCTCATACTGGCCACCAAGGGGGATCTGCTCGATCAGGAGACGAAGCTTGAGAAATCAGGCCTGGCAGGCTACTTTCATCACATAGAAATAATGAGCGACAAGAGGGAGGAGGATTACCTGAAGCTCCTCAGACATCTGGATATCAGTCCTGAAGAGTTTTTAATGGCAGGCAATTCCATGAAATCAGACATACTCCCGGTATACTCTATCGGAGGCACGGCAGTCTACATCCCGGCCGAGGAGACCTGGCAGCATGAAATAGTTGAGGATTATACCGAATCAGAAAGAATAATCGAACTCGGGTCAATCAGTGAAATACTCCCCCTTCTAATCTGAAAGAGAAGTATTCAATTTTTTTCTGCCTTTAATATTTTAAACAGCACTGTCCTCATCGATGCCTGACTCATTAACTTCCGCACTGCTCTTCTGAAGAAGATTTTTTGCGTTATCTGCAATCTTACCGAATGACTGAGCCATATTATTTACACCGTCAGCCATCTGCATCATCATCGCATTGACGTGTTCAATAGATGCTGATGTTGCTTCTGTGGCGACCTTCTGCTCATTTGTGGAGAGGCCTATATTTTTAGAAAGAGCCATATTCTCATTCATCTGTTCATTGATCTCTTCAAGAAAATTTTCCTCCTTCACTGTGTACTGCTGCAGTTCCCTGATGCTTTCAGCATTCCCTGCAACAC